>JAKAPQ010000131.1 GCA_021806945.1 bacterium | reverse complement strand
GCGATACGTCGCTGAAAGTTCCGCACGGCGAAAAGGGCAAGATCATCGACGTCAAGGTCTTCTCGCGCGAGAACAACGACGAACTTTCGCCGGGCGTGAACCACCTGGTGCGCGTCTACGTCGCGCAGAAGCGTAAAATTCTGCAGGGCGACAAGATGGCGGGACGTCACGGAAACAAGGGCGTGATTGCGAAAGTGCTGCCGGAAGAGGACATGCCGTATTTGGAAGACGGCACTCCGGTGGATATCGTGCTCAACCCGTTGGGCGTTCCGTCGCGTATGAACCTCGGCCAGATCATGGAGACCCACCTTGGCTGGGCGGCGCGCATGCTCGGGATGGACGTGGCGACGCCCGTCTTCGACGGTGCGCATGCGGAGGACATCGCCGAATGGCTGCAGGACGCGGGGCTGCCCGCCGACGGCAAGACGTGGCTTCGTGACGGTCGTACGGGAGAGCGCTTCAGCCGGCCGATTACCGTGGGCATGATCTACATGCTCAAGCTGGCGCATCTGGTTGACGACAAGATTCACGCGCGGTCGACCGGCCCATACTCGATGATCACGCAGCAGCCGCTCGGCGGCAAGGCTCAGTTCGGCGGCCAGCGCTTCGGCGAGATGGAAGTCTGGGCGCTGGAAGCCTACGGCGCTGCGTACACGCTTCAAGAGCTGCTGACCGTCAAGTCCGACGACGTCGTCGGACGCGTCAAGACGTATGAAGCGATCGTCAAAGGTGAGAATGTGATGGAACCGGGCGTTCCGGAATCGTTTAAGGTTCTGATCAAGGAACTGCAGTCGCTCGCGCTCGATGTCAAAGTGTTGACGGAGAATCGCGAAGAGATCGAGATCAAGATCCAAGACGACGACATGGGCGACCGCGCGCAGGAGATCGGTTTGCTGATGGGCGACGAGGATCCGCGCGCGTCGCAGACGGTGATGGCGCAACGGGAAGCCGAGGCGCAGCGCGTCGCAATCGGCGGCGGCGAGACGCCCGAGGTGGAGGAGGAGGAAGAGGAAGAGATCGACGACAGCAAGCCGATCGCAAGCGGCCCGCTGACGGAGGCGCCGCCGCTTCCCGTGCGAGTCGGTGCGGAGTTCGAGCCGGTCGACACGCTCGCGCTCGAAGAAGAGGAGACCGTCGAGGAAGAGGAAGAGGAAGATCAGGGTTACGTCCTTGAGGAAGAGGACGAGGAGGAGAGCGAGGAGGCGTCTCCCTACGACGAAGAGGAAGAACCGGCTCCCGGCGTGCTCGAAGAGGAGTTCTGAAAGCGAAGAGCCCGATGCAATCGCACCGGGCTCTTCGCTTTCAGCCGGCGTAGGCTCCTAATTCGAGCTCGGGAAGAAGACGCGGTAGGCGCTGACGCTGCCATTTGGATCGAGCCGCAAGACCACGTTCGCCGACCCTTTCGTGAAGTCGGCGCGATAGGTGAACTCGCTCTTCGCGGCATCGACGCTCAGCAGCGTCAAGCCTTTGTACGCGCCGTGAGCGTGCATCTGGTCGGAGAGGGCCCCCACCTCGGCGCGAGTGACTTGGCGCAGGAGTGCCGGGTCGAACGGTTTCGTGACGTGCGCCACGTCGTCGTTATAGGCTGCGGTGGTTATGCCGGCCGCAATGCTCTGGGCCGCGCCCGCCGACGTACCATGGGCGGAACATCCGGCGAGCAGGGCGGCCAGCAGGGCAGCAGCGGTCAGGGTCGAGGTTGCGTTTATAGGCTTCATTAAGCCGCTACAGGGTTCCCCAGCCGTAGGAGACCATCGCTACCTGGTTTGCGCCGACGCGGTTGCCGGAATGCGGTGGGCCGGCCGCAACCGAGGAGATCGCGAACGACGGCTGCAAGTGCGCCATCGCGAGCTCGTGGCGCTGTTGAGCGATGACGTTGTGTTGGAAGGCGACCTCGCGCTTGAGGTCGGCGTTGGCTACGGCTTCTTGATCGTAGGCTCGCTGCTCCGCGTGATAGGCGGCCCAGGAATCGTTGGCCTGCTGCGAGAGCTGCGCCTGGCGTTGCGCGTCCTGGGCGTATCTCTCATGTACCTTGCGGTTATGCTGGATGATGAGGTACGTTGCCGCAGCGGTGCCCAGGATGATGTTGCGCGTACTGGCGGCGCCATTAGCGAGTACCGGGGCCGCCGGCGCAAGCCCGGTGAGGAGCGCGCCTAGCGCCGTGCCGGCGATTACCTGCTTGATCTTCATTGACGTAGGTCCTCCGTTTCCGGTGTAACGCAGTGCATATCGGCGGCGTTCCGCCGGGGTCAGGGTGGGCGGGCGTCAAGCGGCTTGATCGGCGGGAATCTCTGCGCCGAAACGCGGGCCGCCCGGCTCTATCTCCCGGCCGTTGCGCAGTTGTCCGAGGTCGATCGGCGCGTAGCCCGCGTCCCGAATGAGATCTGCCGCGACGGCTTTGTCGTGGCGTTCGTCGCCGCAGTAGTAGAGCGCGATGCCCTGCTCCGCATCGCGCAGTAGCGTATCGGGCGGCAGCATGTTGAAGGCCTTGACGACGTGGTTCTCATTGATCTTGCGCGCGATCAGCTCGCTCGAGGTGACGGCCGTTGCCCGGTCCGCGTTGGTGGCGTCGACGACGATCTTGCCGTCGAAGGGTCCGGCGGCCGCCAGCGCGCGGTCGACGTCTCTCCAGGCGAGCGCGAGGATCACGACGTCGCTGCGCATGACCTGTTCGTATGGGGCGGCAACGGTGGCCGGCGATCCGATCGCTGCGGCGAGTTGCTTGGCGCGCTCGGGATCGCTCGGGTCGCTGAAGGAGAGGGTATGGCGACGAGCAAGCAGGCGTCCGATCGCTGCCGCCCGGTCGTTGGAGCCGATGATGCCGACGATCATGCTACGGTCTTACCCAATTCGCTCCGCCGCACACCCCAAGAGCGGTGCGATTCGGCCTGGTTCGCCGCCGCCTTGTCGCCTCCGGGAGTGCGTGTTATACTGTTCGTCTGTGCCCCGAACCTCATAACTGAGCAGACCGAGCAGGAAGGCGTCCGTGGGCGGACGCCGCCCCTAGGTTTGCTATGCGCTTTTGGCGGCACCGCGCAACCGGGTTTCGAGGAATAGATGAACCTTATTGACGTCAACAATTTCGATGCGATGCGGATCGGTTTGGCTTCGCCGGAGCAGATTCGCGCCTGGTCGTTCGGCGAGGTCAAGAAGCCGGAGACCATCAACTACCGCACGCTGAAGCCGGAGCGCGACGGCCTGTTCTGCGAGAAGATCTTCGGGCCGACCAAAGACTGGGAGTGCCACTGCGGCAAGTACAAGCGCATCCGCTTCAAGGGCATGATCTGCGACCGCTGCGGCGTCGAGATCACGCGCGCGAAAGTGCGCCGCGAGCGGATGGGGCACATCGAACTCGCTACGCCGGTGAGTCATATTTGGTATTTCAAGGGTGTGCCCAGCCGCATCGGCATTCTGCTCGACATGTCGCCGCGCCAGCTCGAGAAAGTGATCTATTTCGCGGCCTACGTTGTCATCGATCCGGGCAACACCAATCTGCAGAAGCGCGAAGTTTTGACGGAACAGAAGTTTCGCGAGGCCCGCGAGAAGTTCGGTAACGCCTTCAAGGCCGGCATGGGCGCCGAGGCGATCCGAGAGCTGCTTCGCGAGCTCAATCTCCGCAAGATTCAAAGCGATCTACGCAGGGAGTTCAACGAGACCACGGGCCAGAAGCGGCTCAAGGCGATCAAGCGCCTCGAGGTCGTCGAAGCGTTCATAAACAGCGGGAACAAGCCGGAGTGGATGATCCTCTCTGCCGTGCCGGTGATCGCGCCCGAGCTGCGTCCGATGGTCCAGCTCGACGGCGGCCGCTTTGCGACCTCCGACTTGAACGATCTCTACCGCCGCGTCATCAACCGCAACAATCGTCTGCGGCGCCTCCTCGAGCTATCGGCCCCCGACATCATCATTAAGAACGAGAAGCGCATGCTGCAGGAGGCGGTCGACGCGTTGATCGACAACGGCCGGCGCGGCCGTCCGGTGACCGGCCCGAACAACCGTCCCCTCAAATCGCTCTCAGATATTCTCAAAGGCAAGCAGGGCCGCTTCCGCCAGAACCTGCTCGGAAAGCGCGTCGACTACTCGGGCCGCTCGGTCATCGTGGTCGGGCCCTCGCTAAAACTGCACCAGTGCGGCCTTCCCAAAGAGATGGCGCTCGAGCTCTTCAAACCGTTCGTGATGAAGAAACTCGTCGACCGCGGCCAAGCGCACAATATCAAGAGTGCCAAACGCATGGTCGAGCGCGTGCGACCGGAAGTATGGGACGTGCTCGACGAGGTGATTCGCGAGCATCCCGTGTTGCTCAACCGGGCTCCGACGCTCCACCGCTTGGGCATCCAGGCCTTCGAACCGGTCCTGGTCGAGGGCAAGGCGATTCACTTGCATCCGCTGGTGTGCACGCCGTACAACGCGGACTTCGATGGCGACCAGATGGCAGTGCATCTTCCGCTGAGCGCCGGCGCGCAGGCGGAAGCCCGCATCCTCATGCTCTCAAGCAACAACATCCTGCTGCCCGCGTACGGCAACCCAGTCTCGATCCCAACGCAAGATATGGTCTTGGGTTTGTACTACATCACCTTCCAGCGTGACGAGTACAAAGGGCCGGCAAAGGCTACTGCGGTTGACGACTACGACGTCCAGACGATGGCACGCCCGGCGGTCAACGGGCAGAAGAAGGGCGGCGACTCGCAGCGTCTCAGGGCGTTCATGGATGCCAGCGAAGCGATCATGGCCTACGACACGCACAGAATCACGCTCCAAGAGTGGATCGACGTCCGCTGGAAGGGCGAGATGATCCGCACCACGGTGGGCCGCGTTACGTTCAACAACGCGTTTCCGGCCGCTTGGAATCATCCGTTCGTGAACCAGATCGTTGACAAGGGCGCGTTGAAGAGTCTCATCACGACCTGTTACCGCAAATACGGCAATGCCGAGACGGCGAAATTCCTCGATGCCATCAAGGAGCTCGGCTTCCACTACGCGACCCTCTCGGGCACTACCGTCTCGATCAGCGATATCATCGTGCCGAGCCGCAAGTACGAGATTCTCGAAAAAGCGCAGAAGGAAGTGGACGATCTGCATCAGCTCTACGAGCAGGGCTTCATTTCGGGGGAAGAACGTTACAACAAGACGATCGAGATCTGGTCGAAGGCCAGCGACGAAGTCACCTTCGCGATGCAGGAGGCCCAGAATCCGCTCAACCCGGTGTTCATGATGGCCACCTCCGGCGCCCGCGGTTCGATCGCTCAGGTCAAGCAGCTAGGGGGTATGCGCGGGCTCATGTCCGACCCCTCGGGCCGAATCCTCGAGATTCCGGTCAAGGCCTCTCTCAAAGAAGGCCTTACGGTTCTCGAGTACTTCATCTCTACGCACGGCGCGCGCAAGGGCCTGGCCGATACGGCCTTGCGCACGGCCGACTCGGGGTATCTCACGCGCCGTCTCGTCGACGTCGCGCAGGACGTCATCATTCGGGAGGAAGACTGCGGTACGGCCAACGGCATCGTGGTGCGCGATATTACGGCCGGTAAAGAGATCATCGAGCCGCTCGTCGACCGGATCGTCGGTCGGCGGGCCGCGGAGGAGCTCCGCCTGGACGCTAGGCGCCCGACGACCAAAATCGTCGCGCGTGACGAAGAGATCGATGAAGAAAAGGCCAAGGCGATCATCGACGGGGGCATCAAGGAGGTCAAGATTCGTTCGGTGCTGACGTGCCGAGCGAAGTACGGCGTCTGCTCGATGTGCTACGGGCGCAATCTCGCCACCAGCAACAAAGTCGATATCGGCGAAGCCGTCGGCATCATCGCCGCACAGTCGATCGGCGAACCCGGCACGCAGTTGACGCTGCGTACCTTTCATACGGGCGGCGTGGCGACGGAAGACATCATCACCGGTTTGCCGCGCGTGGAAGAAATCTTCGAGGCGCGCAAGCCGAAGGGCCAGGCCGTCATTACGGAGGTGCGCGGCGCGATTAGGTTCGGAGACGAAAAGAACAAGCGCATCGTATTCGTGGTCGACGATACTGGGGAGCCGCACGAGTACGACATCCCGCACGGCACGCACATGGCCGTTCGCGAGGGCGATAACGTCGAGCCCGGAGACCAGCTCAACGAGGGCTCGCTCAACCCGCACGACATCCTTCGAATCAAAGGTGAGACTGCGCTGCAGAACTATCTGGTCCAGGAAGTGCAGAAGGTCTATCGCTCGCAGGGTGTCGATATCAACG
>JAKAPQ010000012.1 GCA_021806945.1 bacterium | reverse complement strand
TTCACCAGTAACATGACCGTTGCGATCGTTCCCGGACCCGCGATCATGGGAATCGCCAGCGGGAAGACGGCCGGATTCTCGGCCGTTGCGGCGTCGCGCTCCTCTTCCTCGGTGCGCTTGGCGCGCGTGGGGCGAGCGAACAGCATGTCGATGGCGATTAGGAAGAGCAGTATCCCGCCGGCGATCAAGAATGCCGGCAACGTGATTCCCAGGTAGTTCAGCAGCGGCCGGCCGATCGCGCCCATCACCAGCATCACGCAGGCCGCAACGAGCACCGCCTGATCGACGATTTTCATGCGGCGCTCCGCGGGCAGCGCGATCGTCGCGGCCAGGGCCAGCGGAATCATGCCGATGGGATCGACGATCGTGAAGACGGCCGCGAACGCCGTAAGTGCAAAATGCCAGTCCACCGGGAACGTGTTAAGCATCCGCCGCCTTGGTCTCCTTTGGGATCCGGGAATATACTCCGATAGCCTCCGAGCCGAGCGCAGTCCGCAGCAGCGAAGCGAGGGAGTGAAAAACGGCTACGCCATTATAGACGTGGTGACCGCCTCACGTACCGCAGGCGTTGGGGGTTGGAGCAACAGCAACTCTTGCACGGCTGAGTCGATGCGAGATCGCGCGCGTTGTATGGCGGGATCGTCGGGGCGCGAGGCGACGGCGGCTGCATCGTGATAGGCACGGTGGCTCTCGATGAGCGGCGCATACGAGCGCCCGACAGTCGCGAGGAACGAGCCCATACGACAGTTTTGAAAATCGGCGCGCGTGTGCGCGGAGATTTCACTCCAAGAGCGGCGGATTCGTTCGTGCCCGATACGGTGCGCCGCATAGGCACCTAGGAGCGTTTGTGGTCTCTGGTCCACCCAGAATCGATGGCCGGATTGGAGCCAGATAAGCAGCTCGGGTGCGGGGATCGGTTGCGAAATGCCAAATCCCTGGATGCGATCGACGCCGAGGACGAGCATCGCATCGACGATGTCGTAGTTCTCTACCCCTTCGGCGACAAGGGTAATGTTAAGGTTTGCTGCGAGGCTCTGAAGTGCCATCACGTAAGCGAGATTGCTCGGTTCGAGAAACAGATCGCTGATGAATGCTCGATCGAGCTTGATCTCGTCGATTGGGAGACGTTTCAGGCGCAGCAGCGATGAATACGCAGAGCCGATGTCATCCAAGGAGAGGCGGACCCCGAGTCTCTTCAGACCCGCGAGCCGCCGCCGCGCTAGCTCGAGGGAATCGAAAGTGTGCACCTCGAGAACCTCCACGGTTACGCGCCGGGGATCGGTATGCGAGCGTTCGAGCAGATCTTTGAGGAAAGGCACGAACTCTTCCGTCATGAGCAGCACGGGATCCACGTTCACTGCAACGTCGATATGATAGCCGGCCTCATCCCAAGACCTCATGTCGCGGAGCGCATTCGTGAGGACCGACTCGGTCAGCAGACGCAAATCATTAGGTCCCAAGTTCGGAAGAAACGCTGCCGGCGGATGAATCTCGGACCCTTCAGCTAGTCGTGCGAGCGCTTCAACGACGATCACGTTTCCACTCCGTGCATCGATGATGGGCTGATAGTGGAGCCGTAAGGCCCCATCCGCGAGCAGGGTCGACCATTTTTTCCGCGCCTCAACGCGAACCTTTCTGAAGGTTCCGTCGTACGACCGCCAAAACGAGTTGCGGTCGCTCTTTTCGGCCTTCGCTTGATACATGGCGTAGTCGGCATGTCGCAGGAGACCGTCGCGATCCGAGGGATCGAGAGGATAGATGGTGACGCCGAGGCTGCAGAGGGCATCAAGGCTGTCGCCGGATTCCAGGATTATGGGCGCAGCGAGATGTTTTTCCAAACGCTGCAGAGGTTTTTTGAGGTCCCGCTCGGAGTTGACGTAGTCGAGAAGCAAGGCGAACTCGTCGCCGCCCAACCGGGCGACGTAATCGCAGGTACGGAGACCCGCGCGCAAGCGCTCTGCGACGGCGACGAGCACGGCGTCGCCGACAGGGTGGCCGAAGCGGTCGTTCACCATCTTGAAATCGTCGAGATCGATAATCCCGACGGCGCAGTGGCTTCCGCCACGGTCGGCGCGAGCGAGCGCTTCGTCAACGCGTTCCAAGAATGCGGGGCGGTTGGGCAGCCCAGTGAGCGAGTCGATGCGCGCGTCCCGGAGGAGATCTTCCTCCCGCCGGCTCTGGAGCATATCGATCCTTCGCCCCGTCTCGCACAGGAGCCCTATGCCGAAGTAAAGCCCGAGCAGCAGGAGCATTCCGAGCAGCAGGATGGGAATGAACTCTCGCCACCAGCGAGCAATCACCGCGCCTCTCAGGATCGAGGCCTCAGCGACCGCGGGGTAACGGCCAACGTGCGCGCCGCCGACATGTGCGAAGGAAATCATCCGCAGCCCCGCGTACGGCACGGCGGCGCCGACGTAATTCCCTTGCGGGCGTTTCGAAAAGCGTTGCGCGATCGGGGCTAGTGACCCGCGCACGGATCCATCGTAGGCGCTCGCACGGTTGCCCTTGGGCAAGGGCCAACTGGCGAGCAAAGAGCCGTCCGATCGTAGCATCCGAAAAGCCAGGCCATCGTTCGCCAGCTGCGAATGGGAGAGCGCGGCCCGCCAGTCTACGAGGATTCGAGCCGGGTCAAGGAACATCGTCAACGAAAAAAGCAAGCGGCCATGCGTGCCACGCACGATATAGCGAAGCGGAATGGCCCAGCGATCGGGTGCGGAGCTGTGAACCAAACGGCCAATTGCGAATTCCCCTCGATGCGGAGTTTTCTCGGGCGCAACCGTCATGAAAGAATCTCCCGCTAATGGCGGCACCCTCGACGTGTCGCCGACGGCCGCGACGAGGTGTCCGTTGGGAGCGAAGAGATCGATCGTTGTAGCTTGTGGTATCCCCTGGAGGGAATTTTTAAGGAGCGTTCGCGCGCGGGGAGGGTCGCGCAGTACCCGCTCGTCCAGAATATCCCCGGCGACGATGTCGAGTTCCGCACGGTATTCGGTGAAGCGGACGCCGGCGGCCAGCGCGAGGACACTGGAGTTTAACGCAAGTTGCGCGAAGGTGTTTCGCTCGATACTCTTCCAGCCGAAGACGCCGGCAAGAATCGTACCGAGCACGACCAGCACCATGAGAAGTGCGCGGACGCGGCGAAGCGCGCGGTTTCTCCGAAAGAACCAACGCGCCGTCGGGTTTCGATTCAAGGCAGCCTGCTGAGGTGCCGGAGCGCTTGTGTCTATGATGGGTGATATATCCGGAAATAGCCCAAATGCACCAGCCCAGGCAATCTCTTTTACTCAGGCTTTACCTTGGCCGCTTGGGTAGCGGCAAGGGATCCGATGGCGGGCAGGGGCCTGACCTCCAGGGCGGCAGCGCAAGGCCACGCCTTACCCGATGATGCGCGGAGGCGATCTGCGAGGCGGCTCTCGCGTTGCCGTCGTTAGGACGATGCAAACGCGGAGATCGCTCGATAGCGCGAGTGGTGCAGATCTTCAAAATCGTTTGTGAGACAACTGTCGTCGGGACGCCTGAAAGATACGACAAAAGATCCCTCGTATGACCGACGAGAGATCTTTTGTCGTATCTAGTCGACTCCATCGCGAGCGTATCGAGAAGAACATTGCCGTAACAATCTAAAATCAATGCGGTCAGGAGTGGCCGAAGAGCTCAGCAACAACTTTGGTGCGTTGCCGCCGTTCATGGACTTTTCTCAATCACGCCTCAGCTTCTTCTCGATCGATCACTAGCATGGAGATGCTATGAAAAGATCAAACGTCGGCACGGCGCATCGCTTGGGCCCGGCTCGAATCATAGCGGTGTCGTGCATGCTCGTTGTTCTGACGGCGCTTCCGGCGCAGGCCACGACCAACGGCCACATCCTGATCGGCGTGGGGGCGGTGAACCAGTCCATGGGTGGAGCGGGAATTGCGACATCTCTGGACGCGATCGGTTCCTGCTACAGCAACGCCGGATCCATCTCGTTTGTCCGGTCCAGCAGCGCGGAGTTTGTAATGGATCTGTTCACTCCGCACCGTACGATGTATGCCTCGATCCCCGGTGTAGCGGCCGGATCCGTTACGAGCCGGACGGAACAGGCGGTCATTCCCGGCATGAGCTTCCTTGATAAGCCGCTCAATAGCCGCTTCAGTTACGCACTCTGCGCCCTGGGTATCGCAGGCATGGGCGTCAGCTATCCCGCCGTTATGCCCAACGCCGGCGGTCAGTTCAATCCTCTGGCAATTCCGCAAAGCTTCGGCGGCTTCGGGGCGATCTATTCCAATCAGCAATTCTTGCAAGTGACGCCCACGGTCGCGTACATGCTGAGCCCCAGGCTCTCACTCGGTCTCGGCTTAGATAGCGACTGGCAGAGCCTGCAAGTCTCCCCATTCGCCGCCACGCCGCCCAACGCCAGCGGGTATCCCGTCTCGAGCCCGGCCTCATCGAGCTTCGGTTCGGGGTTTACCATGGGACTCGCCTGGCGGCCAGACGAGAAGCTCGAATTGGGCGTCGTCTACAAGAGTCCGTAGCACATGCAGAAGATGCAATACACCTCCCAATATCCGGATGGGACTCCGGCGACCTTCGGCTTCAGGCTCGACTATCCGATGATCGTCGGCGCGGGCATTGGTTATCAGATTACGCCAAAGTTGCTGGTCGCCGCCGACGAGCACTGGATCGATTACGCGAACACGAGAGGGTTCTCGCAGTCGGGCTTTGCGCCGAACGGCGCCGTGAAAGGGTTCGGCTGGCGCAGCATCTACGCGACAGCCGTGGGATTCCAGTATAGCGTCAACGGGCGACTCGCGGTGCGAGCCGGCTACAACCACTCCGATAACCCGGTTCCACCGAGCCAGCAGTTCTTCAACGTCTTTGCTCCCGCGCTCATTCAGAACAGCGCGACCGCCGGCGCCGGCTATAAGGTCGATGGGGCGCGCACGATCGACGTTGTGTATCTGCACGGTTTCTCGAACGCGGTATCGGGCCCGGCGTACATGACCAACAATGCGGCCATTCCCAACAGCGTAGTGCGAAACCGTTTGAGCGAAAACGAGTTGAGCCTGCAGTTCCGCTTCAAGATATAATCGCCCAACGTCCACGGCTTCATGAGGAGGAAAATGCGAAAACTGGTTATTCTCGGTGGCGGAACCGCTGGGACGATGATGTTGAACAAGCTCTCGCGCGTATTGAACGAGGATCGATGGCAGATCACGGTGATCGACGACTCCGAGACGCATCTCTACCAGCCTGGGTTCCTGTTCATCCCCTTCGGTATATATGGGCAAAAAGACGTCGTAAAGCCGCGTCGCGAATACTTCCCGGCGCACGCCAACGTCGTGATCTCCGGCATCGACCGTATCGACGCGGACCACAAGCGCGTCATCCTTGAGGACAAGTCTGCCGTGGACTACGACTATCTGATCGTTGCTACCGGCGCGAAGATCCGCCCCGATCAGACCGAGGGGCTCCTCGACGATGAATGGGGGAAGAGCAAGTTCGACTTCTATACCTTGGAAGGTGCGCAGCGCCTGCACCGGTTCTTCGAGTCGTGGCACGGCGGGCGGTTGGTACTCAACATGACGGAGATGCCGATCAAATGCCCGGTCGCGCCGTTGGAGTTCCTCTTCCTCGCGGATTCGTACTTCACCGAGAGAGGGATCCGCGACAAGGTCGAGCTGCGCCTAGCGACGCCGCTGTCGGGAGCGTTTACCAAGCCTAAGGCGACAGAGATTCTCGGGGGGCTGTTGCAGCACAAGAACATCAACGTGACGCCGGACTTCGGCATCGCGCGGGTCGACAACGAAAGAAAAACGATCGTCTCCTATGACGATGTCGAGGTCCCGTACGACGTGCTCGTTTCGATCCCAACCAATATGGGGGATGAGTGCATCGCTCGCAGCGGCTTGGGCGACGAACTCAACTACGTGCCGACGGACAAGGAGACGCTCGTATCGGAAGCGCACGATGATATTTTCGTGATCGGAGACGCCGGCAATCTGCCCAGTTCCAAGGCAGGCTCCGTCGCGCACTTCCAGTCCGAGATCCTGTTCAAGAACTTCCTTGACCGCATCGACGGGCGGCCGGCGCATGCCCGTTTCGACGGTCATGCGAACTGTTTCATCGAGTCGGGCTTCGGGAAGGCGCTTCTCATCGACTTCAATTACGGTGTCGAGCCGCTTCCGGGAAAGTTCCCGCTCCCCGGGATCGGCCCGTTCTCGTTGCTGCACGAGACGCGAATGAACCACTACGGGAAACTTGCGTTCCGTTGGATCTACTGGAACGTGCTGATTCGCGGCGTGGAGTTGCCGATCGATTCGAAGATGTCGATGGCCGGAAAGGTAGCGGCGTAAGAGATGGATACGTTGGAGATTCTCGGCAAGCACCTCGCCGTCGACAAAGACGGCAACCTCGTCAACCGTTCCGACTGGAACGAGGAGATCGCGCGAGCCATCGCCGCCCAGGAAGGGATCGGCGAACTCACCGATCGGCACTGGGCGGTGATCAGGGCGATGCAGAAGGCCTTCGATCGCGACGGAGACGCGCCTTCGATTCGCCGTCTCACGAACGAGAGCGGTGTCGACGTCAAGACCTTGTATCAACTGTTTCCGAAAGGCCCGGCAAAAAAGGCGGCTAAGATCGCGGGGCTGCCAAAGCCGAAAGGATGCATCTAGCATGGACAGAGTATCGATCATCGTTTCGCACGGATCGCTCGAGGGCGTATACCCGGCGCTGATCATGGCCAACGGTGCGAGAATGGAGGGCATCGAGGCGTCGCTCTTCTTTACCTTCTTTGGACTCGAGCCCATCATCGAACGGCGCATGGATCGCTTGCAGGTTGCCACCGTGGGCAATCCTGCGATGCACATCCCGACGCTGATCGGAATGCTGCCGGGCTTCGCAACGCTTGCGACATCGATGATGAAGAAGGAGATGGAGAAGCTGGACATCCCACCGGTTCGCGAGTTCTTGCAGATGATCCACGACACGGGCGCCGAGATCTACGCGTGCAAGGCCTCGGTGGACATGTTCCACTTCAAGAAGCAAGACTTCTGGTCGGGCGTCGACGACATTATCTCCGTGGGCGAGTTCTACGAGAAGGCGGGCGACGGGCAGATCATCTTCACCTAGGAGGCTGTCGGAGTTAAGCCGTTTTGGGGCCTCCGTGCCGCCGGAGCGTTGGGACCCGCCAAGGAGCGTGCGGAAGCGGGTGCCTGCCTGCATGCGCCGAAGGTGCCTGGATGTATTGCAGCGGATCACCGGTCCGCGCGTTGTATTCTGGGAGGGAGTCTAGATGAAATCACGTCTCCTGATCGGGCTGGCGGCGCTTTGTGCCGCTGCCCTCGCGGGATGCTCTGGAAACGCGGGCTCGTCGATGCCCGCTACGATACCGGGCTCGCTGCTATCGCCTCTTTCAATGGCACGGGTTGCTCGTGCGCCTCTTTTTGGTCAGCTTCCGCCCCCGGGACCCTATCGTGCGGTCTGCGGACCACCCGCGACTGGGTTTGCGAGCTGCCATGCGCTGCTGCGCGATGGCGTAACTTCGAGCGCGACGAACCCGGCCGGTTACCATCCTGCGGATCTGCAGTCAGCATACAATCTTGCGACGGCCTCGGCGAACGATGGGGCCGGTCAGACGGTCGCAATCGTCGATGCCTACAACGATCCGAAGGCCGCCTCGGACGTGGCGACGTATCGTTCCACTTTCGGCCTGCCGGCCTGTACCACGTCGACGGGCTGCCTGCGCATCGTAAACCAAAAGGGCGGAACGAGTCTGCCCAGAAACAACGGAGGCTGGGCGCAGGAGATCTCGCTCGATCTCGACATGGTTTCGGCGATCTGTCCGAACTGCCATATCCTCCTCGTTGAAGCGTCGTCGGCGACTTTAACGAATCTCGGCACCGCGGTCAACACGGCTGCCACACTCGGTGCGACCGAGATCAGCAACAGTTACGGAGGAGGCGAAAGTTCGAGCGACACGTCGTACGATACGTCGTACTACGATCATCCCGGAGTCGCCGTTACGGCGAGCGCCGGCGACGGCGGGTACGGCGTGGAGTATCCGGCCGCGTCGCAGTACGTTACCGCGGCCGGTGGAACGACGCTCACGCGCGACTCCTCCGTCGCACGTGGTTGGACCGAGACCGTTTGGAGCACCAGCAGCACCGAAGGAACGGGCAGCGGTTGCAGTAAGTACGATCCGCAGCCGCCGTGGCAGTCCGCGACCGCCACGGTAACGAACAGCCCGGGCGTCTGCAGCATGCGCGTCGTTGGAGACGTCTCTTCGGATGCCGATCCGAACACCGGCGTCTCGGTCTACGATAGTTATGCGTATCGCGGGCAAAGCGGATGGCTCGTCTTCGGCGGCACGAGCGTTTCATCGCCGACGCTTGCGTCGGTCTACGCGCTTGCCGGCAACGCGAGCACCGTCACCGCCGGTTCCTATCCTTATAGCCATACCTCCGCACTCTACGACGTCACCGTCGGCAGCAACGGCAGTTGCGGCGGCACCTACCTCTGCACCGCGGAGGTCGGTTACGACGGTCCAACCGGCAACGGCACGCCCAACGGAATCGGCGGATTCTAGCAGGCTAGCTGCGAGGGAGGCGTGCCCGGCCTCCCCCGTGGCCGACCGTCGCGTGCCTTATTCGAAGCGGAGTGCCTCGATAGGATTGAGCGCGGCCGCTTTCCGGGCCGGGTAGTAGCCGAAGAAGATGCCCACGAGCGCTGCAAAGCCGACCGCTAACGCGACCCATGGCAAGGGAATCTGCGTTGGCCAGTGGGCCAAGACCGAGACGAGCAACGCGCCCAGCGCGCCTACAACGACACCGATCACGCCGCCGACGCTCGATAAAGCGATCGCCTCGGTGAGGAACTGCTGCAGTATGGAGCGGCCGGGTGCGCCAACTGCCATGCGAAGTCCAATCTCGCGCGTGCGTTCGGTTACCGAAACCAGCATGATATTCATGACGCCGATTCCGCCGACGATGAGCGATACTGCAGCAACGCTGGCGAGCAAAACCTCCATTACTTGCGCGGTCGAACCGGCCGCCTGTGCGATCGCCTGAAGGTTTCGCACCTGGAAGTCGTTCGGCTCTGGTGGCACGATACGGTGACGCCGAGCGAGCAGCGTGGTTATCGCGCTCTGCACTTCATCGATCTGCGAGGCTTGCGTGCTCGAAACCATGAGCGAATTGACGGTTTTTAGCCCCGTCAGCCTTTCCATCGCACTGCTGTAAGGGATCAGAATAACGTCGTCTTGGTCCTGCCCCATCGCACTCTGCCCCAGTGGGCTAAGGGTTCCAATTACGGTAAATGGCGTACCCTTGATGAGTACCGATGCTCCGATCGGCGAGCTTTGGCCGGGAAAGAGTTGCGTCACGACGGTCTGTCCCAGAACGGCAACCTTCGCAATAGCCTGGACGTCGCTCTGATTGAAGAACCGCCCACTCGCAACGGGCCACGAGCGAATGTAGCTATAGGTTGGCGCGACCCCGGAAACGAAGGTCTGCCAATTATTGCCCCCTGCAACAACCTGCGTGCGCAACGAGACGACCGGCGAAACGGCCGCCACGCCTGGCAGCTGCGCGATCGCGAGCCCATCGGCAGGCGTCAGGGTTGACGCTCCTCCGAAGCCGCTGCGGGCGCCGCCCTGGGTTATGCTTCCGGGCTGTACGACGATGAGGTTGGATCCGAGCGAAGCGATGCTTTTCTGGACAGAGGTACGCGCGCCCGTACCGATCGCCACGGTCACGATCACGGCGGCCACGCCGATAACGATACCGAGCATGGTGAGCATGGAGCGAGCCTTATTGCGAAGGAGCGCGGTAAATGCGGGGCGGAGAGTTGCGTCGAAGATCATGCCGCACGCTGCTGGTCGTTGATGCGATCGGAGATTATGAGCCCGTCGCGGAAACGGACGATTCGCTTGGCATAGGCGGCGATATCCGCTTCGTGAGTTACCAAGAGAATCGTGATGCCGCGCTCGCGATTGAGCTCACCGAAGAGCGCCATGACTTCATCGGATGTTTTGGTATCGAGAGCACCTGTCGGTTCGTCTGCGAGTATGAGTGCCGGGCCGTTCACGAGCGCTCGGGCGATCGCAACGCGCTGTTGCTGGCCGCCCGACATTTGATTCGAGAAGTGCTTAGCGAGATGTTCGATGCCAAGCAACTGCATCTGCGCGCGGGCAATTTGCTCCCGCTCGCGGACCGGGTGAGTCGCATAGAGCAACGGAAGCTCGACATTCTCAAGAGCGGTCGTACGGGCGAGCAGATTGTAGGACTGGAAAACGAACCCGAGCCGCGAGCTTCGGATTGCCGCGCGTTCGTCGGCGGTTAGGCGGGATACGTCGCGACCTTCGAAGTGATAGCTCCCCCCGCTGGGAGAATCGAGCATTCCAACGATCTGCATGAAGGTCGATTTGCCGGAGCCAGACGGACCCATCACCGCGACGAACTCTCCTGCGTCGATGCGTAAATCGACACCGGCGAGCGCGCCGATCTCTTCTTGCCCGAGCGTATATATTTTACGTAAGCCGCGTACGTCGACGACGCTTTCCATTAGTGAATCGCCCGCATCGCGCCGTAAGCTCCGCCGGCCGGGCGCGCTTGCTTTTGGGCGCCGCCGGCCACACCCTTTCCCGTCGCGCCGACGATAGCGGCTTCACCGGCGTGAAGAGTTGCCTGCCCGATCGGAACGACGGCCGCACTCGTGCTGGTTACCAACGCGATGCGCACCGGGACTACGCTGGGCTTCCCGTGTCGAAGGATGGTAAGCGTGCCCGAAGACCCAGAAGCGATCGCGGCCGCGGCACCACTTCCGCTGACCGCTCCCCATGGCGAGCTGCCAGTGGCGTTGGCGTCGCGCCATTGCAGTGCGGCGATCGGAACGACGAGCGCATTCTTGGCCACGGCGGTCTCGATCGTTGCGTTCGCAGTCATGCCCGGAAGAAGAGCGCCATCGTTATTTGCGACGAGAACGACGACGTCGTAAGAAACGACGTTGTCGATCGTTTGCGGCGCAATGCGGACCTGCGACACTACGCCCTGAAACACGCGCGTCGGATAGGCGAGAACGCTAAAAGCGACGCCGTCCCCAGGCCGAACGCCACCGATATCGGGTTCGCCGACGTTGATATCGACCTGCATCTTGTCGAGGTTCTGCGCGATGCTAAAGAGCGTTGGGGTACTAAAGGATGCAGCGACGGTTTGCCCGACCGAAACGTCGCGCGCGACGACCGTTCCGTTTACCGGAGAGGTGATGGTGGCGTGGGAAAGGTTTACTTGGTCCTGCTGTACGATGGCTTGCGCCGCCTGCACCGCCGCCATCGCCGCTTGTGCGCCGGCGGCTTGGGAATCGGCGGCCATGCGGCTCTGGCCAATGGTTCCAGTACTCGCCTGAGCTTGGGCGCGCGCTTGTGCGGAGGCGGCTTGCGCGGCGGCAACGGCGCTCTGATCTTCGGCGAGTGTGGAGCGGTCGGCGTCGAGTTGATTTTGCGCGAGGTAGCCCTGCTGCGCGAGGCTCTGGTCACGAGCGACGGTTAGTTGTTCGAGCGAGAGGGCGGCTTGCGCCTTCGCGGCGTTGCTCTGAGCCGACGCAACTGCAGCGTTCTGGGCGAGTGCATTTGCGCTTGCGACGCCTATCCCGAGCGATGCGCCCGAGGCATTGGCACCAGCTTGACTGGCTTGTGCTTGCACCTGCGCGAGCGTTGCGCGGTCGCGATCCATCTGGGCCTGAAGCGTCGATGGATCGAGCCGCGCGAGCACTTGCCCAGCCTTTACCTTGGAATTGTAATCGACGTAGAGTTGCGAGATCGTTCCCGAGACCTGTGTGCCGACCGAGACCTCATTTTGCGGATTTACCGTACCAGACGCTGTGACGCTCGAGACGAGCGTTTGTTGAATGACGGGAGCGGTTGCATATACAATATTCGTTCCGGAGCGTTCGCTTGCAGCGAAAGTTGCAATAGCCGCGATGAGTATTACGCCCGCACCACCGTAAAGCCATCGCCGGCGGAGGCCGCCGAGCGTTGGGAGCCTGAAACCACCAAAGCGGCCGGCCAGCGGGAGCGTTTGTGCGGACATGTGGGCACCTCCACTCTTACTCTGCTCTTCCCGACTGAGGATGTGCTGAACCGGAGATGAAGGGAGGATAAGAACCAGCCGGCCACCTGGATAAAGCGTACGGGCCATCGTGAGGTTGACACATCACGAAGTCATGATATGATAATGTTTATGAGCGAAGCCTCGAATTCCGCGAGAGCGGCCCCCTTAGAGGTGCCCGATCGCGTCTACGCACGATTCTTTTCGGGCCTGGCCGACGAGACACGAATGCGCATCGTGCGCTATCTCCTGAACGGGCCCAAGACGGTCGGCGAGATCGTGGGAGCGCTCGCCATGTCGCAGAGCCGTATCAGTAACCACCTGTCGTGCCTCAAATGGTGCGGCTATGTAGAGGCGGAGCGCCGCGGAAAGCACGTGCACTACCGGCTTGCGGATGGCTCCATCGCCGATCTGATCCGGACCGCGAGCGAACTCGTCTCGCGCAACGCCGCGCATATCGCGGTGTGCGCTCAACTCGACCTCAAACCATGAAGTCCAGGTCGGAAGCACCGGTCCCGATGTGGGGTATCGGGCTGCTTTTCGTCGCCGTAGCCGGCTGCTGCGCCGCGCCACTCGTCCTCGTGGCACTCTCGGGCATCGGGGTTCCTTTCCTTCTTGCTTCGCACCAGACCGGTGTGGCCGTGCTCGTCGCCCTGGCCGTTGCGCTGGCCGCGATCTTCGCTCATGCTGCACTTCAGCGCAGGCGCCCGTTCGTAACGTTGCGCGACGCATTCACGATCGCATTCCGCGGAACGAACCTTCGTCGCTCGTTAGCATTGACGGCGCTCATCGGCGTGCCCGCGACCGCGTTTTACCTGGTGGCGTTGCCGGCGGAGCGCTTCGGAGCGTTCGCGCTCGGTGCGCTGCGCTTCTTGACGCCCGGCGATGCGCTGGCGTCAGCGATCGTCGGTTTCGGCGTGGCATTGACCGTTACGCTCAACGTGGCGGCGCATCGCGCGCGTGCGTCGCAGGCGGCACTCACCTTCGGTGGAGTCGTCGCGGCGTTGCTCCCGAGCAGTCTGTGCTGCACGAGTCTGATTCCCAGTCTGCTGGCCGCACTGGGCGCGTCGGCACCCGCCGTCCTTCATCTAACCGGCCGTTTTCAAGGCGTTTTCGCCGTGTACGCCGCGGCGTTTATCGGTTTTGCCGTCCTCGCCGTTCTCACGTCGTTGTGGCTGGCCGCATTCAATCTCACGGGAAGCTGTGCGACCCGTGCGTTCATTGCCAAGGAGTATCGATGAGCCGCTCTCTCTCGTTTTTTGCTGCGTTCGCGCTCGTTTTCGTGCTCGCGGGCGCCGCCCTTGCCTCGACCCAAAGCATCGTCGTCGGCAAACCGGCCCCTGCATTCACCTACCGGCTGATCGACGGTAAAGCGCTAACGCCCGCGACGCTGCGCGGGCACCGCTATCTCCTGTGGGTCATGGCCACGTGGTGTCCGTCGTGCACCACCGGTGCATCGGTCGTCGCGCATCACATCGCGCTGTTACGCGCTCGGCACATGCTCGTCGTGCAAATGGAGGCCGCCGGCGACCTGGGCTACCCGGGCCCCTCGCTCACCTCGATTCGAGATGGCATCGGTGAGGCCGCCCGCTCGCCCAATTGGTTCTGGGGCGTGCTGACGCAGGAGCAATCGCTCGCGATCGATCCCAGCAGTATTCCCGACGTGTACTACCTCGTGGATGCGAGCGGAAGGGTCGTAGCCCAGGGAAGTGCGCCGGGCGCCCACTGGGGCGATATCGAGAACTTCGCGGAGGGGCGCTGATGCATGTGACGCCGGATATCGCGATCGTCGGTGCGGGCTCGGCGGGTTTCTCCGCGGCGATCCGCGCCTCAGAGCTTGGCGCGAGTGTCGCGCTGATCGGTTATGGAACCATCGGTGGGACGTGCGTCAATATCGGATGCGTACCCTCGAAGACGCTGATACGGGTGACGGAGGCCGTGCACGCGGCGCATGCCGCATCGCGCTTCAACGGCATCGAAGGCAATGCCCGGATTGCCGATTGGTCCGCAGTGGTCGCGCAGAAGGACGAACTTGTGGGAGCCCTGCGCCAGGCCAAGTATCGCGATCTTCTCCCGTCCTACGAGAACATCACCTATCTTGAAGGACCGGCGCACCTCACCTCGGCCGGCATTGCCATCAACGGCGATCTGCTAACGCCGGGGAAGATCGTCATCACGACCGGTGCATCACCGCGGAAGCCGCCGATTCCAGGGCTTGAAAATATCGAGTGGTTGACGAGCACCACGGCGCTCGAGCTTCGCGAACTTCCGGCGTCGATGACGGTCATCGGCGGCGGCGTCATCGGCTGCGAGCTCGGCCAAATGTTCGCTCGCGCGGGCGTGCGGGTGAGCATCGTTTGCCGCTCGCGATTGCTCCCCACTGGAGAACCGGAGATCGGCGACGCGCTCGCCACCTACTTGCGAGCGGAAGGCATCGACGTGCGATGCGGGATTGCATACGAGCGCATCGCGCCGGCCAGTGACGGTGCCGTGCTTACCATACGCCGCCCGAGCGGAGAGACGGAGGAGATCGCCGCGGAACGCGTCCTCGTCGCAACCGGCCGGCAGCCGAACACGGCCGGCCTCGGGCTCCAGGAAGCCGGTGTTAGGATGCGATCCGACGGCAGCATCGACGTTGACGCCCACATGCGTACCTCGCGGCCGGGCATCTACGCTGCAGGCGACGTGACCGGACGCGATATGTTCGTATATATGGCCGCCTACGGCGCGAAGGTGGCTGCGGAGAACGCCCTCACGGGTGATACGCGCAGCTACGACGCGACGTCGATGCCGGAGGTTACCTTTACCGATCCGCAGGTCGCGACCGTGGGGCTGACGCAGGGGCAAGCCTCCGCAGCGGGCTTCGACGTACAGTCGGTTCGGCTAGAGCTGCACGACCTGCCGCGTGCGCTTGCAGCGCGCGATACGCGGGGCTTCTTCAAGCTGGTTGCGGACCGGCAAACCGGCCGGCTCCTGGGTGCGCACATCATCGCTCCGGAAGCTGGGGACAGCATCCAAACGGCAGTGCTCGCCATTAAGCACGGCCTCACGGTAACGGATTTGGCGGAGACGATCTTCCCGTACCTGACGACGGTCGAGGGGCTAAAACTCGCGGCCCTGGGCTTCGCGAAGGACGTCTCGAAGCTCTCTTGCTGCGCCGGATAGAGACGCAGAAACCGCTGGACGACGAGCCGATGCCCGGCGCGGCGTCGCACTCGACCCCTTGACGGCACAGAGACCGGCGAGGTATTATGAGCTATGACGCATATGAGTAGCCGCGCAATTATTCCGGCGAACGATCGTCGTGAGCGCGATCTCTCTCAGGCAATCCGGGTGCTCGGCGAGCCGAATCGCCTGAGGATTTTGTATAACTTGGGCCTCGAATGCCGATTCGTATCGTCGATCATGGATGCGACCGGCATGACGCAGACCAACGTGTCGTTTCATCTGCGGGCCCTGCGAGAAGCGGGACTTGTGCGTGCCGAGCGACGCGGCCCGTTCGTGTACTACTGTCTTGCCGATCCCGACCTTCTACGCATCCTAAACGAACTGAAATCCTGGCTTGCCGCTCACTCGCCATCAGACAGCAGCGACAGTCTCATAGTGTGCTGACGATGAGCAAGAAGACGATGAAGTGCCCGAAGTGCGATCGAGCGAAGGCCAAGGACGGTCCGACGGAGGGCGGCTCTGAGAAGCCCATGCAACGCATGATGCGTATGTGCGAAGAGATGCTTGGAGCGATGCGCAAGACAAACGAGATGGCCGTCTTCACGATACCCGAGCTTCGCCGGCTGTTCGAAGAATGGCTCGAAGCGATGGAGGCAGAGGCACTCAAGACCTTGCGCGAGGGCGGCGCAATTACGGCCCGTGATCTCGCCGCATCGCTCGGCATCAGCGAAGAAGGTGCGACGTACCTGATCGCGCGCCTCAAGAACCAAGGAAAGATCGATCTGCGTGCGCAGCCCTTATAGCGGTCCACCGATGAACAATCTCAACTGGCGCGCCGTTTTCGGGATTGGCGCTCTGATCGTGGCCGTTGTCATCGTCGTCAACGTGGCATTCTCTTTCATGTGGGCGCACGGCACGCCTAGCGAGCCCTACGGCAACCCATCGTATGGGCCCGGCACGATGATGGGCCCGTGGATGTGGGGAGGTATGGGGCTTTTCTGGATCTTCCCGATAGTCGGTTTCCTCTTCATGTTGCTATTCTTCGGCGTAATGTCGCGGATGTTCGTTACGAGCCTCGGAGAGTCTCAGTCGCAGAACGCTCGGACGTGGCCTGCTTCGGGCGTTGCGTATCCTTCGGAAGCCTGCCGTAATTGCGGCCAAGCGCTGGAAGCGAACTGGATGGCCTGTCCTTATTGCGGAACCGCGCGCCCGAGGCTCGCTCCATGAACGAGCGGCTTGCCGGACCCGCGATGCGCGACCTCTGGGACGGCGTCTTTCAGGCAAACCCGGATCGGTTCGGCTCCGAACCGAGTGACTCGGCGAAGCTCGCGGCGCAGGCATTCGCAAGCCTTTACCCTGCGCATCCTGACGTGCTGGATCTCGGCTCAGGAACCGGGCGCGACACGCTGTTCTTTGCCGAACGCGGCATGCACGTCGTCGCGTTGGACTTCTCCGCGGTGGCGCTCGAAGAATTGCGTGGCAAAGCGCGATCGTCCGGGATATCGCAGCCCATTCGAACCGTCCAGCACGACGTCCGCGAACCGCTTCCGTTTCCAGACTCGACGTTCCATGCATGTTACGCTCACATGCTGTTCTGCATGGACTTCACGCCCGCCGAGTTAGCGGCGCTATCGGCCGACGTGAGGCGGGTACTCAAACCCGGCGGAATCCTTGTATACACCGCGCGGACGACGGATGATCCCGATTTTGGCAGCGGCGTGCATCGCGGGGAGCAACTCTATGAAGACGAGGGGTTCGTCGTCCACTTCTTCGACCGCCGGATGGTTGAGCGCCTCGCCGTCGGCTTCCGCGTCCTAGACTTAACCGAATTTGAAGAAGGGACGTTGCCGCGGCGGCTCTTCACCGTCACGCTCGAGAGAACGGCATAGACAACCCGGAGCACGTTGGGCATCGCTTCCTGCGGTCGTTGTATTGACAGGTATCGATACTATATAATAGCATTGAAGCATGTCGATGCGACGTGCCTGCCCACCCAGCAAGGTAGCCTCCGGCGACTACGCCGATCAGGCGCTCCTCTTCAGGGCGCTGGATGATCCCCATCGCCTTACAATCCTCGCCACGCTGGCCCAGAGCGAGCACGAGGTATGCGTCTGCGATTTCACCGCCGGCCTGCCACTCAATCAGCCGGCGGTATCGCACCACCTGAAGGTCTTGCGGGGCGCGGGCCTCGTGAAGGCGGAGCGCCGCGGCACGTGGGTCTACTACACCCTCGCTACGGATGCGCGGGATCGCCTGGCATCGGCGCTCTCCCTCGTCCTTGAGGAAGGCGCACGTGCGAGAAGGCGCGCCGTGCAGAACGTGTTGTTCGTCTGCGTCCACAACAGCGCGCGGAGCCAGATGGCCGAGGCGTTTGTGAACCAGCGCTGCGGCGAGGTTCTCGTGGCGCGCAGCGCCGGTCTCGAAGCCGGAACCCTGAACCCTCTTGCCGTCGAAGCGATGAGCGAGATCGGCATCGATATCGGCTCGAACCTGACCCAGGCGGTCTTCGACATCTTGAAATCCGGCGCGCGCTTCGATTACGTGGTGACCGTCTGCGACGAGACGAGCGCGGAGCGTTGCCCGATCTTCCCAGGCGTGGCGAGCAGGCTCCACTGGAGCTTCCCAGACCCTTCAGCCTTTAGCGGTACGTGGGAAGAGCGTCTCGAGCAGACTCGCCGCGTGCGCGATGCGATTGGAGACCGCGTCACCGCCTGGTGCGCCGAGATCGCTTCTAACGGTGTTGCAGGATGAAGCAGCAGGCGCCCTCGCCGATCGGCGCGTTCGAACGATATCTGACGCTTTGGGTGGTCTTGTGCATCGCCGCCGGCATCGAGCTAGGGCGCATCTTCCCGCAGGTGTCTCACCAAGTCGGGAAGATCGTGATCGCCCAAGTCAACGTTCCCGTGGGCATCCTCATTTGGGCGATGATCGTCCCCATGCTGCTCAAGATCGACTTCGGCGCGTTGCGTCTCGTACGAGAGCATTGGCGTGGGATGAGCGTCACGTTGTTCGTTAACTGGGCGATCAAGCCGTTCTCGATGGCCTTGCTCGGCTGGATCTTCATCCGGCACGTATTCGTCGCGTACCTCCCTGCCGGTCAATTGGACAGCTACATCGCCGGGCTCATCTTGCTTGCCGCGGCACCATGCACCGCGATGGTCTTCGTCTGGAGTTACCTGGTCAAGGGCGAGCCGCATTTCACCTTGAGCCAGATTGCGCTGAACGACGCGCTGATGATCGTCTTGTACGCTCCGATCGTCGGCTTGCTGCTCGGCGTTGCGGCCATTGCGGTACCGTGGGAGACGCTGGGGCTATCGGTCGCGATCTATATCGTGATCCCAGTCGCGCTGGCGCAACTCTGGCGCCGGGTGCTGATGCGTCATGGGATGCAAGCGCTGGAGCGCATGCAGAAGCGGCTGCACGGTCCCTCGCTCATGGCGTTGCTCGCCACCTTGGTGCTTTTGTTCGCTTTTCAGGGAGAACAGATTGCGCGGGAGCCTCTGATTATCGTCTTCCTTGCGATTCCGATCGTCATCCAGGTCTATTTCAATGCCGGGCTTGCGTACTGGCTGAACCGGCGTTTGGGCGTCGTGCACTGCGTGGCGGGCCCATCCGCCTTGATCGGCGCCAGCAACTTCTTTGAGGTCGCCGTTGCCACGGCAATTAGCCTGTTCGGATTCCACTCGGGTGCGGCGCTGGCGACCGTCGTCGGCGTCTTGGTCGAAGTGCCGGTGATGCTCTCCGTCGTGCAGATCGTCAATCGGAGCCGCCGTTGGTACGAAGCGGGTCCTGGTAGAAGCACTTTCCGCACATTTGGACGTAGCGCACGTCGCCTTCGATAGCGATTTGCGCCCCTTCGGTAATGCGCGCGCCACGTTCGTCCACGCGTACGTTCATGGTGGCTTTCTTTCCGCAACTGCAGACGTTCTTCAGCTCCTCTATACTGTCTGCAAGCGTGAGCAGATACGCCGATCCGGGGAAGGGTTCACCGCGAAAATCGCTGCGGATGCCATAGCAGATGACGGGAATGCCGAGTACGTGCGCCACGCGGTGCAACTGCCGGACCTGCTCGGGCGTAAGAAACTGCGCTTCGTCCACCAGCACGCACGAAGGGTGGTCGTCGTCCTTCAGCGGCGTTTGGAAATCCGTCGCTTCGTCGAAGGTATCGACTTTGCGCTGCGGTCCTAAACGCGAAGTAACGAAACCCGCGCCGTAGCGACCGTCGATCTCCGCGGTGAAGATGCGCACGCGGCTCCCGTTCTCTTCGTAATTGTGCGCGACTTGCAGCAGCGCGGTGGACTTGCCGGCGTTCATCGCCGAATATCGAAAATAAAGTTTTGCCATCGGTGCGTTAGGCGAGCGTTGTTCAGCGCGCGGCATAGCGGGCTGCGGCGAGTCGCCGGCGCCGCTTGCGGGCCTCCCTTTTCTGCGTGTCCTTCCGGGGTCCTTCGACAGGCTCGGGATGACAGAGCGGCGGTTCGCGCGAGAAGAGGTATCGCCGGGCAGCGTATCCGGGCAAGTCTCGGGTGCTTGCAGGCAAAACGGCCGGCATCGCCGGGGGCGGAAGCGGTCGCCCGTCGAAAAGCGATGCTCCTGGAGGATCTTCCCGATGAAACGCTTTGCTTATCGGCCGCATCTGCTTTCTTTCGCCCTGCTCGCTGCCGCGAGCGCGACGGTAGCCCTACCCGCGGCCGTATCCGCTGCGGCGCTCCCGGTGCAGACGCTGACGAGCAAGTTGCACTGGCGCAACGTCGGTCCTTGGATCGGCGGCCGGGTGGTCGCCGTGACCGGCGTTCCGGGTCGGTCGAACCTTTTCTACATGGGAGCCGTCGACGGCGGCATCTGGAAAAGCACCGATTACGGAATCGAGTGGAGCAACCTCTCCGACGGCAAGCTGCCGGGATCGAGCAACAGCATCGGCGCGATCGCGGTCGCACCGTCGGATTCCAGTGTGATCTACGCGGGCACGGGCGAAAGCGACATCCGCAGTGACATGGTCACCGGCGACGGCGTCTTCAAATCCACCGACAGCGGGAAGTCCTGGCACTACGCCGGCCTGCGCGATACGCACACGATCAGCGCCATCGTCGTCGATCCAAAGCATCCCGACGTCGTGTATGCGTCGTCGATGGGGCACGTCTTCGCGAGCAATGCGGACCGCGGCGTCTTCAAATCCACCGACGGCGGCAAGACGTGGCGCAAGGTGCTGTTCGTCAACGACCGCACGGGTGCGATCGATCTCGTGATGGATCCGAAGAATCCCGACGTGCTCTACGCCGCGATGTGGCAGGCCTATCGCAGGCCGTGGAAGCTTTCCAGCGGCGGTCCGGGCAGCGGTCTGTACGAGAGTACCGACGGCGGCTCGCACTGGATCGATCTCTCGCGCAATGCAGGCTTGCCGCAGGGTGTCCTCGGGCGGATCGGGGTGGCGGTTGCGCCCAGCGATCCGCGCGTGGTCTACGCCATCATTCAGGCGAAGGCCGGCGGTGTCTTCCGCTCTGATGACGCCGGCGCGACCTGGAAGCGGGTGAATGGTGAATGGAAGCTGCGCCAGCGCGCGTTTTACTATATGAGTATCTTCGTCGATCCCACCAATCCCAACACGGTGTACGTGCCGGAGGTTGACGCACTCTGGGTATCGCGCGATGGCGCCAAGACGTTTACGAAGTTGCACACCCCGCACGGCGACAACCACATCGTCTGGATCGACCCGCAAGACCCGCGCGTTCTGCTCGAGGGTAACGATGGCGGGGCCACCGTCTCCACCGACGGCGGCGCTACCTGGAGTACCGAACACAACCAGCCGACCGGGCAGTATTATCACGTTAGCCTCGACGGCCAGTTTCCGTTCCATCTCTATGGCGCGCAGCAGGACGAAGGTTCGTTCGAAGGGCCGAGCGCGTCGAGCGCCGGCATGATCTCACTCGGCAGCTGGCACAGGGTAGCCTACGGCGAGAGCACCTTCGTGGCGCCGCAGCCGGGCGACCCGAACGTTACCTACGGCAGCGGCTATTTCAGCATCTTCCTGCGCTACGACATGGCCACCGGGCAGTATCGCGGCGTCAGTCCTTGGCCAAACTATCAAGAAGGTGCCTCGTCGGGCGAACTCAAGTACCGCTTCGGCTGGACCCACCCGATTCTGTTCTCGCCGACGGATCCGCACGCGCTGCTCGTCGGCGCGCAGTACGTGCTGAAGAGCGACGACCAGGGCCGGACCTGGAAGCGCATCAGTCCCGACCTGACCCGTAACGATCCGAGCACGGAAAGACCGAGCGGCGGCCCGGTGGATCTCGACCAGTCGGGTGCGGAGATCTACCCCGGCATCTCGGCGCTCGCCGTATCGCTGCTGGACGGCAACGTGATCTGGGCCGGTTCCGACGACGGCCTGGTGCACGTGACCACCGACGGAGGTCTGCACTGGCGCGCGATCGCTCCGCGCGGCCTTCCGAGCTGGTCGCAGATTAGTTCGATCGAACCCTCGCACGTCGCGAAGG
The DNA here is from genome assembly GCA_021806945.1 of bacterium. GTDB lineage: Bacteria > Vulcanimicrobiota > Vulcanimicrobiia > Vulcanimicrobiales > Vulcanimicrobiaceae > JAJYFL01. The sequence continues at coordinate 6,255 of JAKAPQ010000012.1, read as the reverse complement.
CTACGGCCTATCTCACGGCGTCGCGCTATATGTGGGACGACTTCCATCCGTACGTTTTCAAAACGACAGACTACGGCCGCCACTGGGTGCCTCTGATCGCGGGACTGCCCGCGGACGGGTATGTGTTCGCCGTTCGGCAGGATCCGCAAGACGCGAACCTGCTCTTTCTCGGCACCGAGAACACGGTGTATGCGAGCTTGGACGGGGGCGCGCATTGGCAGCCGCTGGCGCTGAACCTGCCGCACGTTCAAGTGCGTGATGTTGCGATCGACACACGCCAAGGCGGCGTCGCGATCGCGACGCATGGCCGCGGCTTTTGGGTGCTGGACGACCTGGCGCTGCTCGAGCAGCTATCGAGGGAGCCGGCGGCGCACGCCGGCGGCGTGCGGCTCTTTGCTCCGCAGACCGCCTGGCTCAGCCATGCCTACGGCGAGAGCGGCTACGCCAAATTCGTGCCGGCCGTTGGAGCGAATCCGCCGTTCGGTGCGACGGTCTTTTTCGACATCCCGTCCACCTACGACGGTAAGACCCCGGTCAGCCTCGATTTTACCGATGCCCGGGGCCGGGTAATCCGCAGTTTTCGCTTGCATCTGCGAGCCAAGCTCGCGAAAGCCAAACGGAATGCGAAGCAGATGCTCACTGCCATCGAGCCCGGCATGAATCGCTTCCAATGGGACCTTCGGTATCCGGACGCAACCGAGGTTACCGGCTTCAAGCCGCCGATCGCCGCCGGCGGTCTTCCCGACGGGGTCGACGGCCCGGTGGTGGTGCCGGGTACGTATGACGCCGTGCTGGACTACGGCGGCCGCAAGACGGAGCGCTCTTTCACCGTCGCCCTCGATCCGCGGCTGCACGCCGGCCCGGGCGCGCTGGCCGCGCGCCTTGCCCTCGAGATGCGTATCCACGTGACGCTGGACACGCTCGATAAAACGATCGACCGGGCAATCGCCGTGCGCCGCAAACTCGTGAAGGCGGTCGCGGCGCACCATTTAAGGCAAGCGCAGGCGCGCGGCGCGATCGCGGCCCTCGACGGTGAGATTCGCAACCTCGTAGACCTCGACATCCAGTCGAGCGAGGGCAGTCTCTTGCACGAAACCAAACTGCGCAGCCATCTGGCCTTTCTCGCAGCCGACGTGGACCTCGCTTACGCTAGACCGACGCACGCTCAGTACGCCGTCTTCGACGAGCTCGATCGAGAGGCGCGGACGGGCGAACGGAATCTGCAGGCCGCCATTGCCGAGGGCCGCCGGCTTCTTTAGAAAGCGGCGTATCGGCGCTGCGCGCTCCACGCCCCCCACGCGCGAAGCGCATGGGGCCCCAGGCCCATCTGCGTACTTATGCGCTTCAGGGTGGCCGTTTGCGGCTGGCTATTTGGGATTTTCGGCGGAGATTGGCAGCGATCGGGACTGCTTGCGAATCCATGCGTAGAGCGCGAACGCGACGAGCGCGAAGGCGATGCCGCCGAGCACCGTCGCTTCGGGCGCGAACGAGCGACCGACCAGTGCCAGCGGCGATCCGTTTCCGCGTACGACGATAATGCCCGAGAGCAATACGCCGAAAAGACTCTCACCCACGATGAGTCCGGAGGCGAGCAACACGCCCAAACGTTTGGCGCCTTCCGGATTCTTGGTTCGTCGCGCCCAGCGATCGTACGCCCAGCCGAGCACCGCGCCGGCGACGACCGGCCCGATGGTCGAAGCCGGAAGATAGATGCCGATGCCGACGGCGAGCGGCGGCAGGCGGAGACGGCCGCGCATCCGCAGCGTCTCGTCGAGGAGCACGACTAGCCCGCCGGCGATCGCGCCGACGCCGATCATTCCCCAGTTGAGGTGCCCGCCGATGACTCCGTTCGCAAGCGCCGTGATCAGCGTGGCTTGCGGTGCGGGCAGGGGCTGCATGCCGGCGTGCGCCGGCCCTCCGGCAAAGCCGTACCCGGCGTTGAGCAGATCGAGCACCGGCGGAATCACGATCGCGCCCATGATGACTCCGACGATCAGTGATACCTGCTGCCGCCACGGCGTCGCGTGCACGAGTTGGCCGGTCTTCAGATCTTGAAGGTTGTCGTTCGCGATGGTCGCAACGCTCAGCACGATCGACGTGACGAATAGCGCGAAGGCGATGAGCGCGGGTTTCGCCGCGGCACCGGCACCGTGCGCTACGAGGATGAGCAGCAGCGCAAAACCGATGACTGCGAGAATCGCGAGCCCCGAGACGGGGCTGTTCGAAGAGCCGATGAGTCCGGCCATGTAGCCGCAGACCGCCGCGACGAGGAAACCGACGACGACGATGTAGAGTACCGCACCTATGACGAGCGGCACGATCCAGCCCTCGAGCGTGCCTCCGCCGAGAAAAGCCGCGAGGAGTACGGCGAGCGGCGCCATCGCAACCAGACAGATTAGCCCGACGATGCCGATCGGGATGTCGCGTTCGACTAGCGGCAGCGACCCGCGCCAGCCCGATCGGGCGCGGCGCGACGTTTCGATTGCAGAGTGCAGCCCTTTCCAGACGGGCACCGCGAGTCTGCCGAGCGTCCACAGCGCCGAGACGCCGATCGCACCGGCTCCGATGAAACGCACTTGCGCAGACCACACCTGCGCCGCGACCGTTGCCGCGGGACCGGCGATGGGGTGCAGTGCGGTGATGATCGGCGTGGCGATGCCCCACGCGATAACCATGCCGGCCAGCATCGCCATGCCGACGGAAAGGCCGATGAGATGCCCCGCTCCCAGCAGCGCCAGCGAGAGCGAGAATCCGGCTCCGGTTGCGGAAGCGCCCACACGAAAGAAGGCGCTCACTTCGTCGACGAAGACGCGCGTTGCGACGACGGCGGCGAATGCGGCGGAGACGACCGAACCGACGACGACCGTCAGCACGCCGGACTTGCCTTCTTCGGCGCCGTCGCGCGAGCCGGCGCCGACGCGGAGTACTTCGGCCGCCGCCACGCCCTCCGGGTAGGGGAGGTCGGAAGTCGTGACGAGAGCCCGACGCAGCGGAATTGTATACATCACGCCGAGGATGCCGCCGACCGCGCATACGCCGAAGCCTTGCCAAAACGGGAAACCGCTCCACCAGCCGATCATCACGAGCCCCGGCAGAACGAAGATCACCGAAGAGAGCGTACCGGCTGCCGAAGCGACCGTCTGCACGATGTTGTTCTCGTAGATGCTCGAATTCTTGAACGCCCGCAGCACCGTCATCGAGATGACAGCCGCCGGAATCGAGGACGCGAACGTCAGCCCTACCTTAAGCCCGAGGTAGACGTTAGCCGCCGTGAACACCAGCGTAATCGCAGCTCCGAGAACGAGGCTGCGCAGCGTAAGTTCGACTCGCTTAGAATCGATCATGACCGATTCACTCTCGTGCGAGGATATTGCTGACGACGGCTAGTTGCGGCCGCGGCCGTTCTTGAAGTGGTTGAAGAGCCGGCCGAACAGGCCTGGCGGCTGCGCATTGTCCGAGCGCGGCTCGCGCGATTGCGCGGCCGCTCCCAGTCCGATGCCGATCGCACCCAGAGCCATGCCGACGGCGGCGAGCCCGATGCCGATCGCACCCATCGTCATGCCTGCGCGCCCGTAACCATCCGAGGCCGCGGGGCGGTGAGGTGGCCCGGCGCTGCTGAAGGCCTCGATGGCGGACTGGTTCGCGCGGTCGACGATCGATTCGATGCGGTCGTCGAGCGCGTCGAGCAGATCGCGCTGGCGGTCGGGCACGGTTTCGAGCATCGTCTGCGACGTGAGCTCGATGCTCGTACTGATCGCGGCCTTGATCGCGCCTTGAAAAGGCTCGGTTATTTCGAGCGTTTGCGTCACGCAGTGCGTCTTCGGCCTCGCGGCGAAAGTCTCATGCAACGATGCACGAACCAAAATCCGATGCCCACCGCGACCGGGTCGAACGAGCTACGGCCGATCGCACGATAGCCGGGCGGCGGCTCGAGACCATCTGGATTCCGCCGCGCGAGCCTCGGCATTCGCCGCTGGTCTTCTTGCACGAGGGCCTCGGGTCGATCGGTTTATGGAAACGGGTGCCTGAGGAGATCGCCGCGCTGACCGGCTGCGGGGTCCTCGTCTATTCGCGGTATGGGAATGGGTACTCCGAGCCTCTGCACGAAGCCCGCGCGCCCGCGTACATGCACGACGAAGCGCTGACGGTCTTGCCCGAGCTGCTGGAGGCATTCGGCTTAGGCAAGGTGACGCTGGTCGGCCACAGCGACGGCGCTTCGATCGCGCTGATCTATGCCGGATCGCATCCCGAGCGCGTACGCGGCCTGCTCCTCGAGGCGCCGCACGTCTTCGTCGAGGACCTTTCGGTCCGGAGTATCGCGCAGGCCAAGGCGGCCTACGAAACGACCGACTTGCGCGCCAAACTCGCCCGCTATCATGCCGACGTCGACGGGACGTTCTTCGGTTGGAACGACATCTGGCTGCACCCGGCGTTTCGTGCGTGGAACCTCGAAGCGTATGCGGGCACGCTCCGCTGCCCGGTGCTGCTGCTCCAAGGCGCGTGCGACGAATACGGAACGACGGCGCAGACCGATGCGATCCGTCGCCTCGCCGTCGAGGCACCGGTCGATACGCTCGTGCTGGCGCGCTGCGGGCACGCGCCGCACCGCGATCGGCCCGAGCTCGCGCTGCCCGCGATGGCGGCCTTCATCCGCAATCTCGAGTAACGATCGCAACCTGTTAGAAGCGCGGATGCGTTTGGCAGCGCTCGACTTGCGGGTCGTCGCTGGGGAAGATCGTGAAGAGCGTGCCGCGCTTGACCTCGACGTTCTGCCCGCGATGGAAGTAGTTGAAAACGCCGATTGCGGCGCCGAAAGCGGGAACCGGAACGGCCCCCAGATATCCTGGGAGATCGTGGCTCTGCCCGTTGCGTGCCATGTCGCTCGTGTTATGATCGAGGACTACGCCGAGGTGCCGCCCGTTCGGGAGCACCAAATAGCGCGGCTCCAGTACCAGCGTGCCGGCGCGTCCGCCGCGCCCCGCGGGCGACGCGATGCTGACGATGCCGTAGCCGAGCGTGCGCGCCGGGATCACGATCTTCGTGCGCGCGGTTACCGCGTTGACCGTTTCAAAACGAAAGAAGTCACCTGGCCGAGCGTTCGACGAGTCGACCGAATCGAGCATCTCGACGGCGACGACCGTGCAGCGGTGCAAACCGGCCCGGTCGACGCCGACGGAAGCTCGCGCGGGCCATGCGAACGCGAACGCGCACGCGCATGCGACGATTGCAACGAGATACCGGGGCATGGCATGACGTTTAAAAATCGTTGCGTGTGATTCCTTGAGCGGCTATGCCGCAGGCGCCGCGCGCGAGACGTACCAGGCGATGGGCAGCCCGAAGAAGACGACGTGGGCGATAACGACGATCGCAAGCCGGGCGGGCGTCAAGGGCTGCGCGAGATGCGCGAGCGCAAGGACGATCTGCATGACGACGAGCATCACGATGCCGAAGATCGTGCCGCCGAGCAGCCATTTTTGGAGCAGGCCGAGCGCCCGGCCGAGGTAGGCATAGGCAAGCGCCGCTGCGATCGATATCGCCAGGTGGATGACGACGCCGAGCGCGATGTACGAACTCGATGCGTAGGCGGCTTCTCCGACGATGCCCGAGGCGATGTACTGGTAGATGCCGGGAAACGGCGCCGCCCGAACGGCGATCAGGAAGAGATCGACCAGGACGCCGCCGAGTATGCCGGCGGTGACGGCCTGCGCGGCAAGATTGGGGCCGGTACGGGCGGATTGAACGCTCATGGAAGGAGCCTTTCGTAGTGATGGCGGGCATCTACTTACTTAAAGTAGCCAATTTGTAGCATCAGGGCCTGCTTTTGTCAAGTAGCAAACTTATAGTAAGTTTTGTGCCGCGCGCAGGCGCGCAGCTACCGCCGCAGCGTCGAGTCCCTCGATTTCGAAGGTTTTACGACGGGCGCGCTCCCCGCGCAGCAGGCGGACGCGGGAGGCGGATATACCCAGGGCAGTGGCCAGCGCGCGAATGCAGGCGGCGTTCGCCGCGCCCTCGATCGCCCGCTCGCGCACGCGCAGCGTGACCACTCCGTCGCATAGCGCCCAACCTGGATCCCGAGACCCCGGCTTCACCCACGCGCTCACCAGCGTGCTCGCCTTCATCTTCGCCGCTTTCGCCGCTTGGCAGCGTTGCCTTTCCCAGGGAGACGTGGTAGTATCGGAGCTCAGGTTTCGAGATCGGTTACCATCCATTGATGTGCTAGGCGAGTCGATTCCCAGAAACGCACTTTACCATAAC
>JAKAPQ010000130.1 GCA_021806945.1 bacterium | reverse complement strand
CCTTCCGAAACGATCGCCGCGTGCGTGACGTCGACGCCCGCCGTTTCGGCGGCGCCGTAGAGATCGCCGGCCTCGGCGAGTTTCAGCGCGCGGCGCACCGTGTTGACGGCTCCGGGATCCTCGAACGTCAAGTAGTTGACGTGGTCGGTCACCATCAAGAAGCGCGGCAGACCGCGCCGGCATGCGTGGTAGAACCACAGAAACAGCATACGCGCGGAGTATGCTATGGGGCGCTCCTCCGAGTAGAGTTTGTGTTCGCCCTTGGCGTGCCCGTGGATGTCGGGGATGGCGGCGATGCGTGGGTCGCTCAGCGTTCTACTTCCTTTACACCGCGCGGTATCCACATCTCGGAGCTGCGGGCGCGCGTTGAGACGTCGCGCTCGAGCGGGCGATGGTCGACCCACGGTACGATTGTTTCCAAAAGAATCTCCATCGCTCGTTTCATCGTCTCGAACGACATCGATGCGGTGGACTCGGAGCCTGCGGTGATGGCCTGCGCCGGAAGGTAGGGCAGATGGACGAACCCGGCGACGATGGCGGAGGCGGTCGCCTCTACGAGACCGAGGAGCTCGTAGAGCGCTTGATTGCAGATGAAGGTGCCGGCGGAGTTCGACACGTAGCCCGGCACGCCGTTCTCATTCCACGCCTCGACGATCTTTTCAAACGGCAGGTTCGAGAGACGGGCATCGGGGCCCGCGCGCTGGATCTGCTCCTGCCTGCGCACGACGCCGACGTTGTCGGGCCGCTCGAAGTCTAGGACGTTGACCGCCACGCGCTCGAGTGCAACGGCGGTCCGGCCGCCGCCCTGCCCCATGCACAGCACGATGTCGGGCGATTCTTCCAGGAGCGCGCGCTCCAAGCGGTCGCGAAGATTGCGCGTCTCGACCGGTAGAACGCGCGATACGACGAGACGCTCTGCAATGAGGCGCCCTTCGAGGCTGCGCGCGACGAGTTCGCTCGGGTTCACCTTCTCGCCGCCAAACGGCTCGAACCCTGTGATGAGGACGTGCTTTGCCACCTTCCTGATGATTAAAAGCAACGTCTGCGTTCCCCTTCGGGCGAAAAAAAAGCCGGCTCTCGAGCGAGCCGGCGGAAGCGGTATCGGTACCGGGGCGCCGGCTAGCCGCCGGCACCTCCGATCATCGTTATGTTAGATATCGTGCTACTGTCTGTACGAACGACGATCACCTCCTTCGTCCGGCCGTTTACCCTCCTTTGTCTCTTATCTGAGGGAGCTTGCGGACACCGTATGATTACTCCGGTTCGAGTGCGGGCAGGAATGCCCTGTCGGCCCGTCAGCGTGCGTGGTAGCCTTCCATGCGGAGCAGGCGGGCCTTCATCTCGAGGCCGTATCCGTAGTCGTGGAGCGCGCCGCTCGAGTCGACGACCCGGTGACATGGGAAGAGCAGCGGAAGCGGATTGCGTGCCATGACCTGGCCGACGGCTCGCGCCGCTTTGGGATGTCCGATCTCGCGCGCCACCCAGGCGTAGGAGCGCACCTCCCCCGGCGGAATCTGCGCGGTCTTCTTGAGAGTCGCTTGTTCGAATGGAGTGAGGTCGCTGATGTCGACGAGGTGTTCGTCGACGTGCCACGTCTGGAAAAACTCCGCGATGAGCGACTTGACCCAGGGCGGCGGATCGCCTTGCTCCACCGGGCGGCGGAGCCGGCGCCGGGCCTGCTCCAGAACCGCTGCCACCGGTTCGCCGCGGTCGATGCCGACGAAGGCGATGCGCGACTGCTTGAAGCCGACGTAGAGGCGCCCGATCGGCGTCTGCACCGCCGTCAGCGTGACTGCGGCGCTCCGTACGTTATGGGTGAGCTGGGCTATGTGCGCAACGACTCTCTTCGCCAGGTCGCAAGAAGGCTCGGGTGCCGGCAAGCAGGAGAGGCAGTAGGCTACGCCTTCGTACTGTTCGTAGAGCTCTTGGCACGGGGGACAGGCATGCAGGTGGATTGCGACGGCTTCGTGGATCGACGGCGCCCCTTGGCGGACGTCGTCCCAGAGCGCGTCGACGTCACGGCAGCGCATGGATGGTTGCTCCTTGGGGCACGATTCGATCGATCTGTGGACCGAGTATCCGCCGCAGAACGCGCACGGCGCGGTGGACGTGCGACTTCACCGTTCCGATCGGCTGGCCGAGGATCTCGGCGATCTCCGGATGGCTGCGCCCTTCGACGAACCGGAGCGTCGCCGCGGCGCGCAGGTGCATGGGCAGTTGCAGAAGCGCGCGCTCCACGAGCGCCATCTCGGCATTCTGCTCGACGATGCGCTCGGGCTGCGGCGGGCCGTCTTGCGAGGCGCGCAGCAATGCATCGGGGTCCGCCAGCGCATCGAGGGCCACGTGGGCGGGCCGCTTGCTGCGCAAGCGGTTGCGAGTCACGTTGAGCGTGATCGTGTAGAGCCACGGTTGCAGGCGCAGCTCGGCGCGCTGCTGAGGCGACATCTTGGCGAGCGCTCGATAGGCTCGAACGAATGCATCCTGGACGATCTCTTCGGCATCTTCCCGGTTTCCCGTCATGCGCAGGGCGAAGCCGTACAGCCGGCGCTGGTACTCGTCGACGATCGTCTCGAAACGCTCGGTTCCCGCCGTGACCGGTTGCGCTTTGAGCGACTTCCTCGGCGCAGCCGCAGTTGGCACGATAAACTCCCCCAGGAGTGGCGCGAGGGCGCTCATACACGCGTCCCAACACCGCCTCGCCCTGGAAAGTTTCAAACGGGCCCGGTGGCCACCTTCCATCGGCGAAGGTCCCGGCGCTGCTGCGGCGAACCTCGCTGAATGACGCCTGGGAAGATGTCATAAAAGACCGTAAGCCGTTCGACGCGTAGCGCCGGGCGGTTTTTTGTTTGTCGCCGGAAGATGGGGAGTGAACGATATGGGAAACGCCATCGAGGCCAAAGAGGTTGCGTTTGACGGCTACACGATGTGCAGCTTTATTCCCGAGCTCGATTCCGCTCGAGCGATCCCACTCGTACTCATCGGGTACCACCGCGGCGAGGATCCGTGGTTCGTTTGGCTGGTGCCGAAAGAGGGCCTCAGCCCGCAAGGCCTAACCGGCGACCCGTATTATGCGAAAGTGCTGCGCGATCCGCATGCGTACTTCGTCAAGAAGCTTAACAAATACGTGGAGGAGTCCGGCAGCGTCAAGCGCGGTATCGAACGATTGGTCGATTGCCACCAGAACCATCTGGCGTTTACGCCGCTGGTTTCGTTGACGGAAGTTCCGTTCGCGCATCCGATGGCGGTCGAACTCATCGCCGCGTCGTAGCGTTCTGCGCGTGGATGCGCCGCGCGTACACGATTTTGACGGGCGTGGTGACGGCGCGATCCTCGAACGTTCCGGCGATCGTCATCCGCTCGTTCAGTGCGAGCAGCAGCGTACCGTGGATGTCGTAGTACGCCGTGCCGCGCATGTGCATGGCGCCGATCATCGCGATCCCCACGCGATTGGGTAGAGGGCCCGTCATCGGGCCCCTTGCGTCGAACTTCACGGCGACGACCAGCCGCGAACCGATGCGTCCGATCGGCCCGCGCTCGAGGTATCCGTGGAGCGTTCCGCCGGTCAGCGGAGCCGGGAAGGCAAACGGCGCTCGGCCATGTAGGCGAAGGATCTCGCGCAGCGTCTGGACGCCGAGCTCGACCGCGAACGGCTGGTTGAGTATGGTGAGGTAGTCCGGGTCGAGGTCGGCACGGTCGGCCAGCTCGCCGTTGGGCCGCAGGTCTTGAGCGAAAGAGGCCTGCGAGGGAACCGAGCCCGAGCGGCCGGTGGCGACGTAGCGGACGGTTGCCAAGAAGTGTGTCGAAGAGTTCGCGTGAGATATTACGAGCGTCTGGGTACCGGTGTACGTAACGGTCTCGGGCGCCTGGTGGCGGCCGATCCGATAACAGTCGAGCCCCGTGACGGTGTAGTGCTGGCGTTGCGCGGCGGCCGAGGCGCAGGCCGCCAAGGCCAGCGCTACGCACAGACCGATGCTTCTAATGCGGGGCAGTCGTATGGTTGTCGCTCGCTTTCTATCCGTACGGCGGAGGTTCTCGCATATGAGTTCGACGTGTAAGGGGTTGCCTCATCGTTGCGCCGCGCGTTCTTCAACACATCGTTTCGCGCTCGCGCGCGACGCAGTACAGGTAGATGGTAGTCGTCCAGGCGGCGACGGGAGCCGCGGCCAGCGTGAAGACGGCGGCGCTCGTCCAATAAGCGACGAGACCCGCCGGGCTCGCTTTCGTCGCTGCGCCGATCTCCAATACGACCAACGCGAGCGCGAGTTGGGCAGCCAGCAGAACCATCACGCGCGGAAGATTCTGCCACGACAGCAGCGTGCTGCGCGCGAATGCGAGCGGCACCAGCGTCAGCGCCGGCCGGTCCGGTTCCACGCATGCATAGACGTCGGCAAAGAAGAGCGTAGCGAGGAACGCCAGCACCAGTGCGTCCAGGAGGAGCGTGCCAAAGCCTGCGCCGCTTGCGGCCCCTCCCGCACCGATAGGCCAGAGCAGCGAGATGATCGAGTCGATCGCGATGACGGCCCACAAGCGTTCGAGCACTCGCTCCCAGCGTGCGGGCCAGCCGGGCTCGTCCGACCCGTTCGCGAGAGTGCTGTCGACTGCAACGTTGACGTTGGTGATCGCGACGATGACCGGACCGACGAGCAGGGTGGCTACTGCGTCGGCGACCACCGCGTGCAACGCATAGTGTACGGCGGTTTGGATCGCGAGCGCCGCTGCGCTTACCGCAGCGTATAGCGGCCAGCGACGAACGAGAAGGCGGCCCGCCTGGGCGGCGAGCGCGAGGTTCGACGGCGGCGGAGTCGGGGGGTTAGCGTTCGGGGAGTGCTGGTTCAGAATGGCGTACCGCAGCGCGAGACGTGTGGGGAAGGTAGAAGCGAACCTGCGCGACCGCATCGCAGACGACGACGGCCTCGGGGTCTCGCACGCGCCAGCCGTCGATATGGACGGCGTACCGGTCGCCGGAGAGCCCGTCGAGCGTTGCGCGGAGGCTGCGCTGGAACGCTTCGCGTGGGGCTCGCGCGCCGATCGCTTCGCGCACGGCCAGCGCGACAACGTGCCGCACGCGCAGCGGCGTGCCGAAGGCAAAGGCGGCCGACCCCGTGCGTGTGACGGCGTGAAGATCGAGGGGCACCCTGACGCATATCACGACCCGAGAGTTTTGGGCGAATTTCGAGGAGCCGCCTGCTGCCGGGGAGTAACGACCTTGCGGATGTCCGTATTTGGGAAGTCGTGCCGGACCGATATCGTTGAGGCGGCGGAGAGATTCATCGCAAGAATGGACGAACGCGCGTTAGCCCGAGCGTTGGCGCAGAGCGAGCCCGCGCTACCGCCCGATAGCCGTGCGGCACTGCTCGAAGCGATTTTCGACGCCTTTCGCCGGCGCGGCGAATCGTCCGAAGATGCGGTCGAGGCCGCCGGGACGACGCTCGATGGGATCGACCGCGGCGAGGCGCCTGCGATAGCGGCGTTGCTGCGCTATGCCGGAGATAATCCCGGGTTGCTGCGCGAAGCGACGGTCGCGCTTGTCGAACGGGAGCCGGATCTCATCGCGCGCTTGCCTCGGGATGTGATCGACGGCATCTCCCGGCGGTTGGGCGAGCCATGAGCGATACGCCGCGGCGGCGCCGGCGCAGCGGTTTCGATCCCGCGCCGGGACGCGGTTCGGGGGGTGGAGAGTTCCCGTTGATCCCGGCCGTCATCATCGTCGTGCTCGTCGGTCTGTTTTTTGGCGGCATGCTCGCACACTTTCTCGGGCGGGCATCGACTCGCGGCAGTGCCCTGCCGACCGTCGAACCGACCTCGACTGCGACCGCTGCCGCGCTGCCATTGCCGCCGCGCCCCGCGCCAAGCCCCACCGCCGCTGCCACTTCGCATCCGACGCCGCATCCGACGCCGCATCCGACGGCAAGCAGCACCAGTAGCCCAAAGCCCTCCGCGTCGCCGAGCGCCCTGCCGAGCCCGCCGCCGAGCGCACGCCCTAGCCCCGTACCTCCAAGCCCGGCTCCGGTTCCCAAGCGGACGATCGCGCCCGAGCCGCGTACCGTGCCCCGCGCTGCATCGCCGACCGCACCGGCGAGCCTCGGCCCGGCCGAGCGGCTCGTAGAGCGTTATATCGACGCTCTAAAACGCGGCGACACGGGCGCCGCCGCAGCGATGCTGGCCAGCGGCTCGCCGACCGAGTCCGCGTTTATCGGTTCCAGCACGCGCATCCAAAGCCTGAGCCAGCGCCGAAACGCCGACGGGAGCTATAAGGTCGATGCGGA
>JAKAPQ010000129.1 GCA_021806945.1 bacterium | reverse complement strand
TACGCGCGCATCTTACGGTCGCTCGGCCACCGGGTTCGTATAGCGCGGACCTACACTGGCGTAGAACCCGCCGACTGCCTGATAGCGTTGCATGCCAGGCGCAGCGGGAGCGATGCGCTGCGGTTTCGCCGTGCCCACGCGCAACGGGCGCTGGTGGTGATCCTCACGGGGACCGACGTCTACCGCGATATTCGCACCAGCCGCACGGCGCAGCGCGCGCTCGATGCGGCCGACGCCATCGTGATGCTCCAACCGCGCGCGATCGACGAATTGCCCGAACGGCTGCGCGCAAAGGCGCGCGCGATACTGCAGTCGGCGCCGGCCCGGCCGCGCCCTAAGCGGCGGACCGGCGGCTGCTTCGAATTCTGCGTGCTAGGGCATCTGCGCCGCGAGAAGGACCCTCTGCGAGCGGCCTACGCGGTTCGCCGCTTGCCGCTCCTGCCGCCCGTGCGCGTCACGCAGGCCGGCGGCGTTCTCGATGCCCGTTATCTCGAGATGGCGCGGCGTGAAGCGGAGCTCAATCCGCGCTATCGTTACCTCGGAGAGCTCGCGCGCGGTGCGGCGCGCCGCTTACTCGTGCGTTCCGACGCGCTGGTGCTCTCGTCGCGCATGGAGGGCGGCGCTAACGTGCTCAGCGAGGCGATCGCCGCCGGCACGCCGGTGCTCGCTTCGCGGATCCCGGGCAACGTCGGAATTCTCGGAAGCGGGTATCCCGGTCTCTACGCGCTCGGCGATACCGGCGATCTCGCGCGGCTGATGCGCGCGGCTTCCACGGACCGTGCGTTCTACGATTCTTTGCGGCGCGCGTGCGCGGATCTCGCACCGCTGATGCGGGAGAGCGCGGAACGCGCGGCGTGGAAGCGCCTGCTGCGCGCTTAGCAGGAGCGTTAATCTGTTTGTTGGCGCGAGGCGATGAGCGGCCGTTTCACGAAGATTGCAGCGTTAGGCGAAAGGACGGCTTGGATTGGCAACGGGAGAAAAAATCGTCAACGATCTGACGATTCGTGCGGCGACGGTGAACGGCTCGGGGAGCCAATCGTCGAATCTGGTGCTGACGCATGCGCTCTTTCGGCTCGGCATTCCGGTCGCACCCAAGAACGTTTTCCCCTCCAATATCGAGGGATTGCCCACGTGGTACGACGTTCGTCTGAGCCCACAAGGCTACAAATGTCGCAGCGGCGCTATCGATATCGTCGTAGCGCTCAATGCCGCAACCTGGCACGACGACGTTGCGTCGGTCCGGCCCGGAGGCGCGATCATCCACGAATCTGCCTATCCGGTGAGCGGCGCAACTCTTCGAACCGACATCACCTATTATGCCGTTCCATTCGGTGAGTTGGCGAAGAAGCACGTGGCGCAGGGCTCCTTGCGCAAGTATCTCGTCAACATGATCTACGTCGGCGTCTTAGCCGAGTTGCTCGGCATTCCGAGCGAGGCTATCGAGGCGGCGGTACGGGAGCAGTTTCGGCGCAAGCCGAGCGCCGTGGAGACAAACCTGGCTGCGGTGCGGGTGGGAGTCGAGTACGCGCAGACGCACCTCGAGAAGCGCGATCCCTATTGCGTGGAACCGATGACGGGGCGCACCGAGGGAAGCATCCTGCTGGACGGTAACCGCGCGGCGGCGCTGGGCTGCGTCATGGCCGGCTGTACGGTCCTGGCATGGTATCCGATCACCCCGTCGACGTCGCTGTGCGAATCGTTCATATCGTATTGCGACCGCTTTCGGGCAGATCCCGCAACGGGCGAGCGCAAAGCGGCCATCGTACAAGCGGAGGACGAGCTGGCGGCGATCGGGATGGTGCTCGGCGCCGGGTGGGCCGGAGCGCGCGCGATGACCGCAACGTCGGGCCCCGGGCTCTCGTTGATGGCGGAGTATGCCGGCTTCGGCTACTACGCCGAACTCCCCGGCGTCATCTTCGACGTACAGCGGGCAGGGCCGTCGACCGGTCTCCCGACCCGTACGCTGCAGGGTGACGTGGCGTTTGCATACACGCTCTCGCACGGCGATACCAAACACATCGTGCTTCTGCCTGCTACGGTCGAAGAGGCGTACGAATTCGGTATGGACGCCTTCGATCTGGCCGAGCGCTTTCAAACGCCGGTCTTCGTGCTCAGCGATCTCGATCTCGGCATGAACGTTTGGATGGCGCAGCCGCTAGCTTACCCGGATCGCCCCTTCGACCGCGGCAAGGTTCTCACGGCCGCGGAGCTCGAGCGCGTTGAATCGTGGGGCCGTTACGCCGATCCCGACGGCGACGGTATTCCGTATAGAACGCTTCCGGGGACGCCGTCGGCGAAGGCCGGCTACTTTACACGCGGCAGCGGCCACGACGAGTTTGCGCGCTATTCGGAGTCGGCGGAGGTCTTCGCACGCAATCTCGATCGTCTTGCGCGCAAGCACGAGACCGCGCGACTGGCAGTCCCGCAGCCCAGCATCGACGAGAGCGGGCGCGCGACCGCGATTCTCGCCTACGGGACGACGCACCATGCGGTCGTCGAGGCGCGCGACCGCCTCCGCGCCGCGGGACTCGAGGTCGACTACCTCCGCGTCCGCGCCCTGCCGTTTTCGCCGGAGGTCGCGGCCTTCGTTGCGCGGCACGAACGCGTCTACGTCGTCGACCAGAACCGCGACGGACAGCTCTACGGCCTGCTGCGCACCGATCTCCCCGCAGCCGATGCCGCGCGCCTGCAGTCGATTCGTCACTACAATGGCGTCCCGATCGACGCGGCCGTCATCGCCGAGCCGTTGCTCGAAGCCGAACGCTCTCTCGCCACGCCAGCTTAGCTTAGAGGTATATCCAATCATGTCGACCGGCGTATCCAAGATAAACCTGAACGTGACGGGCCTGAGCCGCGAAGTCTACAAGGGTTCGGCGACGACGCTCTGCGCGGGATGCGGTCATAATTCGATCACGAACCATCTGATCAAAGCGCTATACGAGTACGGCGTTGAGCCGCACCGGCTCGCCAAGATGAGCGGCATCGGCTGCTCCTCGAAGACGCCGGCGTACTTCGTCGACCAAGCGCACGGCTTCAACGGGGTACATGGCCGGATGCCGTCGGCCGCGACCGGCGCGAAACTGGCCAACCGCGACCTGCTGGTGCTGGGCATAAGCGGCGACGGGGATACCGCGAGCATCGGGCTCGGGCAGTACTGCCATCTCATCCGGCGCAACCTCGATATGACGTACATCGTCGAGGACAACGGCTGTTACGGGCTGACCAAAGGGCAGTTCTCGGCGACAGCCGATCTCGGCTCGGTGCTGAAGAACGGCAAGGTGAACGAGTTCGAGACCATCGACGTCTGCGGCCTCGCGATCGAACTCGGCGCGACGTTCGTGGCGCGTTCGTTTTCAGGCGACGGAAAACAGCTCGTGCCGCTCCTGCAGGCGGCCTTTGCGCATAGCGGTACCGCCGTGCTGGACGTGATCAGCCCGTGCGTCACCTTCAACGACCACGAAGGCTCTACCAAGAGTTATGCCTACGTAAAAGAGCACGACTACGTGCTCCACTCCGCCGATTTCATTCTCGGTCGCGGAGAGATCGAAGTCGAATACGAACCGGGCAGCGTGCAGGACATCGAACTCGCCGACGGTTCGCACGTGATGTTGCGCAAACTGGATCGAGCGTACGATGCGACCGACCGGATCGGAGCGTTGCGCGCCGTGCACGAAGCGCGCGGCCGTGGAGAGCTGGTCACCGGCTTGCTCTACGTCAATCCGGCGAGCGAGGACCTCTGCGAACGCGAGAACGTCCCCCGCCAACCGCTCAAGGACTTCGGCGAGGCGGACCTGCGTATCGGTCGTGCAGAGTGGGCGAAACTGATGGAGTCGTTTGCCTAGGAGGCTGTCGGAGTTGAGCCGTTTTCGGATTTGGTGCCGAATTTTGTTCGGAGACGAGGCGCGAAGAAGCCGCGCCAGCGCGCATCCTGCGCTACGCGGCACCTCCGCTTCCGTGCGGAATGGGAGCGAAGCCGTAGCTTCGTGACTGATGAGCAACGAAGTATTCGGGCAAAAGGCGGCCCAAAAACGGAAACGTGCTTAACTCCGACAGCCTCCTAGCGCTCGCCGCGACCGCGCAGCGGGCCCTCTCCACCCGTAAGCGAACCGCCGGGCCGGGCGTTGCGATGTGCGACGATCTCGGCCGCGATCGCTATGGCCGTCTCCGCCGGCGTGCGTGCGCCGATATCCAACCCGATCGGCGCGCGCAGGCGTGCGAGCTCCGCATCCGTGGTACCAGCCTCGCGCAACAGACCTAAGCGACGCGCGTGCGTACGGCGGCTACCGATCGCGCCGACGTACTGCGCGGGTCCGTAGAGCGCCGCGCGCAGCAGCGGAATATCAAACTTCTCATCGTGCGTGAGTACGACGATTGCCGTACGCTCGTCCACAGGTGCGGCAGCGAGAAATTCGTCCGGCCAGGCGACGACAACCTCGTCCGCCTCGGCGAACCGCTCGCGCGTGGCGAAGGCCGCGCGCGCGTCGCAGAGGGTAACGCGGTAACCCAAGAGCTTACCCACGCGCACGACGGCCTGTGCGAAATCGCTCGCGCCGAAGACGTACATCTCCGGCGCTGGGGCGTAACGCCGCACGAAGATCTCGACCTCGCCGGCCGGCTCGCCGCGTTCTCCGAACCACCGCAGATCGCCGGCACCGCGGGCGAAGGAGGCACTCGCATCGGCCGTCAGGGCGGCATCGAGAGCGGGGTCGCCCAGCGTTCCGAGGACGCCGTCTCCGAAGATGCACAGGTGGGCGCCTGCGCGCTCGCCGCTCAGACGCCACGCCAACGCGCGTAACGGCGAAGCCTGCAGGCGCCTCTCGAGTTCGGCGCACAGGGCAGCGTCGAGCGGGGCCACGAGGACTCGTATCGTGCCGCCGCAGAGCAAACCGGCGGAGATCGCGTCGGCCTCGGCGATGCCGTAGCTCACCAGCCTCGCGCGGCCCGTCGCGAGAACCGCTGCGGCCTCTTGCGCCAGCGCCGATTCGACGCACCCGCCGCTGACCGAACCGGCGATCTCGGCCGCGTCGCTCACCACCATCTCGGCGCCGGGATCTCGCGGAGCCGAACCCTCGGCATCGACCAGTGCGGCTATGGCCACGGAGCGTCCATCTGCCTGCCAGCGACGGACCTGCTCGAGATGTTCGATCAACTCCGACAGCCTCCCAAGAACGGACGAGCGACGGCCTTCGACGCTGGGCGCGGCGATTCCATCGAAAGCGCGCCCGCAGGCGCGCGGACGGCGCGCAGCTAAGCAGCCACCATGTCCGTAGCTCCGGCGAAGATGCTTGCGACCCTCCGCGTGAACGGAGGCGAGATCGCGTGTGCGTTCAATCCCAATCGCACGCTGCTCGAAGTCTTGCGTGAAGATCTGGCCCTGACCGGAACCAAACACGGGTGCGAGATGGGTCATTGCGGCGCCTGCACGGTCCTCGTCGACGGCGAAACGGTGCTCTCGTGCTTGACGCTGGCCGTCGAATGCGTCGATCGCGAGATCGTTACGGTGGAAGGGATGGCCGGTGCCGGAGAACTGCACCCGTTGCAGCGCGCGTTCGTCGAGTGTGGGGCGGCGCAATGCGGCTACTGCACGCCCGGCATGCTGCTCAGTGCCGCCGCCCTGCTTGAGAGCAACGGCGCGCCGCGCAAGCGCGAGATCGAGGCTGCGCTCGCGGGGAACCTCTGCCGTTGCACGGGGTACGTGAAGATCGTCGAAGCGGTGGCGCTGGCCGCCGAACGCCTGCGTGAGGCGGCGCATGCCTGAGATACGCAGGGTGTCGACCGCCACCAATCCCGACACCGGCGCCGCCGGTACGACGGCCGCTGCGGCCGTTTCGTCCGTCGCTCGGCCGGCTGCTCCGGTCCACGCGCGCAAGCCCGAGGGCTTCTCCGTCGCGGGCAAGGCTCTGCCGCGCGCCGACGCGTACGCCAAGGTCACCGGCGCGGCGAAATATGCCGACGACATCGCGCTGCCGCGCATGCTCTTTGGCAAACTTCTGCGCAGCACGCAGGCGCACGCGCGTATCCTGCGCGTCGACTGTAGCCGCGCGCAAGCGCTGCCGGGCGTCGTCGCGGTGGCGACGGGCGAAGAACTGCCGGTGCGGTACGGCATCCTCCCTTCGAGTCCCGACGAGACGGTGTTTGCCATCGACAAAGTGCGCTACGTCGGCGAGCCGGTCGCCGCGGTGGTCGCGGACGACGAGTTGACTGCGGAGGAAGCGCTGAACCTCATCGAGGTCGTCTACGAGCCGCTGCCGGCCGTCATGACGATCGACGACGCGCTGCGCGA
>JAKAPQ010000128.1 GCA_021806945.1 bacterium | reverse complement strand
TCGAGGATCGCGTGAAGGCGCTCGACGGCGTCGAAACCGCCACGGTGGAGATCACGTTCACGCCGCCCTGGGATCCTCGCGAGATGGCCAGCGACGACGTGAAACTCGCGCTCGGTATCTGGTAGCGCGCTCGATGAAGAGCCAGGCAGAGCAGTACGCCGAGCTCCTGCGCAAGCGCGAGCTCTCGCTCGCCCCAGCCGGCCAAACGGCGATAGACCGGCAGCACGAACGCGGTAAGCGTACGGCCCGCGAGCGCATCGAAGCGCTGGTCGACGCCGGTTCGCTACGCGAGCTCGACCGTTTCGCCGTTCATCGCACGAGCGCGTTCGGACTCGAGGGCCGGGAGTTTCTGGGTGACGGCGTGATCACCGGGCAGGCGACGATCGACGGGCGGCAAGTCTTTCTCTTTTCACAGGACTTTACCGTGCTCGGCGGATCCTTGGGCGAAGTCTTCGCCGAGAAGATCTGCAAAGCCATGGATTTGGCGCTGCGCACCGGATCGCCGATGATCGGCATCAACGACTCCGGCGGCGCGCGCATCCAAGAGGGCGTCGTGAGCCTGGGCGGATACGCCGAGATCTTCTGGCGCAACGTGCAGGCCAGCGGCGTGATTCCGCAGCTGAGTCTTATCGCGGGTCCGTGCGCGGGCGGAGCGGTCTACTCGCCGGCGATTACCGACTTCGTCATCATGACCGAAGGCATCTCGCAGATGTTCATCACCGGACCGGAGGTCATCAAGACCGTAACGGGCGAGGACGTGAGCTTCGAAGAACTGGGCGGAGCCTCGACCCACGCTTCCAAGAGCGGCGTCGCGCATTTGACGGCTGCGGACGAAGACGAGATGGTCGCGATGACCAAGGCGCTGTTGGGCTTCCTGCCGCAAAACAATCTCGAAGACCCTCCGCGCTATGCGATCGGCGACGATCCCACCAGGCTCGTAATGGGACTCGACGTCATCGTCCCGGACGTGCCGAACAAGCCGTACGACATGCACGACGTCGTCGTTCCCGTACTGGACGACGGCGACTTCCTCGAGATTCAGCCGCTCTACGCGCAGAACGTCATCGTCGGTTTCGGACGGGTTGGCGGGCGGAGCGTCGGCATCGTGGCCAATCAACCGAACGTGCTCGCCGGCGTCCTCGACATCAAGAGCTCGATCAAGGCCGCACGGTTCGTGCGGTTCTGCGACGCTTTCAACATTCCGCTGGTGACCTTCGTCGACGTGCCCGGTTTCCTGCCGGGAACCGATCAGGAGTACGGCGGCATCATTCTCCACGGTGCGAAGCTGCTCTACGCCTACGCCGAAGCGACCGTCCCGAAGATAACGATCATCACGCGCAAAGCCTACGGCGGCGCGTACGACGTCATGGCCTCCAAGCACATTCGCGCCGACGTCAACGTCGCGTGGCCGACCGCCGAGATCGCCGTAATGGGAGCCGAGGGGGCCGTCAAGACGATCTTCCGCAGGGAGATCGCGGCCGCTACGGACAAGGAGGCGAAGATGCGCGAGCTCGTCGACGACTACACCGAGCGTTTCGCCAATCCGTTCATCGCGGCGCAGCGCGGTTACGTCGACGACATCGTCGAGGCGCACGCAACGCGGCGGGTCATCGCCGAATCGCTCGAGATGCTGGCAAATAAGCGCGTCGAGCGCCCCAAGCGCAAGCATGGGAACATCCCACTGTGAGGAAGGTACGATGAGCACGCGCAAGGACTTCATCGTCGGCGCCTGCATCGTCTCCGCGACGACGCCGCTGGTAGCCGCTGCGGCGCCGGTGGCCGCGCCGCAGGCGAGCGCGCCGGGCGATTCGTTGCCGAAGTTCGTCTTCGACCGAGCCGCGTTCCGGGCGATGCTCGCGAAGGCGGCCAGACACCGGCAATGCTTCGGCGCGACGAAACTCGAGGGCGGCACCGTGCTCTACGAGATGCGCAGCTCCATGGAGGCGTACGACGACGATCTCGACGAGGGACCGGGAGCCTTACACGCGGCGGGGGTCCTATACCATGGTGCCGCGATCGCGCTGGCCATGAGCGACGACCTGTGGAACGCGTACCTCATACCGGCCGGCTCCGCCTTGCCCGACAACGTGAAGAACGACCTGCCGAAAGATCTCAAGCCAGGTGTCGGCAACCCGTTTCTGGGCTCTGCGTCGAAGGACCGCGTCTCCGTCGAGGGCCTCGTCACCCGCGGCGCATCGTTTTTCGTGTGCCACAACGCAATCGTGGGCTTTGCCGAGATCTTCGCCACGGCCCTGGCGCGCCCGCGATCGGAGGTCTACGAGCGCGTCATGCGCGGCATCGTTCCGGGAGCGCTCGCCGTGCCCTCCGGCATCATGGCGATCAATGCGTGCCAGGAGGCGCATTTCACGTACATCCAAGCGACGCTCTGACGCGCGCCTGCTAGCAAGCACTAGCAGGTTGCGGAAAGACCCCCGCCGCCGTCTCGAACCCGCCTGTTCCGCCAAAAGCTTCGTTGCTCATCAGTCACGAAGCTACGGCTTCGCTCCCATTCCGCACGGAAGCGGAGGTGCCGCGTAGCGCAGGATGCGCGCTGGCGCGGCTTCTTCGCGCCTCGTCTCCGAACAAAATTCGGCGCCAAATCCGAAAACGTGCCCAACTCCGACAGCCTCCTAGTGCAGCGTGGGATCGAAGCTCGCAAGCGTTCCGTCGGCTACGCGAAAGAACGTCCGCAGCGTCTGCTTTGCGGCGACATCGACCGCTGACACCAGAACGTAGTCGTACTGCCGCGACTGACCGATGTGCTGCACGATGACCGAATGCCCGTTCGAAGTGTTCGTTCCGTTTGGGCTGAGCGTTCCGAGGCGCTCGGTGGTTGAGTAGACGGGCGATGCGTTTCCGTGGATCCATGCGAAGACGAGATACTTTCCTCCCACCAAGCCGCTACACGTAAACCGGTGATCGATCGCGACGGTCGCGACGCGAACGTACGGCGCGAGCGCCGGATCCAGCACCGGGATCTTCGGTGCGTATGGATGCGCGACGAAACCGGCGACCATCGACGAAATGTACGAGCGCGTGTAAGGGATATTGGGCGCGCAGTAGACCGCCTGTCCCACCCGGGCCGCATCGATCGTTCCGAATAGGGTGGCCGTCCCATGCCCAGCGTACGGAGTGAGGGCGGCGTGGCCGAGCGCGGAGCCGCTCGCAACGGCACTCACCGTGCAGAGGGCCAAGAGAATCGTGCTTGCGAGAGCGGCCCGGACCAGGCGCATGGCATGCCTCCGATCGCTAATATTATGGAATAATACCATGCTGCAGCAAGCGATAAACAGGACGCTGGGCGTCGCGCTGGTATCTAGTCAGGCGTGAAACTACTGCAAGGAAAGCGAGCCCTCGTTACGGGCGTGGCCAACCGCTGGTCGATCGCGACCGGCATCGCCCGCCAGATGCACGCACACGGGGCACGGATCGCATTCACCTACCAGGGCGAGCGCGTCAAGGACGAGGTCGAGAAGCTCGCGGCGGAGCTCGGCGGCGGGCCGGTCATCGAGTGCGATGTCACCTCCGACGCCTCGCTCCGCTCGATGGGCGATAGCCTCGCCCAAGAGTTCGGGCGACTCGACGTGCTGGTGCATTCGATTGCCTACGCAAACAAAGAGGACCTGGCCGGCAAGGTGTACGACACGACGCGCGACGGGTTCAAACTCTCGCTCGACATCTCCGCCTATTCGCTGATCGCGCTCGTGCAGACGCTGCGCGACCAGCTCGAGGACAACGCATCCATCCTAGCGCTCACATATCTGGGCGCGACGGCGATCGTGCCGAACTACAACCTCATGGGCATAGCAAAGGCCGCGCTCGAAGCCTCCGTACGCTATCTGGCTTTCGATCTCGGCGAACGCGGCATCCGCGTGAATGCCATCTCCGCCGGCCCGATCAAGACTGCGAGCGCGCGCCAGGTCTCCGGGCTCTCGAAGATGCTCGAGGTCGTTGCGGCCACCGCGCCGCTGCACCGCAACGTCTCGATCGAAGACGTAGGCAACGCCGCGGTCTACCTGGCATCGCACCTCTCGTCGGCCGTCACCGGCGACGTGCACTTCGTCGACGGCGGTTTCCACGTCATGGGCATGTTCTTACCGCCCGCCGCAAGCGGCCCGGCGTGAGGCGCTCGGCGCAATTCTTAGGAACGGTGCCCACCGGCGAGGAGATCGCCGCAATCTTTACGGCACTCTCGTACGCCATCGGGTCCCGCGCCGAAGCACCGGCCCCGCAAGCGCCATGGGGACTTGCGATGCGCTATCCCGAGCTCACAATCGAGGAGATCCGCGCGCTAGCCGGCCCTTCTCGCCCTTCGCCCTTCGCCCTTCGACAGGCTCAGGATGATAGAGTGGGATGATGACAGAGTGGGATGACGGACGGGGATGACGGACGGGGATGACGGACGGGGATGTTTGAGAGGCTGTTGATCGCAAACCGCGGGGAGATCGCGGTGCGCGTTATCCGCACGGCGCGCGAGATGGGTCTGCAGACCGTGGCGGTCTACTCGGAGGCGGATCGCGATGCACTGCACGTCCGCATGGCCGACGAGGCCTATCTGCTCGGGCCCGCCGCACCGGCCCAGAGTTACCTGTGCGTGGAGAAGATTATCGATATCGCGGTGCGGTCGGAATCGCAAGCGATTCATCCGGGCTACGGTTTTCTGGCCGAGAACGCCGGCTTCGCGCGAGCCGTCATCGGCGCGGGATTGCTCTGGATCGGACCGCATCCCGACGCGATCGATGCGATGGGCGACAAGGTGCGTGCTCGCCGCGCGATGGTCGCAGCAGGCGTGCCGGTGGTTCCCGGCGGTACCGAGCCGATCGCCGACGTGGCCGGCGCGTGCGAAGCCGCGCAACGGTACGGCCTGCCGCTTGCGCTCAAGGCCTCCGGCGGCGGCGGCGGCAAAGGCTTGAAAATAGCGCGCTCCCTCGAGGAGATCGCATCGGCCTTCAACACCGCTCACCGCGAAGCCGAGGCGTACTTCAAGAACGGCACGATCTACGCCGAGCGCTACCTGGACAACCCAAAGCACGTCGAACTCCAGATTCTCGCCGACAAGCACGGTACCGTACTGCACGTCGGCGAACGCGACTGCTCGCTGCAGCGGCGGCATCAAAAGCTTTGGGAGGAGGCGCCCGCCACGGTATCCGACCGCGTCCGCCAGGGCATACGCAAGGCGGGGATTCGCGCAGCGCAGAGCATCGGATACGACAGCGTCGGCACGGTCGAGTTCCTGGTCGCCGGCGACGAGTTCTTCTTCCTCGAAATGAACACGCGCATCCAAGTCGAGCATACGGTCAGCGAGATGCTCAGCGGAATGGACCTCGTTCGCGAGCAGATTCGCGTCGCCGCAGGCGAACGGCTCGGTTACGATCAGAACGCAATCGTCCTTCGCGGGCATTCGATCGAGGTGCGCGTCAACGCCGAGGATCCCGCCCGGGGCTTCTCTCCGGCACCCGGCACGATTCGCGCGTATCGCGAGCCGGGCGGCTTAGGCGTGCGCGTTGATTCGGCGGCCTATCCGGGCTTCGTAATCTCCCCCGATTACGACTCGATGATCGCCAAGCTCGTCGTCTGGGCTCCAACGCGCCTGCGGGCGATCGCGCGCCTGCGCCGCGCCATCGACGAGTATGAGATCGCCGGAGTGCCCACCACGCTGCCGCTGTTGCGTGCGCTGTGCGACGATCCGAGCGTAATCGGCGCAAACTACGGAACGGCTACGCTCGAAGCGTTTGCCGCTACGCTGCAGCCGGCTGCCGGGAGAGACGAAATCCCCGCGCCCGCCGCCCCGTCGTCTCCCGGCGACGTCCTGCGCATCGAGGTCAACGATAAACTCTACCGCGTCCGCATGCTCGACGCGCCGGTCTCGTCCCGAGCATCGCAAGAGCCGCGGGGAGGTCCGCCCCGCGCAGCACCGCGCCATCTCGGCAGCCGGCGCGCCGCCGCGGGAGACGGAGACGACGTACTCTCGCCGATGCACGGCGTCGTCGTAGAGATGAAGGCGGTGCGCGGGGAATCGGTCGCCGAAGGTCAGCTCGTCGCCATCGTCGAGGCGATGAAGATGATGAATGAGATCCGCGCCCATAAAGGCGGCACGGTCAAGCACGTTTACGCCGCCAGCGGCGATACCGTCGAAGCGCAGTCGCCTCTTGTGACGCTCGAGTAGCGCGCCTGCGGGGAGTGCGGGGGCGGCATCGCACGGGCGCGAAGGGTAGCAACTAGATATGCCCCGAGAACGCAACGCTTCCGCGATTCCGCTCAGGCCGGTATACGATCGAGCCGAGGGCACGCCGCATGAGCTCGGCGAGCCCGGCGCCTTTCCGTTCGCGCGTGGCGTCCGCAAGGACATGTACCGGGGCCGCCTCTGGACGATGCGCCAATATGCGGGCTTCGCAACCGCTGCCGAATCGAACGCACGCTACCGCTATCTGCTCGAACGCGGCACGACCGGGATCTCCGTCGCCTTCGA
>JAKAPQ010000127.1 GCA_021806945.1 bacterium | reverse complement strand
GCTTTTCGTTCGAGGTTACCGCATAAAAGACGCTGATGATGATCGGGTACTGGACGAGCATCGGCCAGCAGCCCGCGAGCGGGTTGACGCCGTGCTCTTTGTAGAGCGCCATCGTCTCTTGCTGGTATTTCTGCGGGTCGCTCTTGCCGTATTTCGCCTGTAGCGCCTTCAGCTTCGGAGCGATCTTCTGCATGTTCATCATCGCCATGAACTGCTTGGTGTTCAGCGGCCAGAACAGCATTTTGAACAGCAGCGCGAAGATGACCAAGCTCCAGCCGCGGTTACGAACCACCACGTCGATCGCATCGATTATCTGCGTGATAACGTTTACGATCGGATCGAGGAACCAGTTGGCCGCCAGTATGAGGTGCAAGGCTTACCTTTCAGTCTGAGGAGAAAATGGCGCATCCGCGCTGCGCGCTGCGCGCCCCCCGCCGGCAAAGCCGCCGGGGCCCCGGCCTTCGGCCCGCGCGCATTTTCATCCGCTTCCAGGTGAAAATGGCGCATCCGCGCTGCGCGCTGCGCGCCCCCCGGTCGGCAAAGCCGCCGGGGCCCCCGGCCTTCGGCCCGCGCGCATTTTCATCCGCTTCCAGGTGAAAATGGCTGAAAATGGCGCATCCGCGCTGCGCGCTGCGCGCCCCCCGTCGGCAAAGCCGCCGGGGCCCCGGCCTTCGGCCCGCGCGCATTTTCATCCGCTTCCAGGTGGCCCTGGGAGCCATGGCCTACTGTCGCTTCGGTGGTAACGGGACCGGATCGACGCCGCCCGGGTGCCACGGGTGGCAGCGAGCGAGGCGTTTTGCCGCCAGAACGCCGCCTCGCAGCGCCCCGTGTTTCGCGATAGCCTCGGCCGCATACTCCGAACAGGTCGGATAGAAGCGGCAGGCCGGGGGCAGCAGCGGCGAGATGCACCGCTTGTAAAACCGCAGCAGCAGCACGAGGAGGTCCCGCACTAGCGCGTTCCTCCGCCCGCCGGTCCGAGAGCCCGCTCAACCTCCTGCCGCAGTACGGCAAACGGGAGCGCCGCGGCGACCGGCCGGGTGACGATCAACAGCCGCATGCGGGCGCCGTCTGCAAGCGTTTCGTGTACGATCGCGGCAAGCCGGCGGCGCAGCCGGTTGCGAACGACCGCTTTCCCGACCGCCTTTGAGACGACGATTCCCACCAAGGCACGCTCATCGCCAGGTGCAGGAGCCGCTCGATAGAGGGTGAGGCTTGGCGTAGCCGTGCGTCGCCCGCGATGGCGCAGGCAGCTAAAGTCGGCGCGCCGCCGCAAGCCGGAAAAGCGGCGCATCACGCCGCCAGGCGCTTGCGACCTTTTTTGCGGCGCGCGGCTATGACGCGGCGCCCGTTCTTCGTCGACATCCGCTCGAGGAAGCCGTGCACGCGCTTGCGCCGGCGGTTGTGCGGCTGGTACGTCCGCTTCATGACTTTATCGATCTCCCAGGCAAAAATAGCCGCCGAGCGGCGGCATACAGCCTCTTAGTATAGAGCCACGTCCGCCGGACCGTCAAGCGCAGGTTGCCGCCGAGCGTGCGGGCGCTCCGGCAAGGGCGTTCTCCACACGTGTGGACAACCTTGTGGAGAATGCCTCGTGCTTCGCGGTCTTGCGTGCGGCGGAACGCTCCATTCCACGGGGGTTTTCGGCCTGCCGGATATCTCACGCGGCCGTTCGCAGTGCTCGATTTTAGGCCGGAAACACGTTGCTTTTCGCCTGTGGATAAGTGGATAAGATTTGCGCGTTTCTCCGCAGGATACAAGGCCGATTAAGCCAACACCAGCGCCTCCATACTCGACCTCAAGCGCGGACTTTTGTCGATGCGGCTTTCGGCCGAGATACGGTGGCGTAAGGACGGAAAGAGCGAATGGTGCTTGCTGCTGGCAACCCCAACATATCGACCGATCTTTGGCAAGCGGCCCTTGACGCACTCGAGCGAAAGTTCTCCAAGCCGATCTTCGAGATGTGGATCAAGCCGCTTCGTTTGGTCTCCTTTACGGGCAACGAACTCTTGCTTGCCGTGCATAACAACTTTGCCCGCGATTGGGTTGAAAACCGGCTCAGAGCGCAGATCGCCGAGATATTGAGCGATGTCCTCGGGAGCGAGGTCAGGATCGCCTTTACCGTGGCGAACGAGAGTGCCCTCTCCGCGACGTCGCCGGCGGGGGTTGCGGGGGCGCCGCCGGCGCCTGGCGCTCGGGCCGGGGACGAGTTTCGCGCGGGCAACTTGAACTCTCGCTACACCTTCGAAGAGTTCGTCGTCGGAAACTCCAACCGATTCGCTCACGCGGCTTCGCAAGCGGTAGCCGGCGCGCCGGCGCGCGCGTACAACCCGCTCTTCCTCTACGGCGGCGTTGGATTGGGGAAGACCCATCTCATGCATGCCATCGGCCATCGCGTGATGCTGGACAACCCCACGGCCAACGTGGTCTACGTGTCCAGCGAAAAATTCACCAACGAGTTCATCATCGCTATCAAGAATAATCAAACGCTTGAATTCCGAAACAAATACCGCCACGTCGACCTGCTCCTTATCGACGACATTCAATTTCTCGAAGGCAAGGAACAGACGCAAGAAGAGTTCTTCCACACGTTTAATTCCCTGCACGAGTCCGGGCGCCAACTGGTTATCTCGAGCGATCGCCCACCAAAAGAGATACAGACGCTTGAAAGCCGTCTTCGCTCGCGTTTCGAATGGGGGCTGCTGACCGACATCCAATCACCGGATCTCGAAACTCGCGAAGCCATACTTCGTAAGAAGGCCGAGTCGGAGAAGATCCCCGTCCCCGACGAAGTGACCTCGTTCATCGCTAAAGTCATCCCGTCAAACATCCGCGAGCTGGAAGGAGCGCTCATCCGCGTCGTTGCGTTCGCGTCGCTCACCAAATCGCAGATCACCGTCGATCTAGCCGCCGAGGTTCTCAAGAATGCGGTCGCGCAGGTGCCGTTACGCCGCGTAACGGTTGCGTCCATCAAAGAGAAGGTGGCGAAAGCCCACGGCCTGACGGTCAAGGAGTTGGATACGCAACGCCGCGATCAGCGCCTGGCGGCGCCGCGACAGATCGCCATGTACGTCTGCACCAAACTCACCGATTGCTCCTTACCCCAGATCGCGCGCGAATTCAATAAGAAGGACCATACGACGGTTATGTATGCGCGGGATAAAGTCGCCGATCAGATGCAGCGCGACGAGGCCTATCGAAATAAGATTCGATCGATGCTGGCCCTGTGTCAGAGCGACTAACGACCCGGCCGTCTCGCCATCCCTACGAAAACGGCCTGAGGCTCGCAGCGGGCCGTTTTCGTACGGAAAGACGCCGTTCGCCGATTCCACGGCATACTGCACAGGGCGCGCGAACGGGCGTGGATAACCTCCTGGCTGCGATGCGCTCGTGGAAACGTGTATAGACCGGCGCCGGCCCTACACAGGTTATTCCAAGCGGAAAACCTTGGCCCGGCTGATCTACCTGCCCTTCTCCACATAATGCACCGCCTTACTACTACTACGACTATCTTACTTTATTAAAATCAGGCACTCCCCAGATCCAGAAACCGGTGGATGAATGAAATTCACGTGTAACACCAAAGATATCGCCACCGCCGTCGGAGCGGCGAGCAAGATCGTTAACGCGCATACAACGGTGCCGATTCTTTCGAACGTCCTGCTTTCGACGGAAGAGGGCCGGATCGTCGTTCGAGCGACCGATCTCGAGTTAACGCTCGAGCACGCCTTTACGGCGGAGATCGCCGAACCAGGCAGCGTGACGATACCGGCGAAACTTTTCGGTAGTTATCTTGCGAATCTCCCCGCGGGTACGCTTGAACTTACGGGAACGCCGACGCGTGCGGGAGTAAAGTGCGAACGAAGCAACTACGATTTTCACGCGTTGCCGGCGGATGAATATCCGCCGTTGCCGAGCGCTTCGCACGGACAGAAGTTCAGCCTCACCGCCAAGCGCTTCCGAGACGGCGTCAACGCGACGATCTTTGCGGCCTCGGGCGAGGAAGCGCGCGGCGCCGTTCTCATGGGCACGTTGCTGGAGGTCGAGGGCGATAGCCTAACGATGGTAGCGACCGACGGGTACCGCCTCGCGAAATGGCAGACGACGCTCGAGAACGGGATCTCCGGCAGCGAGCGCTACATCGTGCCGTCGCGAGCGCTAGCCGAGGCGGCGCGCAATCTTGGTGGTGCCGAAACGATCTCCATTTCGGCCCTCGGTGCGCAGAACAATCAAATAATGCTTTCCGCCGGGAGCACGTCGATCGTCGTCCGCCTCGTAGACGGTCAGTATCCGAACTACGGGCAGGTTATTCCAGCGAAATTCGACCGCTCGATCACGGCGAACACGCAGGCGCTGGCCGGGAGCCTGCGCCGCGCCGAGTTGGTCGCCGGAGACCGCGCCAGCATGGTGAAGATCGCCGTAGCGAATCAGACGCTGATGGTCACCGCGAGTTCGGATGTCGCCGGGAGCGCCTACGAAGAGGTTGAGGTCGAGCAAACCGGCGAGGACTTAACCATCGCATTCAATGCCCGGTACCTGATCGAGATACTCAATCACGTCGAAGGCGAGCGGACGGTGCTCGAATTCTTAGGGCCGCTCTCTCCCGCGGCGATTCGCCCGCTGCAGGGCGCCGAGGGTGCGCAACAACTCTATGTCCTCATGCCGCTGCGCCAATGAACGCCGGGCTTTGAGGATGGCGGCCACAGCGCCGCAATGAGGCTTTCGTGGCTCGCGCTCTCCAACGTGCGTAACTATGCGTCGCTCGATTTCCAGCCGGCTCCCGGATTAAACGTCTTTATCGGAGCGAACGCACAAGGAAAGAGCAATCTCCTCGAAGCGATCTCGCTGCTCGGCACCGGTAAATCGTTCCGCACGAACCGAGAGGCGGATCTCATCGCTTCCGGTTTTCAAATCGCGAGCGTTTCCGGGGGCGCGCACGTGCGGGCGGGCAGTGTGAACTTAGGCTGCACCGTGATGACGACCGCGCGAGGGACACGTAAAGCGTACAGCGCTAACGGGCGGGCGGTGCGTTACGCGGCCTTTCTCGGTACCTTAAACGTGGTAACGTTCGTGCCCGCCGATCTGCAATTGATCGCGGGAGCGCCGAGCGGGCGACGGCGCGTCCTCAATGGCGCACTCGCGCAGGAGCAGCCGCTCTACTACCGGGATCTGGTGCGTTACCAGAAGGCCCTTGCACAGAAATCCGCGCTGCTGCGCTCGGCGGACGAGCCGGATGCGGGTCTCATGGCCGTCTACAACGAAACGCTCGTTTCGGCAGGCACGGCGCTGATGCTCGCGCGCGGCCGGTTCGTCACGGCCGCCAATGCCGAGGCCCAGCGCGCGCACGCTGCCTGGAGCGGTGGGCGCGAAACTCTCGAACTGCGCTACGAGCCCAACGTCCCTTACGAAGTTCCGACCGGCGAAGCGATCGGCGCGGCACTCGCGCAGCGGCTGCGTACCGCTGCCGCGGCCGAACGTGCTCGCCGCATCCCGCTGGCAGGCCCCCACCGCGATGACCTTGGGCTGCTCTTGGACGGCCGCTCTCTGGCTGCCTACGGCTCGCAAGGGCAGCAGCGTACGGCGGTGCTCGCCCTCAAGGTCGCCGAATATACGGTGATGCACCAACGCACGGGCGAAGCGCCGCTGCTACTGCTCGACGACGTACTCTCCGAGCTCGATGCCGACCGTGCTCGAGCCTTTCTGGAAGGCGTCGAGGCCTACGAGCAGGCGTTCGTCACGGCGACGCACCTGCCGCACGACCTTCCGCAGTCGCGCGTCTTTACGATCGAAGCCGCCGTCCTGCGCGAGATCGCATCGCCGGCGCCCGCGAGGGCCTGCTGATGCTGCGTCCCTTGCGGTCGGCGGTCGCCTCGTGGAAACCCGGTCGTGAGGCGGCCACCGACCCTCTCGTCGCGGTGCGCGAAGCCTGGGAAGCGGTGGCCGGCACCGACGTCGCGGCCCATTCGCGCCCGGTTGAGATAGCCCACGGGGCGCTGCTGGTCGTTACGCGCTCAAGCGCGTGGAGCCAGCAGCTCGGCTTCATGAGCGAGCGCATCGTGGCCGCGGTCAACGAGGCGATCGGCCGGCCGGAGGTCGAGCGCGTGCGTTTCCGCGTCGGCCGCCTGGATGCCGCGCCCACGCGAAGCCGGGCGTTGCGAGGCCAGCTCACCGCGCGGCCGCGACCCGAGCGCCTCGACCCCGCGCCGACGCTTGAAGCGGCAGTGGAACGCTTTCGCGGCAGCGTGACCGCGGCGCAGCGGGCCAAAGCGGCCGCCGGGTGGAAGGAGTGCGTTCAGTGTGGAGCCTGGGTCGCACCGGCTGCCGGACGGCGTTGCGTATCGTGCGAAAACGCCGAGACGACACGCCGCGTCGAGTCCGTCGCGCGGCTGTTCTACGAAGTTCCGTGGATCGGATACGCCGGCATCGCGGAGATCGTCGAGGGCCTCACACCGCAAGAGTATCAATCCATCCGCAGGCGGTTGCTGGGGCGCTGGTGGGATGTTTTGTGCCGCGCGCGCCGTTCCGGGCGCCGCGCGCTGACGCAGCGCGAACGGCTCGTCGCGAGCTCGTACGTCCTG
>JAKAPQ010000126.1 GCA_021806945.1 bacterium | reverse complement strand
GGCCCAAGCGGCCGGCGGCGACCATCTCGCGCTGCAGTGCGACCGGGGCGAATCGCTCGGCTTGCATGCGCTCGTAGACCGACTGCGTCGTCGCGAGGTTCACGTCGAGCCCGATGAGATCCATCAGCTCGAACGGACCCATGCGGAAGCCGATGCCGCGCGCCAGCAGATCCAATTCGTCGAGCGGCGCGGCTCCGGCTGCGTACGCCCGAAGCGCCTCCAGGTAGTACGGGCGCGCGATGCGATTGACGATGAAGCCGGGCGTATCGGCCGCTACGACGCCGGTTTTTTCAAAACGCGCGACGAACCCACGGGCGCGCTCGATCGCCTCATCGCCGGTCTGCTCGCCTCGCACGATCTCGACCAGCCGCATCGCGGCCGGCGGATTGAAGAAATGCATGCCCAGAACGCGTTCGGGATGCGCCACCCCGCGGGCGATCTCGCTCACGCAGAGCGACGAGGTGTTGGTGGCCAGCAGCGCCGTTGGAGGCAGGCTCGCCGCGAGGCGCGCGAAGACGTCGCGCTTGAGGTCGAGACGTTCGGGGACCGCCTCAACGGCGAGGACGGCATCGCTTGCGGACGGCAGCGATTCGAGCAGCCTGACGCGTGCGGATGCGTCGGATGCGTCGGATGCGTCGGATGCCTTCGCCCGCATCTCGGCATCCGGTTCGACCAGATCGACCGCGTACCCGGCACGGGCCGCCACGAACGCGATTCCCGCACCCATGGTTCCGGCGCCGACGATGAGGATTCGGTCCACGGGCCTTCACTTCGCCTGCGGGCAGAAAAAGCCCACGCGTTGAAGCCCCACGGCGTATGCGGGACGATGCCTGGCGGGTAACCGCCTCCTCCTATGCCATCGATACGCGCTTCCTGCGGCTGCGCAAGGATTCGATCGAGCTGCCCGACGGGACCCTAATCGAAGATTACTACGTTCGCGAGAGCCGCGGTTTCGCAATAGTCTTCGCGATGACGCCCGACGAGCGCGTGGTACTCGTGCGCCAGTACAAACACGGCATCGGGCGCGTGCTGCTGGAACTGCCGGCCGGTTCGATCGATCCGGGTGAGGAAGCGCTAGGGGCCGCGACGCGCGAACTCGCCGAGGAGACCGGTTACGAAGCTGCGGCCGTAGAGTACGTGCGCGGCTTTGTCGCCGATCCGACGAACTCGAATACGATCGCGCACCTCTTTCTCGCGCGCGGCGCGCACCGCACGTGCGAGCAGAACCTCGACGTTACCGAAGCGATCGACGTCGAGCTCGCGAGCTTCGACGAGCTCCGCGCGATGGTCCGCGACGGAACGATCGACTGCATGCCGCACGTTGCGTCGATCTACGCCGTCCTCGACCTCATCGACCGGTAGCCGGCTGCATCGAATCGGCGGCAAGCTTCAGGGTCAGCTGCGTCGTGACCGTGTTCTCCCGGCCCACGCCCTGCTCGGTGCGGGTGACGGTAGTCTGCTTCAGAGCCGTTGGCACGGTCATCGGCAGATCGTAGCCGATCGTCCCGGTCGTGGTACTCGTGAAACCGCGGACGCCGGTCTTGGCCGCCACGCGCTGCAGCGTGACGTTCAGCATGCCGCCGGCGTTCTTGGTGACCGTGAAATCGCTGGTTTCCTTGAAGCCCGGAGCGCTCGCTATCTCTTGCCAATGCCCGTGCGAATCGAATTTCGAGGGATCGACGAAACCGCGCCCGACCAGCCGAAGGAGCGCCATCTCCTCGGCGTTGACCTTGGCGCCTGCCGCGCAGAGCGCCCGCCCATCGCCGTATACCGCGCAGAGCGCCGGTTTGGCCGAGCGAGTGTTGCGCGCCAGTTCGCTTACGTCGACGACCAGCCCGCCGTCCGCCGCAACTTGCATGACGTCGACCACGATCGTTCCCTGATCGTCGGCATCCGACGTGTCGTCGGTAATCCCGGTACCGGAGCTGAAACCGGCGCCGTGCAGCGTGAGATCTGAGTGGATCGATACCGTGAAATCGTAGACGAGGTGACGGATCGGCTTCGCGGCCGCGGGTTCGGCCCACGCGGTGCCGCAGCGAACCGTTGCCGCCAAGAAGGCGGCGAAAAGGGTGGTTGAAAGGAACCGCATTACGGTCACGATGGCAAGCCCTCCCCGGTAAAGCGCGCGCGGACGAAGAGCGTATTCACCAGCGTTCACTCGTCATACCTGTTGGAGGGCGCCGGCCAAGCGAAACTTGCCGCCGGCGTGCCGGTACATCCCAGCAAGACGCTCTTTCTCCCCGGGGAACCCTTTGCAATGCTGCTCAACACGTTCGTCCGACTCACCCTTCTGATCGCGCTGGCCGTCGTGGTGCTCTTCATCGCGGCCTTCGTGCTCAAGATCGTCCTCGTCGCCGCCGTCGTCGCGGCCGTGGTCGTCGGCATACTCTTCGCCGTAAATCTCTTCCGCCGCGGGAGGAAGCTTCCGGTCATTCGCTAGCACGCTAGCCTGCTGCGAGGAAACCCGCGATCGCCGCGGCCGTCGAGCCGGGCTCCTCGAGCATCGGCAGATGGCCGCTACCCTCCATAAAGGCCACGCTCGCATTCGGAAAGATGGATGCCATCGCGCGCGCTTCGCCGGGCGGAACCACCGCGTCGTAGCGCCCGGCAAGAATCAGTACCGGCATCGTCAGCTCCTGCGCGATATCGTCCGACGCCGCCCGCTGCGCGATTCCGCGCAACATTCCGGCGATGCCGCGCGGAGTGTTCTCCAGACCGATCTTGCGGACGCGCGCCACGATCTCCGGCCGCCGCTCCAGCGTCTGCGCGGCGAGCAGACGCGGCAGATATGCGTCGAGCGCCGCGTCGACGCGCCCTTCGCGCTCGATGCGGTCGGCGAGATCCTCGCGCGCCCGCGCGGTCTCCGGCGCGTCGGCGGCCAGCCGGCTGCAAACGAGTACCAAACTCCGCACGCGCTCGGCGTACATCCTCGCGAAGGCCATCGCAACGTATCCACCCAACGAGTGCCCGACGATCGAGGCACGTTCGATCTGTAACGCGTCGAGGACGCCGGCGATGTCGCCGGCGAGCGTCTCCATTAAATACGGTCCCTCGGGAACGCTGGAGCATCCCATGCCGCGCAGATCCGGGCGCACGACACGAGCGCTCGCAGCCAGCACCGGCGCTTGCGCATCCCACACCGCGCGCGTCACCGGGAAGCCGTGCAACAGCACGATCGCGTCGCCGTAACCCGCGCTTTCGACGTCGATCGTCGCATCGCCCAGCGCTATTCGCATCGGTCGCACCTCCCGTCGATATCCTCAAAACTTGCCACAATCGCCGTATTACTGTATAACATAGGCAACAACCCTGGCTACTCGTTAGCCGGAGAAAGGATGACTCCGTACAATATGGCAGTCAAACGTACGAAGAAAGCAGCGCCGAAACGCGCTGCAAAGAAAGCAGCGCCGAAACGCGCTGCAAAGAAAGCGGCGCCGAAGAAGCGCACCGCCCGCAAAGCAGGCACGCGCAAGAAGGCCACCCGCAAGAAGGCCACCCGCAAGAAGGCCGCGGGCCGCAAGAAGACGGCTCGTAAGAAAACCGCAGGACGCAAGAAGACGGCTCGTAAGGCTACCCGCAAAGTGGGTGCCCGCAAGACCGCACGAAAAGCGACCCGCCGTAAATCCACCGCACGCCGGAAGAAGGCCGCTCCAGCAGCCTGAAGCCGGCGTCGTTTACGTCAGCGAGTCGCCGTCATTGCGACTCGCTTTTTTTTTGGCCTGATACGAAAATGGCGTATCCGCGATGCGCGCTCCACGCCCCCCACACGCAAAGCGCGTGGGCCCCCCCGGCCTTCGGCCCACTTGCATTTTCATCTGTTCCGGGTGGCCGCCCGCAGCCATGGGTTACCTCAGACCGTTCGGAGAATCGGCCGAGCCAACCACACCCAGAGCACGGCCAGCGTGCTCGCGACTCCGACCAGCACGAATCCGCGATGCAGCCCTACCAGCGACGCGAGCGCGCCGAGGACGAGCGCACCGGCCGGAACGATGCCGAGCGCAACCATCGAGTAGACGGAGATCGCTCGGCCGCGCACCGCCTCGGGCGAGAGCGTGAGGATCAGGGTATTCGAGGTGCCCAAGAATACGAGCGTCGCGGTGCCGACGATAAAGAGCACCGGGAGCGCCCATGCGAGACTCGGCACGGTGCCGAGCGCGAGCACGCCGGCGGACATTACCAGCGCCGAGAGCAGCCACAGCAGCCCGCGACGCTCGCGCGAACCAAAGTACGCGGTGAGGAGCGCGCCGGCGAACCCGCCGACGCCGGTGGCGGCGATGGCAATGCCCAGCCAGGTCGCGTTCGCATGAAAGACGTTGACGGCGAACGCCGGCAGCAGCGTGCCATAGGGGCGCACCAGCACCGCGGTCACGATGAAGACGATAATGACCGGGCGGAGGATCGCATGCCCCAGCAGATAGCGCAATCCTTGCCACACGGCGCCCGCGAGCGGTTCGCGCCGAGCCGCGCTCGGGGGCGAAGGCTGCATGAACGCCAGTGCGACGACGACGGCCATCGTGGCGACGGCATTGATATAAAACGATCCGGCTATGCCGATGCTCGCGATGAGAACGCCGGCGATCGCCGGGCCGATGACCGCCGGCGCGTTGAACGCGACGGAGTTCATGCCGATCGCATTGCCGACGTAGTCCCGGCCAACCAGTAGCGGAACCCAGCTCTGGCGCGTCGGCGCATCGAAGGACATCGCCGCGGCGTTGAGCGCCGTGATGACGATGAGCCCGAGGATCGTCATCATATGGAGCGTCGTGAGCACGGCGAGCGCGAGTGCGAGGAGCGCCATCGCGGTGTTGGTGAAGGCGAGCACGCGCCGCCTCGGCCACGTATCCGCAACGACGCCCGCGACGGGCGAGAGCAAGAGCACCGGAACCGCGCGCGAGAGTCCTTGCAGGCCGAGAAAGAGCGCCGCGACCGCAGGCGTCACGGCCAGCTTCGCGATGAAGTATCCGGTGGCGGTCAGCTGCATCCAGGTCCCGAGGTTGGAGATCATGAGACCGATCCACAGCAGCCGGAAATCGTGAAAGCGCAGCGACGCGAAGATGCCGAGATCGCGCTTGGGCAGCGGTCGCTCGATGAGCGGCCGCTGCGGTTCTCCCGTCACGCGCGCAGCTCCACCGCCCGCACGACGAGGGCTGCGGCGCCCGCCAAGCCGAAGTTCGCGGTATCGATCGTAATATCGTAATGCGACGTATCGCCCCAGGAGATATCGTAGTAGGCGCGCATGTATGCCTCGCGAGCCCGGTCGATGCGGTCGATCTCCGCCGTAGCCGTGGCGCGATCGACGCCGAGCCCCGCGGTAATGCGTTCGATTCGCCAATCCCGCGGCGCGTGCATGAAGATGCGCAGGGCATCCGGCCGGCGGCCGACGATCGCGTTCGCACCGCGACCGAAGATCACGACGTTGCCGCGCGCGGCGAACTCGCGCACGGCCTGCCGTACCTCCTGCAGGCATTCCTCGTCGAACGAGACGGCATCCGCAACGCCGCCGCCGACCTCCGGCGTACCGAGCTCGAGCACGCGCAGCACGCGGCTTCCGACCGAGGTCCCGGTCTCTTCGGCCGATTCGACCGCCTCCGGCGAGGTCTTTAAGCGCTTCGCGACGACGACCGGGAGCTGCTCGTCCACGAACTCGTAGCCTAGAGAGAGCGCGACGCCCCGGCCGACTTCGAGCGCGCCGCAGCCGTAGCGGTTGGCGATGGTAACGATCATCGACATAACGCTACGCCCCCGCACCGCAAAGCGCCTGGCCGCCCGAAGAGCTTTTTTCGAAGGCATGCACGTGGTTCCGCTGCAATAGCCACGGTAGGGCACATCGATACGGAGCACGCACAGATGATTCTGTCCAGCGGAACGAAGAAACCGAAGATTCACCCGTCGGCCTACGTGGCGCCGAGCGCAACGGTCAGCGGCGACGTCACGATCGAGGCCGACTGCGCCGTGCTGCACGGCGCGGTGCTCTCGAGCGAAGGCGCGCCCATCCTGCTTGGAACGAGCAGCGTCGTGATGGAGAACGCGGTCCTCAAGGCGAGCGGCGGCAAAGCCATGCAGTTTCCGCTGAGGATCGGTGCGCGCTGCATCGTCGGGCCAGGTGCCTACGTCGTCGGCGCGACGGTCGCGGCGGGCTGTTTCATCGCCGCCGGCGCCAAGGTGTTTAACGGCGCGACCATGGCGGAGGGCACGAGCGTAGCGCTAGGCGCCATCGTCCACGTGCGCACGCGTCTCGCGAGCGGTCAGCACATACCGATGCAGCACGTCGCCTTCGGAGATCCCGCGACGATCTACCCGCCCGATCGTGCGGGCGAGCTGCGCGAACGGCTGGACTTCTTCGAGACGGTTTTCAACCTTCCGCAGAGCGACGACGTCCACGCCAAAGCCGCGAGCGCGTATGCGGCGTTCCTGCGCGCCTCGCACGCGCAGGACGCCATCGTGGACGACGGGCTCAGGAAAGCAGCACCGAAGCCGCCGCTGCGCAAGCACGAGGAGCCGCCGCCGACGCAGGTCGCCGAGGTCGACAAAGTCGTGGACGTCATGTTTTTTGAGTTGCAAGAGATGGAGCGGCGCCGCAAAGAGTCGATCGAGC
>JAKAPQ010000125.1 GCA_021806945.1 bacterium | reverse complement strand
CGCCTTCATCGCCCTACCCGGCGGCTTCGGAACGATGGACGAGCTCTGCGAGATCCTTACGTGGGCCCAATTGCAGATACACGACAAACCCGTAGGTCTGCTCAACGCCGGTGGTTACTACGACGAGTTGCTCGCCTTCTTCGATAGATCGGTGCGCGAAGGGTTCGTCTCGGCGCACAATCGTGGGCTGCTGCGCGTCGCGAGCGTTATCGACGAACTCCTGCAGGTCATGGGCCTGCAAGGCGCGCCGCCACGTGAAACTCGCGACTACTCGCGAACGCGCACGGTAGCGAAGGCCGTTCTTCCGAACTCTTCGGGAGCGTCGAGCAGATAGACCTGCGCCCCAGGCCAGAGGTACGTACCCGGCGTCACCGAGCGAACGAGATAGTGCAGGGTGTAGACTCCGGGGTCCAGATGGCGTGCGAATGCAACGACTCGATCCCGGTAGATCTGCTGGTAATCGATCTGCCAGCTATCGGCCAGCGGTTGATAGTACGCGGCCGTCGTTTGAAACGAGGTATGCAGCGCCTCAAATCCGGCCGGCAACGGATCGCTGACGACGACGCGATCGACGGGGTGATCGACGATGACGCGCACGCCCACGTCGAAAACCTCGTTCGCCGCGAATGAGAGCGTTTGCGGCTGCGGCGCGAGATCGAAGGTCGCGAGCACGGGCGTCGTATCGACCGCTCGAAGCACCCGTACGACGCGCAAGCCGTGCAGCGCTCCGGGAGCGCCGGCGTTCAGCCGATAGGCGTACGACGCCACGTAGTGCAGCGTGCCGGCTCCCACCTTGCTCAGAACGAGCGCGTGGCTGCCCACTGCAAAATTGCGCGTGTCGATGGTGAAGGTTCTTTCGGCCGCGCCGTAGCCGGCGAACCGCGCGGTGCCGATGCTCTTGCCGTCGAGCGTCAGGTTCGCCGTAAAATCCGGCGCCGTGCGTTCGGTCGCGGCGTAGTCGACCATCGCGCGAAGCGCCGCCGCCGTATCGGCTGCCGACGGCCAGCCGCAATGGCACGACTGCGCGACGAGCGCGCGGATCGCCCGATCGGTGCGCTCGACCGGCGCGCGGCGAGCCACGAGCAGACGCACGTACGCGGCCTGCGCGCCAACCTCCGAATAGTACCATGCGCTCTGCGCTTGGACGTTTGCATACCTCCCCGTAACGTAGATCGTCTGCGCGAGTTCGCGCGCGAGCGTATCGGCCTGCATGCGCCAGCCCGGCGTCTCCTGCAGGTAACGCGCGAGTTGCGCGCGAGCTCCCAAGCCGAGCGCGTCGCGCTGCGCGTAGATCGCCTGCAGGAAGTCCGTACGCCGGTCGCCGAGAGCCGCCAGCGCTTGGAGCATAGCCAAACGCAGGCTGGCCTTGCACGCGGCGGTATCGCACCAGCGTTCCGCGCCGTGCGGATCGGCCAGCGCGCGCACGAGATAGGGCTTTGCCTTTGAGAGCACGGCTACCGGCACGGGGATGCCATGGTCGCGCGCGTAGGCTAGGCTGCGGACGGCATCCGCGCTGCCGAAGGCGTCGGAACGACCGTTCGGCCAGAAGGCAAACCCGCCGTCAAGCCGCTGCAGCGCCGCCAAGCCGGCGACCGCCGCCATCGCCTCCGAACGCGCATCATGCGCGGTCAGCGGATGCCCGATCCGCCGTTCGAGCACGACCAGCGATGTGGCGATGCTCAACCGGCCTGCGGTCGGCAGCAGCAGCGCTAGCCGCTCCGCGCCGAGCGCGCGTTCCGCCGGCACGGCGATCTCGGGGAGGAGCGAACCCGCGACGGAGATCGTCAGCGTTCCGGGCGCCTGCCCGAACGCGAGCGGAATCTGCGCGCGCCCGGAGGTCGCGCCTGCATCGATCGTCGATTCGCTCACGCCGGCGTTGCGTATCTCGAACGGCACGCGGAACGCATCTTCGACACCGTTGCCGACGCTCGTCTGGAACTCGACCGACGACGGCGCCGGCGCTCCCACGAGTATCGGGAAGCGCCACGCATTCATGCCCGCGCCGAACGATGCTCGCGCGTCGAGCGACTGCGACGACGACGCGGCGAAGGTCAAACCGCCGGTCAGCGTCCCGTGCGTCGTCGCGTCGACGGGGGTACCGAGCAGGTTCATCAACGCGAGGCCCGCATCGATGCGATCTCCCGTACGCGCGAACTGCGGCAGCAACGCATCGGTCACCAGCGGCTTGCTCGTGACGAAGGTGGCGCCGGCGTTCGCAAAGCGCGGTTCCGCAGCATCGGTTACGGCGACGGCCATCACGCGCCAGGTCGTCAGATCGTCGGGAACCTTGAACGAAACCTCGGCCGAGCCGTCGGC
Source organism: bacterium (assembly GCA_021806945.1). Classification (GTDB taxonomy): domain Bacteria; phylum Vulcanimicrobiota; class Vulcanimicrobiia; order Vulcanimicrobiales; family Vulcanimicrobiaceae; genus JAJYFL01. The sequence goes on along the minus strand of JAKAPQ010000125.1, from coordinate 4,294 downwards.
ACCGGTTCGCACGGATCCGTTGAAGTACGCCAGCGGCACGAATTTCGTGCGCACGTGCGTTCCCGCCGCGCCTGCGAGGAAGCCGCCGCCGTAACCCCAGCCTTTCTCGGTGACGTCCGTCGGCTGCGCCAGCGTAACGTTCGGGCGGTTGTCCGCAAAACGCGTTGAGATCGGTTGCGTCGCGAAGACCGTCTTCACGAGATCCGGCGGCCGGTAGCCGCTCAACCGCAAGATGGCATCGTTCGCAACGATAACAGTAAACTGCCCTCGCACGGGGCGACCGCGTCCGTCGCGAAGCGTCAGGCGCACCCGCTGCACGTTTCCGGGAGCGAGCGTCGCCTTATTCGGAACGACGGCCGCCGTAAGATAACGCGCGCTCAGATCGAGCGCCAGCGGCACCATGCCGATGCGGACCAGGCTATCGACGCCCCGAACGTTGCTCTGGGTGAGCGGCGGGCCGCGCCGCACGAGTTCGGCCTCGACCGCGGCGTTGGGAAACATCGCTTGCGTGATCGGAATGCGCACGTCCGGCGCGCTGCCGTCGATCGCGATCGTCCGCTTGTACAGAACGCGGTCGCGGACGACGGAGAGATAGAGATCGGCCCGGCGATACGGCGATGCAACGGCCAGCGTCGCCGTGTCGCCGACGTGGTATGCGGCTTTGTCGAGTTTCATCTCAAGTTGCGAAGGGTTACTCTGCCCCCATACCGCTTGGCCCGGTCCCGAGATCCAGATCGGCGAATCGGTTGCCGCGGCAGCGCCCGTGCCGGATATCTCGGCGCGGATCCGATAGCTGCCCGGAGCGCTCGCGGTAAGCTGGACGCGCTGCGGCGTGCCGGCGCTGGTCGTATCCGCCTGAGAAACCGTAACGAATCGAACCGAATCGAGTGCGGCTTGACTTCCCTCCACGATCTGCGTGACGCTGCCGTAGCGCATCTGCTGAAGCTCGAGGTGCACGGCCTTGCCGCTCTCGGCGCGCCCCTGGGGATCGGTGACGATGACATCGACGTTTACGGGCACGCCTACCGAGCCGACGAAATCGTTGCGCAGGCCGATCAGCGACGAGCTCGGCAGCGCGCTGAACGACGCCGTCGCGGAGCTCTCCAGGTTCGACGCGTCGCTCACCTGGAGATCCACTCGGTACGTCATCGGATACGGAAGCGTACTATCCACCGCTATCGCGGCCCGCGCCTTGCCGTTCGCGTCGAGTGCGATGCTCTGCTGGGTCACGTCTGAGGTCACGCTCGGCTCTTCCTGCGGCCAGAACCACTGCCGGCCGAACGCGTACTCTGCCCATCCCGGCGGCGCAAAGCTCGCCGGCTGGCGCGTGACGTGCAGCATCGCCTTGGCACCGTTCATCGGCGCGCCGAAGAGGTAACGCGCGCGGCCTTTTGCAAGGACCGTATCCCCACTTGCCGCAACGCTTCGGTCGAGGGTCAGGTCGACGCTGAAATTCGGCGGGTGAAACTCGGCAACGCGGAAGCTGCCGGTGATGCGCGCGCCCTGCGGTCCGGTTGCGGTAACCGTGTAGTAGCCGAGCTCTTGCGTCTTCGCGAGATCGATTGGAAACGAGAATGTCGCGTACCGGTTCGTCGTCTGCGAAGGGAGCGAAACGTCCTTGCCGTTCGGATCGGTCAGCTTTAGAGCGTAACGAGCGTGTCGATCGGCGCTCAACTTTCCGTCTTGCAAGACGTAGCAGACGGCGGTAAGCCACGCGCGATCGCCGGGCTGGTACATCTCGCGGTCCGAGTAAAGCGTGCCGCGCGAAATCGGCTGCCCGTTGGACCAGCCGCCCGTAATGCCGTCGTAGTCGTAGATGCCGCTCCAATCGTAGGTGCGGACGTACGACCAGTCGCGCCCGTCTTGCACGACGGCGAGCAGTTCCGGTGCCTCGTCCGCCGGGCGGTCGCCGGCGTAGCACGCTTCGAGTGCGGCACCGCGCACGCTCCATCTTCCCGCCGCATCGGTCGTACCGCTCGCACACGGGCTCGGCGAGCCCGGCTGCGTCTGCTGGTACGCATGCGAGACGTACACGTCGACGCGAGCGCCCGCAACGGGAGATCCGTCGCTCAAGCGTTCCACCAAGACCTCGCCGCTCCGCGGAAACCACTGCGCGAAGACGCCGAGATCGGTCAGCTGAACGAGGCCGTAGGTCGGCGACGTCCCCGGAATCTGCGCGGCGACGCCGTACGCTAGCGTTCCAAAAGCACCGCCGAGCAGCGAGCTCAGCGGCACGTCGACGCGACTCTCGACGTTGCGTACCGCACCGGCGACGCGATACCACTTCCAATCGGCGGGTTGCGGTGCGGAGGAGTAGACCAACTGCCGGGGATCGACCGTTTCGTAGGCCGCCTGGTAGCGGTCGCCCGGCAGGTTCGCAGCCTTGTACTGCAGCTGCAGCCGCTCGCCCGCGACGAACCGGTTGAGCCCGGCAGGCGCCCAAAAATACGGAGCGAGGTCGCCGGTCCGGAACGTTGCCGCGGTTGCAAGCCCGAGTTGCTGCCCGTAGACGTCTTGCATCGCCCCCGCGATCGTGACGGTATAGCGCGTATCGGGTGCCAGCGCGAAGGGGTTGACGTAGATCGTGGTTCCGTCGTACGAGAGCGAGTAGCGTTTGGGAACCGGCCGGCCGGGCGGCGAGAGCGTCACGTTCTGCGCGAAGCTCTTCGGATCGAGCTGATTGTCGAAGACGAGCGCGGGATCGCCGTTCGCAAAACGCGCGTTTCCTACCGGGATCATCGGATCGGTGGTCGCCAAGGCTTGGACGAGTGCGAGGGGACCGTAGGTCGTCAGCGACTTCCGGAACGGCGTCGTGCTCGGAAGATTGCCGTAGGCAGGGCGTACGCCCGGATCGACGACAAACGCGTAATTCGTGGCTTTGGCGAGCGCCTGCTGCGGCGTGACGTCGTAGATGTACGTTCGCAGCGACGGGTTAAAGCGCGCGGCCGCGCCGAAGCCGGGCGGAGCCGTGGCTTGCGCCTCGATGGCGACCGCCGCGCCGATCGGCGGCGCGTTGCCGGACGCTTGGAACGTCGCGAACCGCGCGAGCGAGGCGGGGTCGAGCCGCACGTTCGACTCGAGCCGCACCGTCGGCCGCAGCGAGACGACCGGCGCGGGCGGCGGCGTGGCCGGCCCGTACGTTTCCTCGAGGGCGGCCGCGGCATCGGCATCGACGATCTTCAACGGCCGCGTCACGAACGTCCACGCGAGATCTCGCGCGAGCGCATCGCCCCGGAGATCGCGCAGCCCGGATTTCAAGGTCACGCGTACGCGCGTCGCCTCGGGCAGCGCGGCGTCGGCCTCGAAGCCGATCATCCGCGGCGTCAGCACCACGAAGCGGCCGGGGAGCGCCGGCGCTATCTCGAAATCCGCGAGGAGCGCCCGCTCTCCCGGCGTGCCGATCTCTCCGACCGGAAGCAACGGGTGCGCGAAGATCACGCGGATCTGCGCGAGCGGTCCGGCCGTCCCGGTGGGAGATATCTGCTCGATCCACGGAGGCAGCGAAGGAAGCGGCAGCGGCGCCACGGCTGCGAGAGGCGCGCGAACGATGGGTTTGGCGCAACCGGCCAGCGCGGCAAGCGCGCAGGCGGCCAAGAAACCCATGCGAACGATCCGGACGTGCATCGGAGCGCCTCCAGCAAACGACAGCCTCCTAGCCATTCAACGACCTGCCGGAAGAGTACTTGCGCGGCTCGAACCTTGAGCGCATCGTGCGCCCCTACGCTTTCTGGCTGGTGCTCGGCACGGTTGGGCTCGGCCTCTTTCTTCTCGGGCGAGCGCTCTGCGTTCCGGCCTCGCTCCTCGCGCCGCGCGATACCTCCATCGCATTTCTGGACCGGACGGGGATTCCGCTCGGCACGGTGCTCAGCCCCGACCAGACCCATACCTCGGCGGTACCGCTCGCGAAGGTCTCGCCGCAGTTCGTCCGCGCGATTCTCGCCGTTGAGGACGCTCGTTATTTCGAGCACGGTGCCGTCGATTGGCTCGCCCTCACGCGAGCCGGAGTTCAAACGCTGCGCTGCCTCTGCATCGAAAGCGGCGCTTCGACGATCGCGATGCAACTTGCCCGCATGCAGTTCGGCATCCCGCACACCTTTGCGGGAAAGCTGCTTCAGATGTGGGACGCAACGCGCATCGAAGCCGGCGTCGATAAGGTAACGATCCTCCAGGATTACGTCAACCGCGTGACGATGGGCGAGAACATCTACGGAGTCGATGCCGCCGCTCGCTCGTACTTCGGAATCCCGGCAAGCGATCTCGATCTGGCGCAAGCGGCCCTGCTGGCCGGCATACC
>JAKAPQ010000124.1 GCA_021806945.1 bacterium | reverse complement strand
CGGCCGTCGGGTTCTCCACCATGACGACGAACGACTGTAGGACGCCGTAATCGCCCGATAGCGCTTCGCCCCGCATGAGATTCGGCAGCGGGATCTGGCCGATCGGGAGTTCGAGATAGGGATCGGTCACGCTCCACAGCGCGCTGTAATGAAATTCCGGGATCGCATAGATGCCCCGCGCGTGCCGGTGCGTTCCATGCAGCAGCTCGTTGCCGGCCGCCAGGGCATCGTGCGATGCGCTTGCGTCCTCTGCAAAGAGCGTAAGACGTACGACGCTGCCGTTGAGGACGCGTAGTTGCAGCAGGTTGCAGACGACGTTCTTTGCGGGGAGTTCTTGCTCGCTCAGGTTCATCGTGCCGTAACCCGGAATCTCGATGATCCTGCCCTCGTTCTGCACCAAGCGCACCAAAAACCGCCGGGTCGAGTCGTGCCCGACCTCCATCTCGTTTTGGCCGGGGCCGCCGGCTCCGCTGATGAACTGGACGATCGCGGGCTCGGGCGACCGATTGACCGCGCGCAGCACGATGCGGCGGTCCGGCTCGCCCGGCGGATTGTAATGAAAGTACAAAAAACGCGATGGCTGCTCGCGTTTGAGATCCGCGGTGAAGAGCACGCCGTCGGCCTCGAGCTTCTCGGGGTAGTCGCTAACCATGAGCGATCTCGGCCGAATCTTCGGCGCGGCCATATTTGCGACGCGCACCGCAGTCGTCGCCCGGACGCCGAAATACCCCTTTCCTTGAATCAGGATCGGAACGTTCAGCGTAGCGACGTCGTCTTGAGCGAGCGGGGCGTCGAACGAGACGTCGTCCACGCCCGTGACGACCTGCGCCCCCGGCCGCAATCGTGCGAGTGCGGCCGCCGCAGCGACGGCCTGACGCTTCACGAACAGCGAACTCGCCGGATCCCCCGTAATGCGTATCGACGCCGTGGCGGCGACGCTTCCCGCTTTGTAGGCGATTCGAACGGGGATGTTCGCGGTCATGCCGCGCTGATCGGTGACCGTAACGACGGTCGTACCGGGCGCCTTTCCCGTTAGCGTGACGGTCAGCGCCACCTGGTCCACGCGCACGCCGACGAGCGTTGGATCGGCCGCCGCCGCCGTGATGGTTCCGAGTACCGAGCCGGCCTGAACGACCCGCTCCGAGCCGACTGGGACCTCGGCCGCTGCGGGGCTGACGACGATGGGCGGCTGCGTCGCGGTGGCGGCCGGCGATGGGCTAGCTGTAGGCGACGGGCTTCCCGGGGGGGTCGCCGCTGCCGAGGGCGAGGGTGAAGGCGAGGGCGATGGCGGCGGTGTGGTGGCCGGCCCGGCAGCCGACGCGACGACGGCGCCGGCCGCAAAGATCGCGGCAACGAGAAACGCCCGAACGGCGGCGCCTCGCACTGGCGGTATCCGGTTCAGGCGATCTTTGCCTCGTCGCGGCGAACCGCCGAAGCGAGCAGCGTCTTGTACCCTACGCTTGGAAACAGCACGGTCACGAAGTCTTTCTCAGCGCGCTCCACGGTGCCCTGTCCCCACTTCGGATGATACACCACGTCGGCGATGCGATACCCCTGTGGATAGGCGACTGCCGGCCGGCCGACAGCCCGAAGGCAGTTGTCGCACGCTCCGCAGTTACCGCGCTCGTAGTCCTCACCGAAATAGTTCAAGATGAATTTGCGTCGGCACGCCGAGGTTTCGGCGTACTGCATGATCATCGCAAGTTTGCTCTGGTCGTACGACTTCTTGGTGTCGTAGTTCGCGAGGTTCAGCGCCATATCGCGGCTCTGGTGAGCCGCCTGCGTGAGAACGTACCGCGAGGGCCCCGGCATCTGGATGTAGCCGCCCTTCTTGAGTAGCGCGAGGATGACTTTGAGTTTCGTGAGCGGCAACTGCAGGATCTTGCGCAGATCGGTCGTCGAAACGCCGCCGTCTTGCCCGCCGAAGATCTCGAGCGTGCCGAAGACGCGCTGCACGTCTTCGACGTCGGGGTACTTTCCGGTGAGGAAGTAGTGCTGAACCCGCGTGTCGCCGCTGCGATATATGAGGATGCAGTTTGCAGGCAGTCCGTCGCGCCCGGCGCGCCCCGCCTCCTGCGTGTACGCCTCGACCGAGCCCGGCAGGTCGTAGTGCACGACGAAGCGGATGTTCGGCTTGTCGATGCCCAGGCCGAATGCGTTGGTCGCGACCACGGCGCGGATATGCTCGGCCATAAAGAGTTCGTGTACGGAGGTGCGATCGTGCTTGTGCATCTTTGAGTGGTAGACCGCGGTCGGGATTCCAAGCCGGTCCTGCAGGTAACGCTGCACCTCGAGTGCGTTCTTAATCGTAGCCGTGTAGACGATGCCGGTGCCGGCGAGCCCATCGCCTTGCGTGAAGAGCGCCTTCAACGTCTTGAATTTGTCGGCTTCCTTCTCGGCCCGGCGCACGCCGTAGATGAGGTTCGGGCGGTCGAATCCTTTCACGACGGGTTTCACCAGCGGAATACCGAGTTGGTTCAAGATGTCCTCGCGCACCGCCGGTGTTGCCGTTGCCGTCAGCGCGAGGACGGTTGGATGGCCGAGGCGTTCGATGACCTGACCTAGAGCCAGGTACGCTGGGCGGAAATCGTGTCCCCATTGACTGATGCAGTGCGCTTCGTCGACGACGAAGAGCGGAACCGGGATCGACTCCAACAGACTCAGAAAACGCTCGTCCTCGAGCTTCTCGGGCGTTACGAAGACGATCTTTAGCCGGCCGCTGCGAACGCGGTCGAGCGCGGCGGCCTCCTGCTCCTCCGAGAGCGTCGAGTTGAGCGCGATCACGTCGTCGATACCGCGCTCCCGCAGCATGTCGAGCTGGTCCTTCATCAGTGCGATGAGCGGGCTCACCACGACCGTCGTTCCGCCAAGCAGGAGCGCCGGCAGCTGGTAGGTGAGGCTCTTGCCGGCGCCGGTCGCCAAGATCGCGAGCGTATCCTGGCCGCTGACCACGCGACGAACGACCTCTTCCTGACCCTGGAAGAAGGAATCGAAACCGAACTTCTCCCGAAGCGCAGCTCGCAGATCCACGCTGATGTCCTCCCCGGCCGAGTGCAGCGGCAAGGCCAAGACGCTCCCCTTCATAACGCAGAAGGAGGCGGCTTCGAATCAAGTATACCCCACGGCAGGCGCTACGAAACGCGAAAAAGTACCAACGAGGGGTGTCTCTCTATCGTACCTGGCGCCCGAGGACCTTCGCCGGCCTGGTCGGCCAAGATGCCGTCGTCCGCACGCTCGCCAGCGCCGTCGAAGGCGGCAAGGTGGCCCACGCCTATCTCTTCTCGGGGCCTCGCGGTTCGGGCAAGACGTCCGCAGCCAAGATTCTCGCCCGCTGCATAAACTGCGAGGCCGGTCCGACCGCCGTGCCCGACAACAGCTGCGAGAACTGCACGGCGATGCTGGCCGGGACCGCGCTCGACGTGCTGGAGATCGATGCGGCGAGCAATCGCGGCATCGAAGACATTCGCGCGCTGCGCGAGGCCGTCAAGTTCGCACCGTCGACGATGCGCATGAAAGTCTACATCATCGACGAGGCGCACATGCTGACAAAAGAAGGAGCCAACGCGTTTCTCAAGACGCTCGAAGAACCACCGCCGCACGCCGTCTTCATCCTCGCGACGACCGAGCCGGAGAAACTCCCGGTGACGATTCTTTCGCGTTGCCAGCGCTATGCGTTCGGGCGCATCGCGATCCCGGTGATGATCGGCCGAATGCGTGAGATCGCGGTCGCCGAGCGCATCGCGATCGACGACGGCGCGCTCTCGGCGATCGCCTATCGTGCCGACGGCGGCTTGCGCGACGCGCTTACGATGCTCGAACAGGCGGCATCGTTCGTCACCGCGGGCGAGACCATCTCGGTCGAAACGATCGACCTGGCCTTCGGCGCGACCGGCCGCCAGGTCGCGCGCGCGTTGCTGGACCACACGATAGAGCGCGATGCGGCCGCCGTGCTGCGGAGCATCGACGAAGCCGGCGACGCCGGAGCCGACATGCAGGTGTTGATTCGCAGTTTAATCGGCGAGTTTCGCAACCTGTTGGTGGCGCGCGTCGATCCCGGCCTGCTCTCGCGCGATCTCGCGCCGGAAGATGCGCGGCGGGCGGCCGAACGCGCCGGCGCGCTTACGCAAGCGCAGATCGTCCGCGCGCTGCACCTGCTGACCGAAGCCCTCGCCATGGCGCGCACCTCGGGCCATCCGCGCCTCGAGCTCGAAACGGCGATGCTGCGCTACGTGCTTGCCGCAGAGGATCAAACGCTCGAAACGCTCGGCGCGCGCGTGAGCGCGCTCGAGGGACGCTCGGCGGCTCCCGCAGCGAAGGCGGCTCCCGCAGCGAAGGCGGCTCCCGCAGCGAAGGCGGCTCCCGCAGCGAAAGCGGTTCCCGCGCCTAGCGCCGGCGAGCCGGTAACGATTCAGAGAGTGCGGGCGGCATGGCAATCGATACGAACGAAGGTCGAGAGCGAGCGCGCGACCCTGCGCGTACAGCTGTCGCGGGCGATGCCCGAAGCGGTCGAAGGCCACGCGCTGATCGTGAGGCTTGCCGACGCGTGGATGGTCGATACGCTCCGAGAGCACGCCGCGCTGATCGAAAGCGCGGTTGCCGACGTCCTAGGAGCGCCGCTGCGCGTCACCTTCAAAGTCGATGCGCGCGGCAAGGGCAGCGCAGCGCCGGAACGGCCGACGCCCGGCGAGGCCAAAGATGCGCCGGCTACGCTCCCCGAAGAGAATCCCGACGTGCTCTTTCAATACGCCAACGAACGGATAAAGCAATGATGAATCAGGCCCAGTTGATGGCCCAGATGCGCAAGATGCAAACCGAGATGGCCAAGGCGCAAGAAGAACTCGCAGGAACGGTCGTCACCGGCGCGGCTGCCGGCGGAAGCGTCAAGATCGAGATGACCTGCGACCACCGCGTCAAGAGTGTCTCGATCGCCAAAGAGACGCTCGACCCGGAGAACGTCGAGATGCTCGAAGACCTCTTGGTAATCGCGTTTAACGCCGCGCTTCAAAATGTCGAAGAGACGGCCCAACGGCGCATGGGCGCCTTGACGGGCGGCATGCGCATCCCCGGCCTGACGTAGATCGCAACGCGTGCCGAATCCCGGTTCGATCGCGGGCCCCGTAGCATCCCTGATCAACGAGTTCAGCAAACTCCCGACGGTCGGTCCGAAGACGGCGGCACGGCTGGTCTTCTACCTGCTCAATCGTCCGCGAAGCGAAGCGCAGGCGCTGGCGGAGGCGATTCTCGCGGTCAAGGACCGCGTGCGCCTTTGCTCGATCTGCTTTTCCATTACCGAGGAAGATCCGTGTCCGCTCTGCACCGACGAGCGCCGCGACCGCAGTCTCCTCTGCGTCGTCGCCGAGGCGAAAGACATCTACTCGCTCGAGCGGACGTCGGCATACAAGGGCCGCTACCACGTGCTCGGGGGGCTCATCTCGCCGATGGACGGCATCGGTCCCGGGCAGCTGCGGGTCAAGCAGCTGATCGATCGCGTCGGCTCGGAGCGGCCCCAGGAGATCGTCATCGCCACCAACCCGAACGCGGAAGGCGAGGCCACCGCGCTCTATCTCTCTCGCCTGCTCGTGCCGCTGGGCGTAACCGTGACGCGGCTGGCGTACGGCTTGCCGATCGGCGGCGATCTCGACTACGCCGACGAAGTGACCCTTGCGAAGGCGCTCGAAGGCCGCCGCACCCTGTAAGCTTGCCCCGGCTCCGTACTTTGTGATACAAAGTAATAGATGATGAGCGATCTGGAACGCGCGCTCGCCGACATCGCTGAAGTGCGCGAGCGCTTGGCAACGGTGCAGCGCTTCAAGGGGTACTCCGGGATCGCGGCGGCGCTCTCGGGCGTCTTCGCGGGCGTCGCCGGGATCGTGCAGTGGCTCCTCGTTCCGGTGCCGCATACCGTTCTCGAAGGTCATCTCTACTTCGCGATCTGGCTCGTCTGCTGCTCCGCCGCCGTCGCGATCAACTACGGTGCCATCGCCCACTGGTTCGTGAACGACGCAACGGCGCGCGACCGCTGGCAGACCGCCACGGTCGGCTTCTCGATCCTGCCCGCGGTCGCGATCAGCGCGGCGCTCTCGTTCGCGCTGCTACGGGCGGACTCGTTCGGCTTACTGCCGGGCCTGTGGTACGGATGTTACGGCGTCGGGCTCTTCGCGTCGCGCACGATGATTCCGCGCGGCGTGGTGCCGATCGCCGCCGCGTTCCTGCTGATCGGCATCGGGTTGCTCTTCGTTCCGGCTCGCCTCGCGCTCGCATGGTGGACGCTTCCGCTGGGCTTCGGGCTCGGGCAGCTGGCCATCGGTTATCTCGTGATGCGCGAACGAACGGTGCGCGCGTGAGCGGCACGCTCCCTGCCTTCTCGGCGCTCGACCGCGTCTTTCACGAGCGCGGCCGTCTCGCGATCTGCAGTACGCTCGTCGCCCACCCGGACGGCGTCTCGTTCACGCAACTGCAGGATGCCTGCGATCTGACGGACGGGAACCTCAACCGCCACCTGCACGCCCTGGCGGAGATGGCGATCGTCGAGATGCGCCGCGTCAAGGGGATAGGCCGCCCGCAGACGATCGTGCGCATCACCGACGGCGGGCGCGAGCGGTTCCTCGAATACATCGATGCGCTCGAGGCCGTCGTGCGCGACGTTCAGCGCGCCCGC
>JAKAPQ010000123.1 GCA_021806945.1 bacterium | reverse complement strand
TGGCAGAGTACGCCCATCTCGCCGGCCGCGCGCACGATATCCCATACGATCAAGAAGTAGCCGGCCAGATCGAGCTTCGCGACGATCCCCAATTCGTACTCGATCTGACGTTCGACTTCCGGAGCGAACGCGCTTCCATAGCGTTCGGCCGCACCGCGATAGACGAGTTCGCGCAGGTAACGTTGCCGCGTATATCCTATGGGAACCGGAAACAGTGGAAACTGCCCGTCGAGGCGATCGAGACGAAACGCGCATCGCTCGGCTATCGCCACCGCGTTGGCGATGGTTTTTGGATGGCCGGCAAAGATCTGCGCCATCATGCGCGGTTCTTTGAGGTGGTACTCCGCGTTGGGGCGCAGCAGCGTTTTTGCGCGCGCGTGGGAGAGATTCGTTTTGTGCTTGATGCAGAGCAGGACGTCGGCCAGGCGCGCGTCGCTCTTGCGCGCGTAGACGACGCCGTTAGTCGCAACGCACGATACCTGTAGATCGCGCGCGAGTTCGAGCACCGCGTTACAGCGGCGCGCGTCGGCGGGGTGCAAGTGCATCTGCAGTTCCAAGTACAAACGCTCGCCGAAGAGGTCGCGTAACGTCGAAGCTAGTCGAACGGCTTCCGCCCGCTCGCCGCGGAGCAGCGCCCGCTCGATCGCACCGCCCGCACCGCCGGAGACGAGCACGATCCCTTCGGCCCGCCCGTCGAAATCCTCGACCCGCAGGCGCGCGTCGCCTTTGCTTCCTCGTAACTGGGCGAGCGATATAAGTTCGCAGAGGTTGGCATACCCCCGCTCGTTTTCGACCAGCAGCACGATGCGGCCGCCGTCTTCGAAGGCGAGCTCGCTTCCGACGATCGCCGGTAGGCCGCGTGCCTTCGCGTGCTTGGAGAAGCGTACCGCAGCATAGAGGCCGTCGCGATCGGTCAGCGCCAGCGCTCTCAGTCCGAGTTCCAACGCCCGGTCGACCAGATCTTCGGGATGCGACCCACCCTCGAGAAACGTAAAATTCGACCAGCAGTGAAGCTCGGCGTATTCATTCAAGCCAATCAATCATAGGTCCCCCGCACGTACCAGCGCTCGCCTTGGCGATAGATGCGATAGAGCGCGCCGTCTTCGAGAAGAACGTCGAACTCGTCGCGTGCGACGGGCGTATCGAACCAACCTTCATCGATACGCCACGGCCCCGCGCAGTCGATCACCGCTCGCGGCGGAGAATCGACGAACGACGGCGCGTTACCGCGGAGCACGACGTCGATCTCGCGTACCGCGAGCAAGCGCAACTGCGGAACGGTAGACGGTGCGACCGGCTCCGCAAGAGCGTCGTACGCAAAAGACGCCGGTGGGAGGAATACGTCGTACACGAAACGCGCCTCCACGCGGCGCGCCGGCACGACGCGCGCGCGGGAACCGCTCGCACCCAATACCGCCTCCAGCCGCGCGAGCGCCACAGCCACGGCCTGTGGATCTGGTTCGCTGCACGCAAAGAGCGCGGCCGGCGTGCCGCCCTCTTCCAACCGTGCCGCGCGCAGATGCAAGCCGGATAGCGGAGCGCCGAAGGACGCGCCTTCGATCTTCGCGCGCAGAACGTCCAGCATCGCACGCGGATCGCTCGTCGCTCGCGCTAGCCCAACCTGCCACTCGCGTATGTCGCCGTTCTCACATTCGAGAGTCGCCTGCAACAGCGCCGCGGCCTTCCCCGCGCGGGAGAGATCGCAGCAGACGCGCTCGACGAGCAGACGTAGCGCGAAATACACCTGCTCCGCACGCTCCGCCGTACCCTCGCCGTAGAGCGACGCGTCGATCTGTAGTTCGCGAGCGCGCGGAAAGACCGGTTCCGGGTCGACGCCGCAGGCGTGCGCGTGCCAAAGCGACGCCGCGCGGCCGAAACGCCGCACGAACGGACCGTGCGGCAGGCCTGCCAGTTCTCCGAGGGTACGAACGCCGAAAAGGTGCAACCGTTCCAGCGTCGGCGGATCGAGCCCGAGCAGATCGAGCGGCAGCGGTGCGAGCAGCGCCCGCTCGTCTCCCGGTTCGCAGATGCATCCGTCACGTACGCTCGCCGCCGCGCGCGCGACGAACTTGTTCGCGGCGACGCCGACTCGTAGCGGAAGGCCGAACTCCGCGAGGGCGCCGTGCGCGCGCCGCACCCAGTCGCCGGGCGCGCCGTCGATGCCGCGCATATCGAGGTAGGTCGTGCCTTCGGCCAGATCGTCGACGAGCGGCGAGAGAGCGTCGAGGGCATCGAGCATGGCGTTCCATACCTCGCGCGTGCGGGTAACGGCCACCGCAAAACCTGGGACCTCGATGCAGAGCAACACCGTGACGCCGGCGCAGTTAAAGCGCGCCGCCGCGCTTTGCGAGCGCGCGCACGCACACGACCGTGCCCGGTATCGCGCGCCGCCGCTTGAGCACGCGCGCGCCGATCTCGTATCCCGCGAGTTCGCAGAACGGCCCCGGCGCGCCGGTCCACGAAACGCGCTCGATCCTACAATGCAGGCGCGCGCTCGCAAACGACGCGAGATCGCTCTCCGCCTGCGTGCCGACGACGAGGAGCAGCGCGGCGGCCTTCTGCGCGAGATCCCGAAGGCGAGACCAGAGCACCGTCCGTAACGGCGCCTGCGGGAGGAGCACCACGCCGAAGGCTCGCGAGCGCAGCAGAATATCGGCCGCGCGCGCAATCTCGAGCGGGCGTTCAGCCCGAACCACCAGCAGCCGCTCTAGCGCCACGCCCGCCCGCGCGAGATCGGGCGGATAGAGACGCCCGTCGTCGATGGCCGCAGCCAGCCCGCGCGCCGTCGCCTGCGCCAGGAAACGTGCGGCGATGGCCATCCGCCCCGAGCTCGGATTCCCTTCGAGGATGGCGATCCCGCCCCGCGGCAGCCCTCCGCAAAGGGCGCGGTCGAGCTCCGCGAAGCCGCTGGGCAGGATCGCCTCGCCCTCCGCGGCCGTCGCCGAGCGCATATCCAGGCTCGCCTTCAGGACCTGAAAGGCCTCGGACCGGGCGGTTGCGGAGGGGGCCGTCAGTGCCATGGGAGACCATCATAATCGAACATATGTTCGATGTCAATGCTCCGCTGCGGGAGGCTCGCAGTGCCCGAGGCCTGCCGCAACGCCCGTTGAACCACCGCAACGATGCCAGTCACACTGCGCGTCGGGATCGACGTCGGGGGAACGTTCACCGATCTCGTCGCCGTCGACACGCATACGGGCGATCTGACCGCACTCAAGGTCGCCACGACTCCACGCGCCCCTGAACTTGGTGTGTTGGAGGCGCTCGATGCGCTCTTCGCACGCCACGCGCAAAGACCGGTCGTCGAGTTCCTCTCGCACTCTACCACCATCGCGACCAACGCACTGCTCGGACAGATGCATCTCGAACTTCCACACGTTGCGTTCGTCACCACGCACGGGTTCCGCGATGTCATCGAGATCGGCCGCCAGAACCGCAGCGAGGTCTACAACCTCTTCGTCAAGCGACCGCATCCGCTCGTAGCACGTGAAGACTGCATCGCCGTGAGGGAACGCGTCGACTATCGCGGCGACGCGATCGTTCCACTCGACGATGCCGAGATCGAACGCGTCGTCGGCGAACTGCGCGCACGCGGAGTGGTTGCCGTCGCGATCGGATTGCTGCACAGCTACGCGAACGACGCGCACGAGCGCCGCTTGGCCGATGCGATCGCAAGCGCGCTTCCGAATATCGCGATCGCGCGATCTTCGGAGATCGATCCCGAGTACCGCGAGTACGAGCGTTTTTCGACGGCGATCGTGAACGCAGCGCTGCTGCCGATCGTTCGTAGGTACGTCGACCGGCTCGCCGACGGGCTGCGGCAGCGCCGTGTCGATGCGCCCCTCTACGTCATGCAGAGCGACGGCGGCATGGCTACCGCCCGCCGCGCCGCAAGCCGTCCGGCAAGCATCATCGAAAGCGGACCCGCGAGCGGCGTCATCGCTGCGGCGAGTGCCGGCCGCTCCCTCGGCATGCGCCGCCTGCTCTCGTTCGATATGGGCGGCACCACCGCGAAGGCAGGCACGGTCCTCGACGGCGTCGTGCAGGTCGTAGGGGAGTTCGAAGCGGCCGGCATGACGCACGGCGGACGCGCCGTCAAGGGGAGCGGGTACCCCGTTCGCTTCCCCTTCGTCGATCTGGCCGAGATCAGCGCTGGCGGCGGAACGATCGCGTGGATCGACGACGGCGGTTCGCTTTGCGTCGGCCCGGTCTCCGCCGGAGCGGATCCTGGCCCGGCGTGTTACGGCCGCTCGGAGCGTGCGACGGTTACCGACGCGAACGTCGTGCTCGGGCGCCTGAACCAAACGCACCTGCTGGGCGGCACTTTCCCGATCGACGCGCGCCGCGCGCAGGCAGCCATCGCAAAGCTCGCCGAGCGGCTAGGAATGACGCCCTGCGAGACCGCCGCCGGCATCGTCGAAATCGTCGATGCCCAGATGGCCAAGATCTTGCGCATCGTTACGATCGAACGCGGATTGGATCCGCGCGATTTCACGATGATCGCGTTCGGCGGCAACGGCCCGCTGCACGGTTGTGCGCTCGCCGAAGAGCTCGGCATCGCGCGCGTCTTCGTTCCCCGCCATCCCGGCCTCTACTCCGCTCACGGCTTACTCGTAGCCGAACTGCGTGCGCGGGCTGTTGCGCCGGTCCTAAGGGAGGCGGAACAACTGGACGTCGGCGACCTCGAGAGGCTCTTCGCACGCCTCGAAGACGACGGGCGGCGTACCTTACGAGAGCAGGGCGTTGCGGAGGACGCGATCTCTTTTGCTCGCGAGTACGACGCGCGCTACCGCGGACAGAGTTTCGAGATCGGCCTCCCGCACGAGCCAACGATCCGAGCGCTGATCGCCGCTTTCCACGAAAGGCACCGGCAACGATACGGTTATGCGGTGCCCGAAGAGACGGTCGAGATCGTCAACGCGCGATCGACGGCGATCGGAACGTTGTCGGAGCGCGTGCGTCGGCCCGTAACCGCGCGCGCACGGACCGGCGCTCCGGCCGCGTCGCGAAAGCTCTGGCTGGAGGGTGGCTTCGTCGAAGCCCCGGTCTACGCGCGCGACGGCGTGGCGCGCGGCGCCACCATAGACGGCCCGGCCTTCGTCGAACAGTACGACGCGTGCGGCTACGTGCCGCCGGGTTGGAGCGCGCGAGACGACGGCGAGTATCTGCGGTTGGAACGCGGATCGCATGCCGCTCGCTGAAGCCGTCCGCGCGTGGGGCGGCGCGCTGATCCGTACGCAAAGTGAGGCCGCCGAGGATGCCTTGCGCAGCCTGCACGAGAGACCGCGCTCGGCGCGGCGGCTGCACGCGGCGCGGATCGCGCTGGCGCGCTTGCACGCGGCGCTCGGGGATCTTGCCGGTTGTCTCCCGCACGCCGTAGACCTAAGGGCTCGCGTCAAAGCCGCGAGGGACCTGTGCGCGCGCGCGCGCGATGCGGACGTACTGCTCGAGCGCCTGGATGGCTATCGCGCCGCTGCGGACGGAAGGGAACGCGCGGAATTGGACGGCCTCGCACGCGCCGTACGCAAACGCCGCGGACGCGCCCTCAGACGGCTCGAGAAGGCGCTGCGTCGCGGGCGTGCGGAGCTTGGCGCGTGAGCGCCCGCAGCGTCGACTTCGAAGACGCGCGCGATCCGTTCGAAGCGACGGGCCGCGTCGTTGCGATTCGGTTTGCCGAGTGCTTGGCCGCGGGTATCGCGATCCTTTCCGAAGATGAAGCCCGCCTCCACGCGTTGCGGATCGCGTGCAAGCGCATGCGCTACGCGCTCGAGGGTTTCGCTCGCGAGCTGCCGCAGATGCAACCGGCGGCCACGCAGCTGGTCGAGATCCAAGACGCGCTCGGCAGCGTGCACGATTGCGCCCTGCTGCGGGACCTCGCGCGCAAACGCGGCGCCCACTTAATGCTACGGCGGGCCGAGCGCGAGTACGCGGAGGACCTGCGCCGGGCGCGGCAGCTTTGGCGCGACGCGTTCGCGTTCGGCGGCCCGTTCGAAGCGCTGATTCGTTATGCAGGATTCGAAGGGTACCGGGATGCTGATCGACCCAATCGCAACTGAGCTCGTCAAGAGCTCGCTCATCTATGCGAGCGAAGAGATGGGCATCGCGGTGCGCAACAGCGCCTACTCGCCCAACATCAAGGAGCGCCTCGACCACTCGTGCGCGCTCTTCGACCGCCACGGCCGCTTGACGGCACAAGCCGAGCACATTCCCGTGCATCTCGGCTCGCTGCCCTGGGGGCTGCGGGAAACGCTGCGAACGATTCGAGAGGAGTGCGGCGGCGTCCGGGAAGGCGAGATGTGGGTCGTCAACGATCCGTACGTCTCCGGAACGCATCTCAACGACGTCACCGTCGTACGCCCGATCTTCTTCCGCGGTGCGCTCGCCGGCTACGCGGCCAATAAAGCGCACCATGCCGACGTGGGCGGAATGGCTCCCGGCTCGATGTCCGCCGACGCCCAGGATCTCTTCGCCGAAGGCCTCATCGTACCGCCGACGCGCCTTGTCGAGCGCGACGAAATCGTCGCGGCGACGGTCGCACTCTTTCGCGCCAACTCGCGGACGCCGCAGGCACGCTCCGGCGACCTGCGCGCCCAGATCGCGGGAGCGTTTACCGGCGAGCGACGGCTCTTGGAATTATACGAACGTTTCGGAGCAGCGCC
>JAKAPQ010000122.1 GCA_021806945.1 bacterium | reverse complement strand
GATCGCCCGCCGAGCGTCTCGAGCAGCGAGTTCGCCTTCTGCGTGGCCGCGTCCAACTGCGCCACGCTGTCGCGCATCTGCGCCTGCGTCTGCGGATTGCCCGTAACCGTACGGAGGTCTTGCGTCAAGGCCGCCATCGCCTGCGTTAGATCGGCGATGTTTTGCGTGGTGTCGGCGATATTCTTTTTCAGACGCCGGTTCGTGGCTAACCCTCGCAGCGCGTCGACCGATTGGTTCAGGGCGACCGCGGTGCTGTTGAGCGACGAGATAAGCTTGTCGACGTGCTTGGAGTTTCGCCCGACGGTCGAGTTCAACGTCCCCGTCATCTGCAAGACGTTCGAACTGGCCTGGTTGAGGCTAATCGACAGCGCGTCGGCGATCTGCTTGGATTGGACCGCGAGCTGCCCCGCAGCCGTATCGACGGTAGCCGAGACGTGGTTCGCATTATCGAGCGTCTGCTGCAGCGATTGCAGCAAGATCGGTTCGCGCTCTTGAAGGTCGGAGAGCATCGCATCGAGCCGGCGGATCTCGCCTTGCCCTTCTTCCATGAGATCGGCCGCGGTTGCGTTACTCCGGCCGACCGGTTGCCTGGCTATGGGCAAGACGTGCCGAGGCCACATCGGCTCGGCGTTGCTCTCCAAAGCCTCCGACTGCCCCGCCATCCGTCCGGGCTTCGGGGGCACGATCAGGAGCGCCGGCGAGCCGGTAAGCGGCGTCTGGATAAGAAACTTCGACGCGCGCGGGATCTCGACGTCACGATTTATGGCCAGGATTACGTCGACCGTGTTGTCGGGCAGCAGTTCGATGGAATCGACCGACCCGACCGTCACGCCGCTGAAATACACGAGGGCCCCGGTCGGCAGCCCGGATGCGGTCGCAAAATGCACCCCTAGGCGGTAGCCGGTATGACGCGTCCCAAAGTCCGTTATGACGTAAAACATGCCGAAGAGCAGCAGCAGCCCGAGGATAGTGAAGATGCCGACTTGCGCTTGCTTTGACATGGCTATAGACTCCTTACGCCATTAGCCTCGCGGGCCCCCGCGAACGGCTTACCCCGAACCGGATCCCCGGCACGGGGAAAGCCGTCAGAGCGGTATCGGCCCCACCTCGCTGCCTTGGAGAAACTGCTGAACGATCGGGTTGGCGGAACGCCGGATCTCGCGAACCGAGCCATATTCGATGATCGCCCCTTCAAAGAGCATCGCGACGTAATCGGCCATCCGATAGATCGAGTGCAAATCATGCGAGATGACGACGGCCGTCGCATTGAGCTGCTCGCGCAAGCGTTTTATGATGTCCGTCAGCAAGTGGGTGACGATCGGGTCGAGGCCCGTGGTAGGCTCGTCGAATAAGACCAGATCCGGATTGGTCACGACCGCTCGCGCGAATCCCGCGCGCTTGAGCATGCCGCCGGAGAGCTCGCTCGGCAATAGGTCGTAGGCGTGCGCGAGCCCCACGCTTTCGAGAGTGTCCAGCGCGCGCCTCCCTATCTCTGCGTTCGTCAAGGACGAATGTTCCCGCAGCGCCAGCGCGACGTTCTCTCCGACGGACAGGCTGTCGAGAAGCGCCGCGAATTGGAAAGCGAACCCAATCTCCGAGCGCATCGCGACGAGCTCGCTCTCTGGGAGGTGGCAGATATCCCGCTCTTTGACGTAGACGTGGCCGGAGTCGGGCTTGCGCAGCGCGTCGAGCAAACGCAATATCGTGGATTTACCGGCGCCGGAAAGGCCGATGATGCACGTTATCGCGCCTTCGACGATATCCAAGGAACAGTTCTCCAAAATCACCCGATCGCCGTAGCGCATGGTGACGTCGTCGAGTTTGGCAATCAACTTTGCCACGGACGCGCCTACGAAGTTCCGTAGAGGAGGTACGAGAGTACGAAATTTGTGATGAAGATCAGGATGATCGAGAGCACGACTGCCCCGGTCGTCGACTTGCCGACGCCCGCAGCGCCGCCGCGCGTCGTTAGGCCTTGATACGAACCGACCATGGCAATGATGACGGCGAAGACCAGCGACTTGAGGAGACCCTTGATGACGTCGGAGAAGCCGATCGCCTGCCGGGCCGACGAAATAAAGACGTCGTTGCTGATGTGCGCGTAACTCTGTGCGATCCACATGCCGCCGTACACCGACACCACGTCCGCAACGATCGCCAACAGCGGCAGCATAAGAACCAGCGCCAGCAGACGAGGAACGACCAAGAAGCGCGTCGGCGACAGTCCGAGCGACTGCAGCGCCTCAACCTGTTCGGTGACGACCATCGACCCGATCTCGGCAGCGATAGCGGCGCCGACCCGCCCGGCTACGACGACCGCCGAGAGCATCGGCCCGAGCTCGCGCACCGATGTGTAGGCCACCGCGCCGCCTACCAAACTCCCGATCCCGAACTGCACGGCCTGCTCGGCCGACTCGAGCGAGAAGACCATCCCGGTGAACAACGCGGTCAGCAGGACGATCGAGATCGATTGAACGCCGAGCAGGTAGCACTGATTGACGGTCTCCCCAACCCGGATGCGCAAGCGCACGATGGAGCCGGCGGTCTCCGCGCCCAGCAACGCGATGCCGCCGGCGTATTCCAGGAAGTCGTTGGTCTTGCGCCCGACATCCTCGAGCATCTTCATACGGAAGTGCCGCCCTGTGCAAGCATGAGGTTAGCTCTCCGAGATGCGGTCGAGTTCCTCCAAAACCTCCCGCGTCGACTCGATGCGGCGCGCCGTAACGCCGCGCTCGGCCGCAAGATTGAAGCGGACTTGGTCGACCTGTTCGAGACGCCTGTCTACTGCCCGCAGATGACCGCGCGCTTCGGCCTCGAAACCGGTGAAGTACCGCCGAACGGCCGCGGCATACGTTTGCCGATCTCCCTCCTCGTCCGCCTCGCGAGCGATCAGGTCGACCATTCGCTTCTGGGCCCGTTTCATCGCTTTGTCGGTGATGTAGAACTTGCCAACGCGGAGGACCAGCGATCGTAGAGCTTTGCTATCGGGCATGCGGATCCGTCGGGAGGCCGGCGGGTTCGAGCACCGCCTGCTGCGCCGAGTGAAGCGAACGGATGCCCGTCTCCGCGAGGTTCAACAACGCGTCGAGCTCGCTACGTGAGAACGGCAGCGCCTCGGCAGTCCCCTGAATCTCCACGAACTTTCCGGAATCGGTCATCGCGACGTTCATATCGACCGCCGCCCTGCTGTCTTCTTCGTATGCGAGGTCGAGCAGCGGAACGCCCGCGACGATCCCCACGCTGGTCGCCGCGATCTTTCCGGCTAGCGGCCACGCGGCCGTACGGCTGGGATCGAATCTCTTGGCGAGTGCGAGTGCGAGCGCGACGTAGGCCCCGGTCACCGCGGCAGTACGCGTCCCGCCATCGGCTTGAAGGACGTCGCAGTCCAGGAAGACGGTGCGCTCGCCCAACTTTGCCATATCCGTTACAGCCCGTAAGGCACGCCCGATGATGCGCTGGATCTCGTGGGTGCGCCCGCCGATTCTGCCTCGTACGGACTCCCTGGCGGTCCGTTCCTGGGTAGCCCGCGGAAGCATCGCATACTCGGCCGTGACCCAACCGGTGCCCTTACCCCTCATCCAAGAGGGAACGCGATCTTCTATCGACGCCGCGCAAAGCACGCGGGTCTCTCCAATGGAGATGAGCGCGCTGCCCTCGGCAAAGCGCAGATAGTTCGGCTCGATCGTCACGGGGCGCATCTGCTCCCGCTCTCGGCCGTCAGCACGGATCATGCGGGCCTCGTTCTATTCGACGGTTACGGTCTTGGCTAGGTTTCGCGGTTGATCGACGTCCTTGCCTTCCATATCGGCGATGTGGTAGGCGAGTAACTGCAGCGGAATGACGTTGACGATGGGCGAGAGCAGCTCGTCGACCCGCGGAACCCAGAAGACGTGGTCGGCGATTGCGGCAGCCTCCCGATCGCCGTAGTTCGCAACCACGATGATCGGTGCTTCGCGTGCCTTCGACTCGGCGAGGTTAGAGAGAATCTTCTCGCGCACGCGGCCGTCGGTCATGATGCCCACGACGGGAACGCTTGGATCGAGTAACGCGATGGGACCGTGCTTCATCTCGCCCGCGGCATAACCCTCGGCGTGAATGTAGGAGATCTCCTTCAGTTTGAGCGCGCCCTCGAGCGCCGTTGGGAAATTGACATAACGGCCGATGAAGAGGACGGAGTTGCTCTTGCGTAACCTCGCTGCGACGCGCTTGATGTCGTCGCAGGTGTTGAGCGCGACGTCCACGCAGGCCGGCAGCAATTTCGTATTGTCAGCAATCTCTCGCAGGCGCTCGATAGGCGCGCTCCCGCGCAGGCGCGCGAGATAGAGCGCGAAGAGGGTCATCGCCGTGACCTGCGAGACGTACGTCTTGGTTGCGGCAACGCCGATCTCGGGGCCGCCGCGCGTGAAAAGCATACCGTCTGCCACGCGGGTCAGGTGCGAGCCGAGGACGTTGCAGATACCGAGGACCATGCTGCCGGCCCCCTTGGCCATCTTTACCGCTTCGATCGTATCCGCGGTCTCGCCGGACTGGGACATGGCGATCGTGAGGGCCGTCGGATCGATGACGGGATCGCCATAGCGAAACTCGCTCGCCAGCTCCATCTCGACCGGCAAATGCACGAGCGATCGCAGAAGGTACATGCCGACGGCGCCCGCGTGGTAGGCCGTACCGCAGCCCGTAATGGCGATCTTGGAGATGCGCGCGAGCTCGCTCTCGTCGATCCCGATCTCCCCGGCCAAGCGCACGTCGTTGCGTTCGTCGATGCGCCCGGCGAGCGTTTCTTTGATGACGTTGGGCTGCTCGTAGATCTCCTTGAGCATGAAGTGCTTGAAGCCGCTCTTCTCGGCGGAGCTTGCGTCCCACGTCACCTGGAGGACGTCGCGCTGCACGGGCTTACCTTCGTAGTCGCTGAGGCGATAGCCGTCGCGGCCGACAACGACCATCTCTCCCTCCTGCAAAATGATCTCCTTGCGGGTATATTGCAGGATAGCCGGCGTGTCCGAAGCGACGAACATCTCCCCGTCGCCGATCCCCAGCACGAGCGGGCTCGCGCCGTTGCGCGCGAACGTGAGATGCTCGGGATCGTCCGAACTGATGATGCCGAGCGCGTATGCGCCGCGAACCTCTTGCAGCGTTTGGCGGACCGCTCGTTCCAGGTCTCCGTCGTAATGCATCTCGACGAGGTGCGCCAACACCTCGGTATCCGTTTCGCTCTTGAACATATGACCGAGCTCGACGAGGCGCGAGCGCAGGGCCGCGTAGTTTTCGATGATACCGTTGTGAACGACGGCGATCCGGCCGGTGCAGTCCATGTGCGGATGTGCGTTTGCATCCGACGGCCGCCCGTGCGTCGCCCAGCGCGTGTGTCCCACCCCGACGGTACCGGAGAGTCGTTCTCCATCGCGCAAACGCTCCGCAAGCCGCTTGAGTTTCCCCTCTGCCTTGCTTCCGGAAAGCGCGCCGCCGGCATCGATCACGGCGATGCCGGCACTATCGTATCCGCGATACTCCAGGCGCGCGAGCGCCTCCATTATAATCGGAACGCTATCGCGGTACCCGATATATCCGACTATCCCGCACATCGTCTACCCTCAGAAACCGTCTACTTGACGCCTTCCTTGCTGCGGTGGTATGGGATCTTCCCTTCTGCTACTTCGTTGAACGCGGTCGACACCGGCTTGTTGGGATTGACGTCCTCCGTAAGCGGTGGAGCGCCGTTGTTGAGTTGTTTGGCACGTTTCGTCACGACGTTCACCAAGCTGAACTTGGAGTCGACGTGTTCGAGCAGGGAGCTGAGGTCGCCAAAGACGGTTTTCGTCATTTATGAGTCTTCCATTTTCCTTAGTGAATCGTCGCTGAACCGATGGATGCGGAATTTTTCGGCCTGCAGGATCGAGTGCAGGTCTCGCACCGCTTCCTCGGATCGGCGCTCTTCGTTGATGACAATATAGTCGAAACTTCGGATGAATTTCACTTCTTCGTGGGCGATCGCCAAACGGCGAGCGATCTCTTCATTGGTCTCGGTTCGTCTCGCCAGCAGGCGCGCGCGCAAGTGCGAAAAGCGATCCGGCAGCAAAAATATCAAGACCGCATCCGGGAACGTGCCCTTGATAGATAAGGCTCCGTTGACCTCGGGCTTCATGATGAGATCGTATCCCTGAGTCAGCGTTCGCTCGACGAAATCTCGTGGCGTTCCGTAGAAATTGCCGTTGTACTCGCGCCATTCGAGAAAGCCGCGGGAGGCCCGGCGCCGCTCGAACTCCGCCCGCGCCAGAAAAAAGTAGTGCTCCCCCTCACGTTCGCCCGGACGAGCCTCCCGCGTCGTCGCCGAAACCGAGTAGCGTAGGCGGGGCATACGGGCTCGCAGCGCGTCGACGAGAGTATCTTTCCCCGCCCCGGAGGGCCCCGAAACGACGAAAAGCAGACCCGGGCCGAACACGTACCATTCTCTCCAGACGAGGGCGAAGCATTTGTTGTTCCGAGAATCCGGGGGCTTCACCTGGTACGCTCGCGCAGTAGTGCGGCCGTACCGTGGATAAAGAAGCCCCTATGGAGCTTTCGATTGCGAGTATCCTCGCCGAATCGGCGGCCCGCCACCCGGATCGGGCGGCCGTCGTGCTCGGTGAAAGCCGCGTCACCTACGCGGAACTTTGGGAACAGGCGCGGCGCTACGCAGCCGTCCTGCGCGCGCACGGCATCGGCCCGGGCGA
>JAKAPQ010000011.1 GCA_021806945.1 bacterium | reverse complement strand
GGAAAGATCGAGACGTAGAAGATCGCTCGCCGCGCGACCGTACGGTCGAATTCGTGTTCGACGAGCTTGTAGAGGAAGAGCAGCCCGAAGAAGAATGCCGCGTTCGATATGACGAGCCCCGCGACCAGGTGGTTACCGACGAGCTTGCCCAAGATAGCGATGAGAACCGGGAAGAGCGGGAAGAAAGCCATATCGGTGCCGTGATACCCGACGGTTGCGATCGAGAGGTAGTGTACGGCATCCCAGCGGCCCCATACGGCCAGCAACAGGTTGCGCGATTCCTGCACGTGCTGGCCGGCTCGCTGGCCGATGATGACCGCAGCGAGCTCGGCGATGACGATGATGGCGAAGCGGGTCGTCGTAAAATCGACCAGGACATCTCGCACGGTCTGGTTGAAGCGTGCGGCCACCAAGAGCTTGCAGATCGCGAAGATTCCGATTAGGGCCACGAAGAGGCCGGAGCCGCGCGTCACAGTAAGCGGCAGGACGAAAGAAAGCCAGAGCAGGACGAACGCGATCCAGGAGACCGCGTCGTATTGGAGCGCTCGATCGTACTTGATCCCGGTACGCCGCGCGAAATAGGCGCCGTACGAGGTCCACGCCCAGACGGCGAGCAGCGCCCCGATAACCACGAAGGCGGGTAGGCCGAGGTCGAGCAGCGCGGGCTCGTGGAACGGTACGAGGATCGCATACCACGCAAAGAACCCGAGGCTCGCACCGGCGAGCAGGACGGCCGCGAGCGGCGCCCATCCGGCGGCGAACGCCGAGGCCGCGCCGGCGGCGAGCGGCCGGGAGAGCGAGGGTTGCTGACGTTGTACGTGCACGAAGAGAGGAGGTTAAGAGGAATCATACCGCTTCCCTTGTAGCTTGCCTCTATGGCAAGCACGAGTATGCAGCCCCCCGACAGCCCGGTGACGTCGCTCGATTTCGTGAAGGTCACGGAGAACGCCGCGCTCGCGGCCTCTCGCTGGATGGGCCGAGGCGAACGCGACATCGCCGACGGGGCCGCCGTGGAGCGGATGCGCGAAACGCTCAATTGCATGAATATTGCCGGGCGAATCGTGATCGGCGAGGGCGAACGCGACGAAGCGCCGATGCTCTTCATCGGCGAAGAGCTGGGGCGCGGCGGTTTCGCGGTCGATATCGCGGTCGACCCCGTCGAGGGCACCAACCTCGTGGCCAACGGCTTGCCCAATTCGATCGCGGTGATGGCGATCTCCGAGCGCGGCGGGCTGCTGCACGCTCCCGATTCGTACATGAAGAAGTTGGCGGTCGGCATGAAGGCCGCGCCCTTCGTCCACATCGACGCCGGCGTGCGCGACAATCTCGAGGCGGTCGCTAATGCGCTCGAGAAGCCGCTGAGCGACGTAACCGTCGTCATCCTCGATCGCCCTCGGCACGCGCAGCTCATTGCGGAGGTTCGCGAAGCGGGCGCGCGCATCAAGCTGATCTCCGACGGCGACGTCGACGCGTGCATCGCGACCGCCGTCCCGGGTACCGGCATACACGTCGCGATGGGCACCGGCGGGGCGCCGGAGGGCGTGCTGGCCGCCGCGGCCATCAAGTGTTTGGGTGGAAACTTCATGGGGCGGCTCGAGCCGCGTAACCCGGAGGAGGCCGAGCGCGCGAAGGCGATGGGCTTCGGCGACCTCGGGCGCGTGCTGACGATCGACGATCTCGCTAAAGGCGAGAACGTGATCTTCTGCGCGACCGGAATCACGGACGGCGATCTGGTTCGTGGCGTGCGCTTCTTCGGCAACAACGCTCGGACGCACTCGATCGTCATGCACTCGGACGGAACCGTGCGCTTCATCGAGTCGGTGCACCGGCTCGCCGCGCGTCCGCGTAGATGAATCCTATCCGGCACGATCTCGTGGTGGTCGGCGCCGGTTCGGCCGGGTACGCGGCCGCGCGCACGGCCCGCGATCTCGGTGCCGACGTAGCCCTGGTCGACCGTGGGCCGCTCGGGGGGCTCTGTATCCTGCGCGGCTGCATGCCCAGCAAGACGCTGCTCGCGTCCAGCGACGCGCTGCAGGATATGCGCGACGCCGCCGAGCTCGGCATCCACGCAGGCGAGATTACGGTGGACTTTCCGCACGTCGCGCTGCGCAAACGCGAACTCATCAAGGAGTTCGCCGGCTTTCGCATCGAGGGGATCCGTAATTTTCCGCTATACGAAGGACCGGCGCGCTTCCTCTCGCCCCACGTGCTGCACGTCGGCGACGGCGTGGTTCTCGAGGCGCCGAAGTTTATCGTGGCAACCGGGAGCGTCGTCGCGCCTCCGGCGATCGAGGGCCTCGCTCAAGTGGGGTTCATCGATAGCGACGGCGCGCTCGATGTACGGACGCTTCCAAAGTCGCTGATCGTCTTGGGCGGCGGCTACATCGGCTGCGAGCTCGGTCAGTTCTTCGCCCGCATGGGAGTGAAGACGACGATTCTGCTGCGCAGCCCCCATCTGCTCTCCGGCGAGGATCACGATATCGGCGATGCGCTCACGGCGTACTTTCGCGAGGAAGGTATCGAGGTGCTGACGGGAACCCGCGTACTGCGCGCGAGCGCGCGCGCCGGCAGGAAAGTCGTGCACGTGCGGACCGGCGACGTCGACGCCGAGATCGATGCCGAGGAGATCCTCTACTGTTTGGGTCGCGTCCCCAACGTTGCCGGCCTCGGCTTGGACAAAGCCGGCATTTCGCATCACCCGATCGCCGGAATCGAGGTGGACGATACGATGCGCGTCGCCGGCGACCCCAACGTCTTCGCGGTCGGCGACGTAACCGGGAAACATCTGCTGGTGCACGTGGCGATCTACGAAGGTGAGATTGCGGCCCGCAACGCGGTGCTGGGCGGCCGGGAGCGCGCGGTTTACGATCTGCAGAAGACGCATACCATCTTCAGCGAACCGCAGATTGCGGTGGCGGGGATGACGGAGCGCGAGCTGCTGGCGGCCGGGGTCGCGTACGTGAAGGGGCGCTACGCGTTCGCGGAGCACGGTAAGGCGCAATGCCTCGGGAAGACCAAGGGCTTCGTGAAGATGATGGCATCGCCGCTGGACGGACGGATTCTCGGCGCCGCCATCATCGGAGCGTATGGTTCCGATCTCATCCACGAGGTCGTCGTCGCGATGCACTACGGTGCGAGCGTGCAAGAGTTCATGCGAATACCGCATCTGCACCCGACGATGGCCGAGATTTGGACCTACCCCGCAGAGGAGTGCGCGGCGCAGATGCTCGCGCGGACGCCGGTCGAGCTCGAGCCGGGGATTGCGCGCAGTGGAACCGCTCGGTAGCGAGGGCCCCGGCGCGCGCCCGTTCGACCTCGCGATCGTTCAGACCAAGCCGCGTAAGGGACGCTATGGCGAAAACCTCGACGCGTTGCGCGAGGTTTTCGCGCAGATCGGCGAGCGGCCGACCGATCTCGTCGTGTTGCCGGAGGCGGCGCTCACCGGGTATTTCTTGGAAGGCGCGGTCTACGAGCTCGCGCTCGCTGCGGATAACTTTGCGACGGACCTCGCACGTGCGTGGTGCGGCGTAAACGGCGGGCGTGCGGTCGATATCGCCTGTGGCTTTTACGAAAACTTCGAGGGAACCTATTACAACAGCGCCGTCTACCTGCACGTCGAGGGAACGGCGGCGCATGTACTGCACGTGCATCGAAAGCTCTTCTTGCCGACGTACGGCGTATTCGACGAAGAGCGCTTCCTCTCGCGCGGCCGGCGCCTGCAGACTTTTGAAACGCGCTTGGGGCGCGCGGCGATGCTTATATGCGAGGATATCTGGCACTCGATCGTACCCACGGTGGCGGCGGTCAAAGGCGCGCGCCTCCTGATCGTGCCGAGTGCGGCACCGGGGCGGGGCGTAGAATCGGGGGATGAGCTCGCGAGCGTCGTGCGCTGGCGCTCGATCCTTCAATCGACGGCCGCCGAGCACGGCGTCTACATCGTCTACGCGGGGCTCGCCGGGTTCGAGGGCGGCAAGGGGATGACCGGTTCGTCGTGCGTGGTCGACCCCTGGGGAGGCATCGTCGTTGCGGCACCGCTTCTCGGAGCGTTCGTGCTGCGCGCGCAGATCGACCCGCGCGAGATCGATCTGGCGCGGGCAACCCTCCCGCTGCTGGGCGATCTGCGCGCGGTCCTACCCGATCTGCTGCTCGACGAAGAGTTGCCGATCCCACGCGGTGGACGCGATGCTGCAGGTCATTGAAGGGCAGGGCCGCGGCGCGGCGCCGCCATCGCTCAATGCGGGGCTCGCCGCGCGCTGGCTGGAGGCCTTTCTGCGCGACGAGATTTGCGAGCGCCGCTCGATCGGGCGCGCCGTCGTCGGGCTCTCCGGCGGAGTCGATTCCGCCGTCACGGCCTTTCTCTGCGCGCGGGCACTGGGCCCGGAGAACGTGCACGCGATCCGCATGCCTTACGCCGCGTCGAACCCTTCGAGTTTGAGCGACGCGCGGTCGGTGGTCGAGGCGTTGGGGATCGTCGAGCGGACTATTGAGATCACCGCCGCGGTCGACGGTTACCTGCAGTTCGAGCCGGATGCCGACGCGCGCCGCCGGGGGAACGTGATGGCGCGCGTGCGGATGCTGATCCTTTTCGATCAATCGGCGAAACTCGACGCGCTGCCGGTCGGAACCGGAAACAAGACCGAACGTCTGCTCGGATATTTCACGTGGCACGCCGACGATACTCCACCGGTCAATCCGCTCGGCGACCTGTTCAAGACGCAAGTATGGGAGCTCGCCCGGTATCTCGGCGTTCCGCAAGCGCTCGTCGATAAGGCGCCCAGCGCCGATCTCGAAGCGGATCAAACCGACGAGGGCGATCTGGGCATCACCTACGCACGTGCCGACGCGATTCTCGCCCAGTCGCTCGTCGGTTACTCGGACGCGCAGTTGATCGAGCGCGGCTTTGCAGCCGACGACGTGCGCTTGGTGCGCCGGCGAGTCGAGGGGACCCACTGGAAGCGCCACTTACCGACGACGGCGATGCTCACGAACACGGCGATCAATGAGTTCTACCTGCGGCCGGTGGATTTCTGAATGAGTAGAGCGTTCTTCCCGGTGTGCCTCAACCTGACCGGGCGCACGTGCGTGGTGATCGGAGCGTCCGGCGATCGTGAGGCGATCGAAAAAGAAGCCGCGTTGCGCGAGGCCGGCGCGACCGTGCGCTGGGTACGCGACGTCGCAAATCTGCGCGACGAAGAGGTGAGCGATGCGTTTTTCGTGATATCGACGCCGCAAGACGCGCAGCTTTCGGCGCGACTGCGCCGCCTCGCCGACGAACGCGGATTTCTCCTCTGCTGCATCGATCAGCCGGCATACGGGTTCGTCTCCATGGCCGCGATCGCAAAGGCCGGGCCGGTTCGCATTGCGATCTCGACCGCCGGCCTAGCGCCGCGCGTCGGAAAGGTGCTGAAGCTCGCGCTGCAGCGCGTTATGGATGCGAAATTCGAGCGCTTCGTCGAGTGCCTGGCGACGCAGCGCGCCCGCGTTCGCCGCCGCCATCCGGCGCCCGAGGAGTCGAGCGTGCGCCGCCGAGCGATGATCGATGCGGCCGACGGATTCGAGATGGAGGCCACGGTTGGCTATCCGCGCTGGTTCGAAGACGAACTGCGCGGGATGCTGCCGCACGCTGCGGAGAAACCGTAATGCCGTCGGTCGAGCTCGTAGCCGTCGGCACCGAGCTGCTGCTCGGCCAGCTCCTGGATACCAATACCGCGTACGTCGCCGAACGTATGGCCGCCTGCGGAATCGACGTCTACGGTACGCGCGCCGTCGGCGACAACCGCACGCGCATCGCGGCGGCCATCGCCGCGGCGCTCGAGCATGCGGACGGCGTGGTAACGACGGGCGGCCTCGGACCGACCGTCGACGATCTCACGAAGGAGAGCGTCTGCGACGTGCTGGGTCTGCGTGCGGAACTGCACGAGCCGTCGCTGCGGGCGATCGAAGCGCTCTTCGAGCAATTGCGCCGGCCGATGCGCGAGAACAACCGCAAGCAAGCGATGCTGCCGCGTGGTGCCTACGTACTGGAGAACCCCAACGGAACGGCTGCGGGCTTCGTCGTCTCGCGCGCCGACGGGAAGTTCGTCGCCTGCATGCCGGGCGTGCCGCACGAAATGAAACCGATGCTGGCCGATCGGCTGCTGCCGTGGCTGCGCGAGCGCTTCGGCATGCGCGACGCCATCCATACCAGCGTGCTTCACACGATCAACATCTCCGAATCGGAGATCGACCACCGCATCGACGATCTCTTCCGAGCGCTCGAGAACCCAAAGATCGCGGTGCTCGCGCACACCGGCCGGTGCGACGTGAAGATCATGGCAAAGGCACCGTCGCGCGCGGCCGCCGAGGCGCTCATCGAGCCCGTGCGGCGCGAGCTCGGCGAACGCTTGGCCGGCCACGTCTTCGGCGCCGACGCGCAGACGCTCGCCGGAGCGGTCCATGGGCTGCTGCAAGCGCGCGGGCAGCGGCTGGCGGTCGCGGAGTCCTGTACGGGCGGCCGCATCTGCGCGGCGCTCACGGCGGTCCCCGGATCCTCGGCAAGCTTCGCCGGGGGAGTCGTCGCGTATGAAAACTCGGTTAAGGCGACGGTGCTCGGTGTCGACGAACGGAATATCGAGAGGCACGGGGCGGTGAGCTCGGAGGTTGCGGCCGAGATGGCACTCGGCGTGCGCCGCCGTCTGGGTGCAGAGCTCGGTCTGGCCACCACCGGGATCGCAGGTCCGGGGGGTGGCGTACCCGGAAAGCCCGTAGGCCTGGTCTTCGTGGGAGTGGCCGCTGCCGACGGGCGGGCACGGACGTTTCAGTTAGAGGTGCGCGGGCAGCGTGAGGTCGTTCAGGATCGAGCTACGACCTTCGCGCTGGGAGTGCTGTGGAAACAGCTGAGGGATTGGGAACAAAACGCTTAGCCGCTAACGTAACTAACGTAACTACCGAAGGCCCGGAGTGCCAGGCCGCTATGAGGTGCGCAGTCGTGAAACCGATCGTTCGAACCAAAGCCCTGGCCCTGATGACGACGCTCGCGTTGGCGGCCTGCGGCGGTGGAGGGGGAGGGAGTTCCCCGGTGCCGACGCCGATGCCAACGCAACCGCCGCCGCCGACGTCTGCGGGCTGCCCGAGCAGCGGCGCCTCCCCGATGTCTTTCGCGGTCGGCGGCGCCGCCGACCGCGCGGGCGCGCGGCGCGCGCCAGGAGCGGCCGTGCATCTCGGGTACGTTCCGGATATGCTCGCCGTGAGCTCGGCGCAGTCGTCCCTCGCCGGCGCTAAAACCGTCGAATCCGCGGCGAACGCGCAGGTCGTGCGCGAGCTGCGGTTCACGCACCTCGGCACCGTGACGCAGATCCTTCACATCGCCCCCGGGCAGCTCTCCGCGACGATGGCTCGCCTAGCGGCGGCACCGGGCGTCCGCAGCGTCTCGCGGATCTCGTACCGGCAGGCGCTTTCAACGACGGCGCTCGTGCCGAACGATCCCTACTACGACGGTTTCCCGCCGACCGCGGCACCGTACTACGAGGCGGCGGGGATTCCCGGTCAATGGGATATGCACGTGATCGGCCTCGGGCAAGCCTGGGGGTACAGCCAGGCGAACACGACCGGCACCATCTATCCCGGCGCGATCAAAGGCCCGCCGATCGCGATCGTGGATACCGGGGCCGATCTCACGCACCCGGAGCTCGGCAGCGGTAAGGTCGTCTACACGCAATGCTACATCACCCTCAACGGCGTCGCGACCCAGAGCCAGTACGTCACCGATTACGACGGCCACGGCACGAACGTCGCCGGCATCGCGGCCGCCGGCACGGATAACGCGCTTGGCTTCGCGGGCGCCGGCTACAACACGCCGCTGATGATCTACCGCATCTTCCCGACTCCCCCGACGGGCGGCTGCGCGCCGGGCTCGACCAACACCCAATGCCAGGCGAACACCGCGGACGAGGCCAGCGCCATCACCGATGCGATGGCGCACGGCGCGGGGGTTATCAACTTGAGCCTCGGATCCCCACCGAACTCGGGCCAGACCTGCGCCCAGACCGATCCGACGGAATCGAATGCGATCGAGAACGCGATCGCGGCGGGAGTCGTCGTGGTCGCGGCGGCGGGCAACGAAACCAGCAGGACGCTCGACTGTCCGGCAGGGAACCTGGGCGTGATCGCGGTCGGCGCCTCGGCGCTCAACGACGCGACAGCGCCGGCCACGGAGTATGTCGCCTCGTACTCGAACTACGATGCATCGAATCCACAGTGGGGGCTCGTCGCCCCGGGCGGCGACCCGTCGAGTAATACCGATATGGACGACCTCCATTGGATCGAGAACATCGATTCGAGTTTGGATACGAGCGCGAACTGCACCGGCGACTACCCAACCGGTACGGGAACGCCCGACTGCCGCGTCTTGATCGCGGGAACGTCGCAGGCGGCACCGCACGTCGCCGGGGCGGCGGCGCTGCTCCTGGGTGTTGGCGTGCCGGCGTCGCAGGTATTCACGGACCTCTGCTCGACCGCCGACAACATCAACGACCCAAAACAGGGCTGTGGAAGGCTGGACGTCTACCACGCGCTTGCGAAGGCGGTGGCCGACCCGAGCCCGTAGATTTGCAGCACAGCCGCCTCGGCGGCAGCCTGGAATTGAGATGCCGGAACGCTTGGGGCCGTTTGAATTGACCGGCGAGTACCGACTGCTCGCTGAAGCGATTCCGCAGATCGTCTGGAGCGCAACGGTACGCGGCCGGGCCGCTTACTTCAATACGCGCTGGTTCGAGTATACGGGCATGACGCTCGAGCGGTGCCTCGGAGATGGCTGGCAGGCTGCGGTGCATCCCGACGACCTTCCGCCGGTGCTTGCCAAGCGCCGGGAGACGCTCGCCTCCGGGGATCTTTTTGACGCCGAGTTCCGCATCCGGCGGTACGACGGGGCCCATCGCTGGTTCTTGGCTCGCGCCGTTCCGTTACGGTCGACCGATGGGCACATCGTCAGATGGTTCGGGACGTGCACCGACATTCACGATCAGAAGCGTGCCGAGGATATACTGCGGATTCTGGCCCAGTTGGGGCGATCGCTCGGGGAATCGCTCGACCCGAGCCTCCTCATGCACAATCTCGCCCACGCCGTCGTGCCGGCACTCGCCGACTACTGCCAAGTCGTCGCCGTCGAGGGCGAGCTCCTGCGGCCGCTTGCGATCGCGCATGCACGGCCCGCCCATGCCGATCTCCTGCGCCGGATTCACGAACGCTTTCCGCTGCGTACAACCGATCCGGTCGTCGCAGCGATGCTGCGCGCCGGCGAGCCCGTCTTCATGCCGGAGGTGACCGACGGGATGTTGCTCGCTTCGGCTCCGAAGCCGGAACATTACGAGCTCTTGCGCGAGCTGGGCCTGCGCTCGGCGCTGGTGGTTCCGCTGCGCGCGCACGGGCGCAGCATCGGTGCCATCAGTTTCGGTTGCGTCTCTCCGAACCGGCGGTTGCATCAGAGCGAGCTGCCGCTCTACGCCGAGATCGCGCATCGCGCGGCAGCGGCGCTCGAAAACGCATTGCGGTATCAGCGCGAGCACCACGTAGCGAAGACGCTTCAAGAAGCGATTCTACCGCGCGATCTACCGGTGAGCGAGGGCACGGTCTTTACGACGGCATACGTGCCTGCCGCCGTCGGCGTTCACGTCGGCGGCGATTGGTACGATGCGTTCGCGCTTCCCGACGGACGGGTCGCGCTCTCCATCGGCGACGTCGTCGGGCACGGCTTGGATGCGGCGATCGTGATGGGCGAGATTCGCCAGGCGTTGCGCTCCGCGGCGATCGACGGCCGCGATCCGTCGGCAGCGTTGGAGCATGCCGACCGGCTGCTGCGCATGCAGCGCCCGGAGTGGATTGCAACCGCCGGTTGCGGCCTCTACGATCCACGAACCCGCACGATCGCGTACAGCACGGCGGGCCATCCGGCGCCGCTCGTCTGCCTGCCCACGGGGGAGATTCGCAGCCTGGACGCCGAGGGGCTTCCGCTCGGCATGCGGCATGAGTCCCCCGGTACGGCATGCACGTCGCTCCTGCCCCCGGGCTCGCTGACGGTGTTTTACACCGACGGCTTGACGGAGTTCGATCGCAACGCTTTGGAGGGCGAGCGCTTGCTGCGGGAAGCGATACGAGCGGAGGTACGAGAGCCGTCGCCCAATCCGGCGCTCGCGATCTATCGCCGGGTGGTCGTCAACCCGACCCATACCGACGACACGGCGATCCTAGCTCTGCGCGTCAGCGCAGAATAGCAGCCATGGCCCCAAGGGGCACATGGAAGCGGATGCGCCATTTTCACCTCGGGTTAAACGCCGTAGCCGACCGCCGCCAGCGTGCGCTGGGTCTGCACTCCTTCGGCGAAGGTCGGCAGCGCGCTCGCACCGGTCCGAATCTGCAAGATCCATTCGTCGTAGAGCTGCATGAGCAACGGCACGTTAGCGCCGAGCGATGCGAAACGCGCGTAGGGTGACGAGGTGCATTCGAGTTCGGACATCTCGCCCTGGTCGACGGCGAAGAGGCGCATCTCGTCCAAACTCGTCCCGCTGGCGATGGCCGTGCGGTTCTCAGCGTGCGCGCCGAGGGTAAGGGAATCGACCGCCGTCGTCGCATCGACGGTGACGCGCGCGATCAGGCCCTCGCCGTAATCCAGGAGAGCGAACGCACCATCGTCCACATCGGTCGTGAAGGCGCCTCCGGGGCCATGCCGGACGGGATTCGCCGTGCGGAGGTATCCGGTGCTGCGCAGCGGAGCCCGGCCGGCCCACCAATTCGCCGTGTCGACGAGGTGCGAGAGCAGCGCACCGGCGATGCCGCCGCCGGTCGCTTTCCGAAAGATCCAGCCGTCCTCGCGTTCGTGGGAGGCGCGGCGCATGCCGCTCAACTGCGTGAGTTCCAACTCGCGCAGCGGATACAGGTGGCCGTTTACGATGAGCTCCTCGATCGCCGCACGCTGCGGTACCCAGCGGAACTCGTGCGCGATGCCGCAAGCCGTTCCGGCCGCGCGCGAGGCTGCGAGCATCGCCTCGGCTTGCGCGAGGTCGAGCGCGAAGGGCTTCTCGCACAGGACGTGCTTGCCGGCTGTCAGGGCGGCTAGGACGTCGTCGTAATGCGCGAACGGCGGCGATGCCACGATAACGGCGTCGAGTTCGCAGCCCGCGAGCATCTCGGCGCAGCTGCGGAACGCATTTGGGATGCGCCCTTCCCGCGCGACCGCCGCAGCCCGGTTGGGTGAGGCCAACGCCACCGGTTTCAAACCGGGGTGCGCCGCGACCGCCGGCAGATGCGCTACCGCGCCGAATCCCGAACCGACGATCCCGACTCTCAGCACACGCGTCATCCTAATGGTTCCTTTCTGTCATCCTGAATGCAATCGGCGAGGATCTCGATTGCGCGAAAGAGCTGCCGTTGCGTTATGACGAGCGGCGGCGTGATCGAGAGGACGTTACCGTCGGGACCCGCCTGCAGCACGATGACGCCTGCCTTGAGCGCCGCCTTCACGACGCGCTCGGCGGATGCGCCGTCGCGCAGCTCGACGCCCCACATCAAACCGCGCCCGCGCACGCCGGTGACGTGGCCGCTCGCGCGCAACGCGTCAAGGCGCGAGGCGAGAGCCAAACCCAGTCGGCCCGCGCGTGCCGGCAGATCGAGCCGTTGGATCTCGGCGATGTTGGCGAGCGCGGCGGCGCAGCCCATCGGGTTCCCGAGATGCGTCGACGTGTGCAATGCCTCGCCGCGCGATACCGGCCATGCATCCATGATCTGGGGCTTGGCGATCGTCGCAGAGATGGGGAATCCGTTGGCCATTGCCTTGCCGGCGCACAGGATATCGGGGACCACGCTCTCGTGCTGCGCCGCGAACATCGTGCCGGTGCGGCCGAAGCCGGTGTAGATCTCGTCGAAGATCAAGAGGATGCCCAGCTCGTCGCAGAGCGCGCGCAGACCGGCGAGATACCCTTTCGGCGGAACGATGCACCCGCCTCGGCCCTGCAGCGGCTCGACGACGACTGCCGCCAGGTCGTCGCGGCCGCGCAGCGCGCCGCGCGTCTGGTCAAGTGCCGCGGCTGCGCCTTCGTCGAGTGCGGCGGTTGCGCGCGGATAGGTAAGGCGCAACGCCCGATTGCGCAGCGCGCCTGCGAACGGCGCGCGAAACTTCTCGATGCCGGCGATTTCGAGCGTTCCGAACGAGAGCCCGTGATACGCGCCGCCGAATGCGGCGAACGACGGCTTTCCCGTGGCGAGCATCGCCGTCTTGAGCGCGGCCTCGACCGCTTCGCCACCCGACGAAGCGAGAAACGTCTTCGTGAGGCCGGGGGGCGCGATCGTGGCGAGCGTCTCGAGCAACTTGACCTTTACTTCGGTTGGGTGCACGTCGCCCATCGCGTGCATCAAACGCCGAGCCTGATCGTGGATCGCGGAGGCGACGCGCGCGTTGCTGTGGCCGGTATTGGCTACGCCGAATGCCGCCGTGAGGTCGATGTAGCGATTGCCGTCTACGTCGGTGACGGTTGCGCCCTGCGCCGACTCCCAAAAGACGGGCGTGTTGCGATCGACGTACGTGACGTTGCGCGATTCGTAGCGGCGCAGAGCCGGCATCAGCGCGTTGGTTCGCGCGCCGGGTACGGCGGTGCAGAGTTCCTCGAGCGAATCGTCGTTCACAGTTCGTTGTCGATCCATCGGACGAACTCGACAACACGCGGGCGCCCGCCGTGGTTGCCGCCGATCGGAGGGCGTTGAAGCTCGCCAAAACGCGTCAAGCGGACGGCGCCCGCATCGGTCGCCAAACGCACGAGATCCGGGCGAGGCTCGGAGAGTGCAAAGCCTTCGAGCTCGAGGCCGTGCCGCTGCAGGTATTCCAGCGCCTCGGCCGGCCCCTCGACCGGGATCACGCCGAGCGTGCGCGGGATGAAGAGCGGCGGCGCCTCCCGGGGCGGATCGAAGAGGATGGCGTAATCGACGGCCTCGTTCGCGAAGGCCGCGCCCGTACCGGCCGCGGCGCGAAACTCCGCAAGATCGCGCGCGGCGCCGCGAGCGGCTAGAACCGCGGGATCGCTTTGCGCGGCCGGAAACTCAAGCGTCGCGCACCGGGCCGCGCGCCCGAGCATACCCGCGAACTCGAACGGCGATATCCCTCCGCCGCGTTCGGCAAAGAGCGCGTGCAGGGATAGGCATCCCTCCGAATCGTAGAGCACGAGATCGCGGGCCGCACCGGCGGCGACGGCCTCCGCCCGCAGTTCGTCGCTCAGCGTCTCCGCGCAGACGTATCCCGCGCTCGCGCGGCTGCCGTAGCCGACGAACCGCGCCTGCGGTGCGCAGGCGCTGCGAACGGTCGCGAGCGTTTCGGTCCGGCCGAACGCCACGACCGCGTCGAAGCTCGCGAGATCCTGCACGGATGCTTCGACGGAGCTCCAAGGCCGAGCGCGCGCGGCTCCGGCAAGTTGAGGGAGTTCGGCGGCGAGCGTTCGGAAGAAGGCCGCGACGAGCCCGTCCTCGCGGTCCTTCACTTCGAGTTCGCACTTGGCGCACAGCGCGAATGCCGCCGCCGGAAGCGCGACGCCGATCGTCGTCCGCGACGCGATCACGCAGACGCGGCCGATCGGAGCGGCCCATGCCGCCGGCCGCCCCTCGCGGCCCACGAAACCGTCCAAGGCTTCGACGCAGCCGAGCTCGCTCGCGATCGCCGAGAGCAGCGCAGCCTCGGTCATCGGTGCGAAGAGGGCGTCGAATGCGTACTCGACGGCCGAACGCGCGTAGCCGGTGCGCGCCGCAACCGCCGCAGCGAGCTGCGCGCGCGGTGCGAAATCCGCGTCGCGCCAGCGGCGCGCGGCGCCGGCGATCGCGCGCACGATGGTGCGGGCGGGCAGCGCGCGCAGCGTCACGCGCCGTCTCCGGCCGCGAGGAGCGCTTCGGCGTCGAGCGAGCAGCCGCGCAGCTGCGCGCCGCGCTCCCGCCCGAGCAACACGATGCCTCCGTCGGCTTCGACGCCCAGATCCTCCGTCGCGACGGCTACGCACGAGGAGCGGTTGGCGAGATCGGCGTGTACGAGTGCGCCCACCGTGCCGCGCGGCAGGCGCCGGCCGTCCGGCCCGACGACGCGCGAGCGCAGCCACGGCGCCGCCGCCTTGACGCGCGCACCCGGCCCGCCCGGGTTGCGGTCGTAATATTGGCTCGTGAGCTCGGTCATGCCGTATTCGGCGACGACGCGATCCTCGGAGATGCCGAAAGATGCGGCGAGCCTCCGGTAGAACTCGCCGCGCTCTACATAGCGCGCGCGGCCCTTGAAACCGCCGGTCTCCATGATGCGCGATCCGGGCGGCAACCGGAAGACGCGATCGCGCTGCTCGAGGTCATCGAGCAGCCGCACGAGCGCGAATGCGGTCCCGGCGATGCAGGCCGGCTGCTCGCGCTCGACGGCGTCGTCGATATCGGCGACGAACGCATCGGCGAAGAGGCGGTCGCCGCGCAGGTACCAGCCCGTCTCGCCGTCGCCACGGTCGGCTGCGACCCGTGCCATCATGTACCCGAGGGAACTCTCCGGGCGGTCGTGGGGATTGGGGACGAGGTTGAAGTAGCGCAAGCGCGCGGCGTCGGGCAGCATGAAGCGGTCGAAGCCCGCCAGCAGTGCCGCGTCGTAGAGATCGCGCTTTTCCATATAATGGCGGCCGCCGGTGCCGCTCGTCGTGCCCGACGTTTCGAAGGCGAGCGCGGCACCGGCCGGATCGAAGGTGCAGAGGGTCGCTTCTTTATAAGCGGCGGCCGGCACGGCCGGGATCGCCTCCCACGTTGCCGGCAGCGATCGGCCGCTGACGCCTAGGCTCGCGCAGTAGCGCGCGTACGGCAGGTTGTAGCGCAATTGGTAGGCGAGGATGCGCAGCGCGAGATCGTCGAACTCTGCGTCGCCGAGCTGCCGCCCGCGTACGTGCCAGGCGCCGATCGCCTGCAGGATCTCCGCGTCGAGTTCTGCCGTCTCGCGGCTATAGGAACCGGGCATTCACAGCTTCCGGCGGCGACTGGTGATCGAGCCGCTGTTGAGGCCGCTCGTGGAGAGGCCGCCGTCCAAGCGCGCGGACTCCACTTTCAAACAGCGATCCACGACGACGGAAAGACCGGCCTCGATCGCGAGGCGGATCGCGTCGTCGTTGATGACGCCGTATTGAAGCCAGATCGCTTTGGCACCGACCGCGATCGCCTCTGTCACGACTTCGACGACTTCGCTCGGTTTGCGAAAGACGTCGACGATATCGGGAGCGCCGCGCTCCGCGGCGTATGCGGTGAGCGACGGGAAGACCTTCACGCCGTCGATCTCCGCGATCGTCGGATTGATCGGCGTCACGTCGTAGCGGCCTTTGGTGCGAAGGTAACTGAAGACGGTGTAACTCGGGCGCAATTCGTTGGCCGACGCGCCGACCACGGCGACGCTTTGGGCGGCTTCGAGCAACGCGCGCAGCTGCGAGGCGGTATCGAGAATCACCGCAGCGCCCGCTCGAGATCCCAGATCAGGTCCTCGACGTCTTCAAGGCCGACCGAGAGGCGAATCGATTCCGGTGCGACGCCCGCCTTGAGCATCTCCTCGTCGGTGAGCTGCGCGTGGGTGGTGGACGCGGGATGAATCACCAGACTCTTCGTATCGCCGACGTTCGCGACGTGGCTCCAGAGATCCAGCGCGTCGATGAACCGCCGGCCCGCTTCGCGGCCGCCGCGGATGCCGAAGGTGAAGATCGAACCTGCGCCGTGCGGGAGGTACTTTTCGACCAGCGCGCGTTGCGGGTTGTCCTCGAAGCCCGGGTAGCGGACCCACTCGACTTCGGAGCGCGCGTTTAGGAATCGTGCAACCTCGCGGGCGTTGCGGGCGTGCGCCTGCATGCGAACCGGCAGCGTCTCGAGGCCAAGCAGCAGCAGCCAGGCGTCCATCGGCGAGAGAACCGCACCGACGTCGCGCAGAACTTCGGCGCGCGCCCGCATGAGGAACGCATACTCGCCGAACGTCTCGGTGAAGATTTTGCCGTGATAACCGGGGCTCGCCTCCGAGAGCATCGGAAAGCGACCGTTTCCCCATGGGAACGTGCCGGACTCGACGAGCACGCCACCGACGAGCGTGCCATGGCCCGACAAGAACTTGGTTGCCGAGTGCACCACGAGGTCTGCGCCGTGCTCGATCGGGCGGCAGAGATACGGGGAAGCGAAGGTGTTGTCGATCGCCAGCGGCACCCCGGCGTCGTGCGCGATCTGGGCGAGGCGCTCGAGATCGGCGATCGTGCCGGACGGGTTGCCGATGGTCTCGGCGAAGAGCATCTTCGTCCGCGGTCCGATGGCCGCCCGTATGGCGTCGTGATCGTCGACGGGTACGAAGGTCACGTCGATGCCCAATCGCTTGAGGGTGACGCCGAACTGCGTAACGGTTCCGCCGTAGACGTTCTCCGAGCTCACGATATGGTCTCCGGACTGCGCCAGCGAGAGCACGAGGCAGAGCTGGGCTGCCAGTCCGCTCGCGAACGCAACGGCGCCGAGGCCGCCTTCGAGGTTTGCGATCCGTTCCTCGAACGCTGCGACCGTGGGGTTGCTGATGCGGCTGTAGATGTGGCCGTAGCCGCGTAGTTGGAAGAGCTCCGCCGCCTGCGCCGTCGATCCGAAGACGTATGCCGCGGTCTGATAGATCGGTGCGGCGCGCGAACCGGTCTGTGGGTCCGGCGGGGTTCCCGCGTGAATCGCGCGCGTTGAGAAGCCAAACTGGCGGTCGGGCATGATGCGGTGAGAGTTCGCCGCCGGCGCCGGTTTCCAGCCTGGGCTACGCCTCGGGGGAGTGTGCCCGCAGCGCGCGTAAGTGTATGGCTACCGCCGCAACGGAAAGGACGATGCCGCAGCATGGGCATGACGCTCACCGAAAAGATTTTGGCTCGCCACGCGGGACTCGACCGGGTCGAGCCCGGGCAGATCATCAACGCGCGGGTAGACCTCGTTCTTGCCAACGAGCTCTCCGCCGCCGTGAGCATCGGCGTGATGCGCTCGATCGCGGGTGCCGACCGCGTCTTCGATCCTGAGAAGATCGCGCTCGTCGAGGATCACTTCGTACCGGCGAAGGACGCGCAATCGGCCAATCTCGCGAAGATGATGAAAGATTTTGCTCGCGAACAGAACATCAAGCATTTTTTCGACGTCGGCCGCGGCGGCATCGAACACGTCGTGCTCCCCGAGCAAGGGCTGATTGCGCCGGGCGAGGCGATCGTCGGCGGCGATTCGCACACCTGTACCTTCGGGGCCCTCGGAGCTTTTGCGACCGGGATGGGGTCGACAGATATCGCCGCAGCCTTCGTTCTCGGTGAGGTTTGGCTGCGCGTTCCGCCCACGATCAAGATCGTCTACCGCGGCAGGCTGCGCGAGATGGTCTTCGCCAAGGACCTGATGCTGCAGACGATCGGGATGCTCGGCATCGACGGCGCGACGTACTGCGCGATCGAGTTTCACGGGCCGACCGTGGACGAGCTCTCGATCACCGGTCGCATCACCATGGCGAACATGGCCATCGAAGCCGGCGCCAAAAATGGCATCTTCCACGCGGATGCAAAGACGATCGCATACGTACGCGAACGTACGAGCCGCGAGTTCGTGGTCGAGCGGGCCGACGGCGACGCGGTCTATCAGCGTGTCGTCGAGATCGACGTCGATGGGCTCGAACCGCAGATTGCGTGCCCGCATACGCCCGACAACGTGCGCCCGGTCACCGAGGTCACGCGCGAAGATATTCCACTCGATCAGGTGTTTATTGGCTCGTGCACCAACGGCTACATCGAGGACCTCCGCGTCGCCGCGGCGATACTTGCGGGTAAAAAGATCGCGTCGAACCTTCGCGTGATCGTGAACCCCGGTTCGCAAGCCGTGTGGATGCAAGCGGCGGAGGAGGGCATCCTTACCACGCTGGCTGCCGCAGGCTGCGCCGTCAACACGCCGGGCTGCGGTGCGTGCTTCGGCGGCCACATGGGTACGCTGGGCGACGGCGAGCGCTGCCTCTCGACGACCAACCGCAATTACGTCGGCCGCATGGGGTCGCCGAAGGCCGAGGTCTACCTCGGTTCGCCTGCGACGTGCGCGGCGTCGGCGCTGACCGGAAAGATTACCGATCCGCGCATCGTCAGCGCAGTGGGAGTGTAAGAAGAAGATGGAACGTCGGCTTCGCGGCTTCGCGCATAAGTACGGAAAGAACGTCGATACGGACGTCATCATTCCCGGCAAGTACTGCAACCTCGTCGATCCGGTCGAACTCGGCAAACACGCGCTCGAAGGTCTCGATCCAGAGTACGCGGCGAGGATGAAGCCCGGCGACATCGTGGTCGCCGATACGAACTTCGGCTGCGGCTCGAGCCGCGAAGTGGCGCCAATCGCGCTCAAGGGCGCGGGTACGGCCGCGGTTATCGCCAAGAGTTTTGCGCGAATCTTCTATCGCAATGCCCTGAACATCGGTTTGCCGATCTTCGAATCGGTCGAGGCGGTCGACGGCATCGAAGCGGGCGACGAACTGGAGGTCGACGCGACGGCCGGCACGGTGCGCAACCTCAGCAAAGGCACGAGCTATAAGGCCGTCGCGTTCCCGCCGTTCATGCAGGCGCTGATCGAGGCCGGCGGCTTGAAGCCGTATGTGGAGCGGAGGCTCGCCGAAAAGAAGAGCGGCTCGACTCCGAGGGCCTCCTAGGAGTTATGGCCCCATCCCCGTGCCCGGGGCGATGTTGTCGAGCCACTTGTACTTCGGCCGATAGGCTGCGGTAAAGACGATCTGGCTCTTGGGCGTCTCCATCATGCCCAGCATATCCGTCGTTCCGTCAACGGCGGCGCTAAAGGTTACGGTCGTGCCGTCGGGTTTGGAGACGATGATCCGCACCTTCTTCCCGTCGACGCTACCGGCTAACGGATAGTGCTTGCCGTTGGTGTCGAGATACTCGCCGGTCAAGGCCGTACCCGTCTGGCTCAGTTTGAAGTGCGTGTAGACCGTATGCCCGCCGTCGGGCTGGATCTGGACCTCCCAGACGCCGGTAATGCCCACGCGGTTCTTGTCGGCTTCGCTTTCGGTTGGCGGCGCGGGCGTTGGGGACCCGGTTGGATGGAGCGAAGGCATCGCCGTCGGCAGCGTGTACGGTAGTATGGCTTGCGGGGGTGGCGGCGCAGCCTGTGCCAGGGCCTGGGCCGGCGCGGCTGTGGCAAAGGCGGCGCAGAGCGCGGCTCGGGCAACCAAAGAGAGCAGACGGTTCGCGGTGATGGTACTACTCCTCATGCATGGGTGAATGCGCGGACGGGGCTGCCTCTTTCGATGCCGTGCGAGCATCTACCGTCCGGGGGCTAGGAGAGGCGGGCGCCGGAGGCAGTTCGCTCGGCTTGCGCCGCGGCTCGTTGATCGGTAGGCGGACCGTCCCGCGCGTAAGGGTGGAGACCCCGGCTGCGCTCTCGATCCCGAGGACGTCGGAGCGCAGCGCGCGCGTTAGGCGGTCGCCTCCCGGGCAGGAGATATCCGGCGAGGTCCAGCCATGCCACAGTACCGTGGTCGTGCTCCCGAAGGAGGCACTCTTCATGCACGGCGTCCCGGTCGCGTGACCGTCGCGCGCGGCCTGCACGTCGGCGAAGAAGTGCTCTACGAGCTCGGCTCCGGCGCGCCCCGTCCGGGGACGGCCGATGGCCGCGCCGTCTCGACCTGCAGCACTCGCCCAGACCTGGCCGTCGGACCATACTTTCACGGTATATCCGGGAAAGTTGGTCGAGCCGCTATTGCGGATGACGGCGCCGTCGCGCGTGAAGGTGCGATCGGCCGCATGAGCGCCGCCCGCCGGTACTCCGGCGGCGACGAATGCGGCCAGCAAGGCGAGTCTCGTCATGGTCTTCATTACTCCTTAAACGGGAAGGGGCATGGTTTTGTTGCAGCCTGCTAGGAGCCTCCTAGCAGTAGAGAGGCAGTTCGCCGCGCGCGGCCAGCAGCGCGACTTCAACGCGCGACCGCAGTTGACACTTGCCGAGGATGCTGGAGACGTGCGTGC
Organism: bacterium; assembly: GCA_021806945.1. Lineage (GTDB taxonomy): Bacteria > Vulcanimicrobiota > Vulcanimicrobiia > Vulcanimicrobiales > Vulcanimicrobiaceae > JAJYFL01. The sequence goes on along the minus strand of JAKAPQ010000011.1, from coordinate 10,124 downwards.
TAACCGTCTTGGCGGAGAGGCCGAGTTCGGCTGCGATCTCGCGATTGGTCAAGCCGGCGGCGATGCGCAGCGCGATCTCCAACTCGCGCGGCGTCAGCGAAGATGCCGCGCGGCCGATTCGGAGCGCCTCCCCGGCAGCCGCACTGGCGCGCTCGGCCATCGTCTTCGAACCAATCGAGGCAAAGGCCGCCGCAATCTCGCTGCAGAGTTTGGTGCTGCGCAGGACCTTGGCGGCCTCGAACCGGTCGAGCGCGCGTAGGAACGGGTCCGCGACGCCGGTGCAGGCTTCGAGCAGCCGGCGCGCGTTGGCTGGGCTAGGGTGCTGGGTAAGTGCCGCGTAGGCTGATGCTAGCGCGATGGCGTTCGCGACGATCGGATGGAAGCCGCGGAAGGGCTCGAGGTGCGCGGGGTCGGGCGGATCGGAGCGGCGTACGAATGCGATGCGCGCGTAGGCCGCCAGCGCTTCGGCCTGGGCCAGCACCGCGTTAGCGCCGTCGCGCCGAGCTTCCCCGACGGCGGCCAACACGGCTGCGGCACGGTCGTACTCGCCTTGCAGTTCGAGATACAGGCCACGCAAGCGCAGGATCTGCAGCCGCACGAAATCGCGCGTGGGATTGGCCAGCGCTTCGTCCAAGACGCGGCGGGCCTCTTCGTACCGATCGGTGTAGAGGAGCGCGCAGGAGCGTGGAACCGCGACCGTCGCATGCTGCGCCGGAGCGAAGTGCTCGAAGCGCATGGATGCGCTCGCCAATCGCGCGAGCGCGCGCTCGGGGCGGCCGGCGAAAAGCTCGGTACCGGCAAGGTTTACCAGGACGATGGCATCCCAATGGCGGCGCTTGGGTCCCGGGAAATTCAGCGCGTACTCGCCCCAATAGATCATCTCGTCGTAGTGGCCTGCCGCTTCCAGATCGTACATCAGCACGCAGCAGCCGTAGCCGACGAGGTCTGGCGAGCCGGCCTCGGCGGCCTTCAAAATCGTTCGTTCCATGAGTTCGAGGCCGGCACCGGAGGCGCCGGAGCTCACGAGCACATGTCCGTAATTCAAATGAAGTAGGGTCTCGGTGCGGGGGGAGGGTGCGTCGAGAAGGCACTTCAGACCGCTCTCGATCGCGAGCTTGGCGGCTTCGAACTCGGCGGCAGCGTAATGGAACCGTGCGATGACGTTATAGTACGGCGCGAGGCCGGCTATGGCTTGCTCTCTGCAGAGTTCGGTGAAGGCCACGAGCTCGGCTCGTTCGCGTGCGTCGAGCGCATCGAGCGGGTGCGTGTAGTAGGCTGCTTCGCACCGCACGCGCAGCGAGAGCGGCAGCGATCCCAAGAGGCGATCGAGCTCGGCGCGCGGCACCAGCTGGACGCCGTCATGCACCTTATCGAAAGCGCGCTCGACGATCGTGCGGGCGGCGCGGGCCACCGTATGCCGGTCGGACTCCTCCGGCGTCAAACGCATGACGGCATCGGCGGCTCGCAGGGCTTCGTCGGGTTCGAAGCGTTCCATCGCTTCGAAAAGCAGGTCGAGATAGAGCTCCGAAGCGCGATCGCCGCGGTCACCGGCTTCGAGGTGGCCGGCGCGCTGCCAAGGGTCGGCGGTCAGGTCGACCATGATGCGATGCGCGTAGGCGAGGTCTGCCGGATCGGCGGATTCGACCACGGCGTCGCAGAGCAGATCGTGGCGCACCGCGTAAAAGCTCTCGGCGGACGCGACGACGACGCCGTGGGTCAGGAGTTCGAAGAGTGCGGTCTGCACCCGCGACGGCGCGAGCGCGCCGGCGCGAACGATACCGCGCATATCCAGCGGAACGCGCGCGGCCGCAAGCGCGGTCGCGATCTTCCTGGCATCGTCGCCCAAAGCTTTGACGGCCGTTCGTAGCGCGATGCGCAGCTCCGGCGACATCTCGTCGAAGTTGCTTCGGATCAGCGCCTCGACGAAAAATGGGTTGCCGCCGCTGCGCTCGGCGAGGCGCTCGATCTCCGCAGTGGTGAGCGCCGGGTCGAGTGCGAGCGCGAAGTCGCGCATCTCGCTTGCGGAGAGCGGCGAGAGCGGATGGCGCGCGAGCAGCCCGTGCGCGCCGAGATTGCCTTCGAACTCGGCCACTCGTTCGAAACCGGGCCGCGCGGCGAAGATCCACAGGATCGGATAATCCTGCAGGCGCTCGATGCAGTATTCAAACGTCTGCAGAGACGATGCATCGCAGTAGTGCAGGTCGTCGGCTTGGATCGTGAACGCGCCCGCAGTGGTGGCGGCAGCCAGAGCATCGCGCACGGCCTGCATTCGCCCGAGATCGTCGCCGGCCGGAGCTTCCAGCCACGGCGAGCCGATACGCCCGGAGGCTTGCAGCAGGCGTAGCAGCGAGGAGATCGGCTCGAACGGCACTGCGCGCGCAAACGGCATGCACCGAACGGAGAATACCGACCGTTCCGGTTCCGCTCGCCCTCGTAACGCGTTTAGGGCCCAGGTCTTGCCCAGGCCCGCTCCGGCGACGACGACGTGCGCCGGGCGATCGGACGCTTCGATCGCGGCAAGAAGAAATTGGCGCGAAGCGGTAGGCGCCGCCTCCACCCACGAAAGAGCCATTGCAGGGGTTAACGCCGCCGCTTGCTTGGAATCCTGTTCTTCGGGACTGCGAAGAGTCGGGAAGATGACCGATGGTCACGGCGAAGGAGGTGGTGCTAGAATCGTCGGAGACCGCGGAAGACTCTTCCGCGGGTTTTGCGTCTAGTGCTTGGGACCCATGTATTGGAGCAGATGAATTGGAGCGCAGGTTGACGATCCGACTAGTTGCCGCCGCCGTCGTGGCGCTCGCGGCGGGCCTCGCTGCCTGTAGTAGCGGTGGCGGGACGCCGCCGGCGGGCTATCCGTCCACCGTTCCGAGTTCGCCGCCAAGCAGTCTGCCGGGCTACGCCGGCCAGCGGCCCGCCGCCGTCGGGGATCGCTTTACCTTCGCGGGAACGCTGTCGGAGAGCAACGTCTTTAACTACCCGTCGCCTTCGCCGCTCCCCGCGACGACGACGGCCGCCACGGTCTCGCAGGTTGTCACCGTGGTTGCGTCGCCGTATCCGTACGCCGCGCCTTCGCCCGCGCCGGTCGATTTTCAAACCGTCGAGACGGACACGTATCCCCTACGCACGTCGACGCTCACCAGCAACGCATGGTACGGCTACACGGTGACGCCGATCGGACTCGACTTCGTGCTCTGGGGGTGGACCTCCAGCGACTCGGCCACGCCGCCCGATACCTACGCCTATGCCTACGCGACGCCGCAGATTTTCGACGAACTGCCCGAGATCGGCGGAGCGTCGTGGACGAACTCCCCGGCGGTGACCATTACCGAGAACGACTCCGACGGCACGAGTTCGACGCGCATCTACAGCGCCGGCGGAACCTACACGGAGTCTACCGTGCAACTCGCCGGCAACATCAAGTCGTCGATCGTGGAGAACGCCGACGGCAGCGGCACGTATAGCAGCAATAACTTTATCGGGCTCAGCGGCGCCGCCGGCGGTCAAATCGTTTCGATCACGTATAGCGCACCGTCGCCGGTTCCATCGGCTTCGCCGCAGATCACGGTGAGCCTGAACTACGCTACGCCGCCGCCGCCGACTCCCGTGCCTAGCGCCTCGCCGGGCGCGCCGACGCCGACTCCGGCGCCTACGACGCCCCCGCTCGTGATCTCGGTTCCGCAGTGGTATGCGACGCCCCCGGCGTTCTATACCGAGACCGACGCGGAGGGACTGGGCGTCGCCTTTCCGGCTTCTTGCAACGTACCGTCGGCCTACGGAACGTCGGGTACGCGCATCACCCAGAACGTCGACCGGCTCGATACGATCTTGGGGTACACCGACCGGCAGCAGACGCAGGCCTACGTCGTGCAAGGCTTCGGCCCGGTCTGCGTCGTCATGACCGACGTGCAGACGACCTACTACGACTATTTGGGGGACCAGTTGGCGTTGCTCTCGTTCTCGAACGCGCCCCAAAGTACGTCGACCATTGCGGAGACGCTGACGCTCCAGCCCGGCGCGGTCGTCAATGCAATCGGTCGCCGCAGCGAAGGTGCGACCGGCGCGCGGTCGTCCGCTCGAGCGATTACGCCGCAGATGTTCGCCGCGGCACGAGCGCGGTTTCTCACCGCGGTCGACCGCGAGCGAAGGAGTCGCGAGCGCCTGATGATGCGCTTCTACCGGCGCATCGTGAACCAGCGTAACGGAGGGTTCGTGCGATGAGAGAGATGCGCATAGTCCTGCCGGCCGTCGCCCTCGCCGTGCTGGCGCTCTCCGCCTGCGGCGGCAAAGGCGGCGTTCCGGCGGCTTCCACGCTGCCGGCCGCGCTCCAGCCCTACAACGGACCCCAGGCCCTTTCTAATTTCACGTGGGGGCAAGCCTATCTGACGCAATCCCAGTACCTCGGCCCCGCGGCGTTCGGGAGCCTCTCGGTGAACGTGCTGGTGCGCATGCGCGACGAGCGCGGCCTGCTCGCCTACGCGCAGGCGGCGAGCGACCCGGCCTCGCCGGTCTACCGGCATTTCCTGACGCCACAGGAGATCGGCGCACGCTTCGGCGCGTCGCAGAGCGACTATAACGCCGTCGCGAACTACTTTGCCGCCCACGGCATGGGCGTTGGCGGGTGGCCCCAGCGTGAGGCGCTGGTCGTCAGCGGGACGCAGGCGCAGTTCGAGGTTGCGTTCGGTACGAAGTTCGGTCTCTACCGGCGCGCCGGGCAGACGTTCGTCGCGCCGATGCAGGCGCCGCACTTCTCGCAGCCCCTGCCCGTGATCTCGGTCACGCACCTCGTCGCGGCGACGATCGCGCGTAGCTATTTGATCCGTGCTTCGAACACGAGCTTTGCCGGCTACTCGCCGGCGCAGATCGCCAACGGCTTCGATTACTCGGGCGCCTGGTCGGCGGGATTCGACGGCACCGGGATCGACATCGGCATCATCGGGACCGGCCCGATCTCAAGCGCCGACGTGCCTGAGTACGGGAAATTGTTTAAAGCGCGCGAGGCGACGGTCACGGTCGTTGCGGCCTCGCCGCAACCCGCCAGTACGCCCAACGGTAACACCGGAACCATCAGCGTCGATCCAAACCCGAACGGTCTGGCCACGCCTCCGCCGGTCACCGACACGTGCTCGGGCGGCACCTCCGAGGCGCCGAGCGCGACCTGTAACCCCGAGGACGGCGAAGCGCAGCTCGACACCGAGCAGGTCGCCTCGCTTGCGCCGGGTGCGAGCGTCCTGTTCTACCTGGCCTTCAACACAGCTGACTGCAGCTATATCGGCGCGCCGTCGTCGTGCGTCGGCGCGCAAGGCCTGGCGATCGCCGACGACGAGATCCAACAGGCGATCGCGGACGACACGGCCGACGCGATCTCGCTGAGTTACGGCGGTGGCGAATCGAATACGATCGGCGGAAATTACCTCAATAGTAACGGTACCGGCATCGGGCCGACCGAGTTCGCGTCGCTGGCAGCCGAGGGAATCGCGGTCTTCGTCTCCTCCGGTGACACGGGCGCGGAGTCGTGCCAGGACCCGACCACCGGCGCGCCGCTCGCGCAGCCGTGCGTCAGCTACCCGGCCTCCGATCCGTCGGTGGTCGGCGTGGGCGGCGTGAACGCGCCGATGGATAATACCGGCAAGCTGCTTGGCGACATCACCGCGTGGGCCGACCAGACCACCGGCGGCGGTGACGGTTCGTTTGCAAACAACGTCGGCAGCGGTGGCGGCGTCTCGGGGGTCTTCACCGCTCCGGCGTGGCAGGCCAAGAACGTCCCCGGCGTGACGATGCGGGAGGTTCCGGATCTGGCGCTCATGGCCGATCCAGGAACGGGACCCGCACTGCTGATGAATGCCAAGTTCCCGGACGCCAGCATCGGCCCGAGCGGCGGTACCAGCGCTGCGGCTCCCGAGGCCGCTGCGATGTGGGCGCTCGTGCTCGACGCATGCAAGGCCAGCCCGTCGTGTGCGACCGCGAGTGGGCCGCACCCGTACCGTCTGGGCAACCCCGACCCGCTGATCTACGCGATCTACGGCCAGACCTATGCCGGAAGTACGGGCGGTCCGTCGGCCTTTACGCCCGGCCTTCCCTACGCCCAGGTCTTCTACGACGTGCTCTACGGCAGCAATGCGGCGCTGCCCCCGAACCCCACCCCGAGCTCGACGCCGATCGCCGGGTGCTGCCTGGCCGGTCCCGGCTACGACGAGGTCACCGGCTTGGGCGTCCCCTTTGCGGGGCATCTGATCCAGGGAATCACCGGTACCAAGGCGCCGTGACCGGTTGTGGGAAACCGGCCTTGCCAGGCCTGATATAATGTGGAGGCTGTGAAAGAGAAGATCCACCCCAAATGGTACCGCGAAGCCAAGGTGCACTGCGCCTGCGGCGCCGCGTTCGTGACCGGCTCGACCCTTCCGGAGATAGCCGTCGAGATCTGTTCGGCCTGCCATCCGCTGTTCACGGGCCAGCAGAAGTTCGTCGACACGGCGGGCCGCGTCGACAAGTTCAACCAGCGTGCCGCCGCGGCGAAGAAGAAGCAGGAAGAGGCTGCGGCCCGTCAGGCGAGACGAGAGGCCGAGAAGGCCGCCGCGGGCGCCTAGCCTCCCCGGAATCGTAAGAGCGAGCCGCTTCGGAGCGGCTCGCTTTTGTTTGGAGCGCTGCCCGCCCTTCGACAGGCTCAGGATGACGGGCTCAGCATGACAGCGTTGGGGATTGCACGGGGCGGGGCGGCACGATGTCATGCTGAGCCTGTCGAAGCATGAGGTTGAAACCTATGAGTACCTTCTACGAGCGGCTAGAGCAGATTGCAAAACGCTTCGACGAGATCGAGGGCGAACTCGCGCACCCGAGCGGCGCGTTCGACCAGACGCGTTATACCGCGCTCGTCAAGGAGCGCGCTGCGATCGAAGAGACCGTCGGCGTCTACCGGCTCTATAAGAAGACGCTGGAGGAGTTTGCATCCAACGAGGATCTCCTCAAGGAGGGCGGCGATGCGGAACTTCACGCGCTTGCGGAGGAAGAAGCGAAGAGCCTGCGCGCACGCCGTAAGGATCTCGAGGAGCGCCTCACCCTGCTGATGATTCCGAAGGATCCCGACGACGATAAAGACGTCTTCATCGAGATTCGCGCGGGCGCGGGCGGCGACGAAGCCGCAATCTTCGCAGGCGACCTCGCGCGCATGTACATGCGCTATGCGGAGATCCAAAAGATGCGCGTCGAGATCGTCTCGATGAACGAAAGCGACGCCGGCGGTTTCAAGGAGATCGTCTTCACGGCGAGCGGCAACGACGCATACCGTCACTTCAAGCACGAGTCCGGGGTGCATCGCGTGCAGCGCGTGCCGGTTACGGAGTCTCAAGGCCGCGTCCACACGAGCACCGCAACGGTTGCCGTGCTGCCGCAGGTCGACGAAGAGATCGAGATCGATATCCGGCCCGGCGACCTGCAGATCGATACCTACAAGGCCAGCGGCGCCGGCGGCCAGCACGTCAACAAGACGGAGTCCGCCATCCGTATCACCCACCTCCCGTCGGGCGTCGTCGTTGCGTGCAGTGAAGAGCGTTCGCAGATGCAGAATCGCGAGAAGGCGATGACGATGCTGCGCAGCGTGCTCCACGCGCGCAAGAAGCGCGAAGCGGAAGAGGCCGTCGGGTCGATGCGGCGCAGTCAAGTCGGCACGGGGGACCGCTCGGAGAAGATTCGAACCTATAACTTCCCGCAAGATCGCATCACCGACCACCGCATCAACCAGAGCTTTGGAAATATCCGCGCAGCGTTGGATGGCGACATCTCCCACATCGTGGAGGAGCTGCTCAAGGACGAGCGCGCGCGGCTGCTCGCAGGCGCATCGAACTCCGCGGCATGACCGTCGCATCGGCTCTCGCTCTCTGCCTGCCCGCGCTCTCGGCGCGGGGCGACTCCCCGCGCACCGACGCTCGTCTGCTGCTCGCGCACGTGCTAGGGCGCGAGCGCGCGTGGCTTCTCGCCCACGACGATAGCCGCCTGAGCGCGCGGCAATCCGAACGTTTTAGGCAGGCCTGCGCGCGGCGAGCGGCGGGAACGCCCGTCGCCTACATCATCGGTCGCGCCGGCTTCTTCGGGCGAGAGTTCGCCGTCGACGAGCGCGTGCTGATTCCTCGGCCCGAAACGGAGCGTCTCGTCGAAGAGGCGCTCGCGTATCTGCGCGGCCGCCATGCCGCTGCGGTTCTAGACGTCGGAACCGGCAGCGGGGCGATCGCCTGCACGATCGCGGCCGAAGATCCCGATGCTGCGGTCGAGGGCACGGACACGAGCGCTCCGGCGCTAGCGGTTGCGCGGCGTAACGCCGAGCGGCTCGGCGTACGGGCGCGTTGCCGCTTTCTGCGCGCGGAGATCGCCCGAGCGCCGGCCGCACGGCGCTACGACCTCGTCATAGCGAACCTGCCGTACGTGCCGAGCGGCGCACTCCCCGCTTTGCCGGATCCCACGGCTTACGAGCCCCGGGCGGCGCTCGACGGCGGTCCGGACGGCTTGCGCGCGTACCGCAAGCTTCTCGCAGTTGCCGGCAACCTGCTCCGCTCCGATTCGCTGCTGCTGATGGAGGCCGCTCCGCCTACCGCCGCCGCGCTCGCGGCCCTCACGGCCGCCGCCCTGCCGGACGCCGCCGTCGACGTTCGCTCGGACTACTCCGGCATGGAGCGCTACGTGCGGGCGCGGCTTCGGGGGTGATGCCGCCTCCCGCATGGAATACACTACTCCCGAGATGGCAAAGTATATCTTCTTTACCGGCGGCGTCGTAAGTTCGCTCGGTAAGGGGATCGCAGCAGCGTCGCTCGGACGATTGCTCAAGGCGCGCGGGATCAGCGTTTCGATTCAGAAACTCGATCCGTACATCAACGTCGACGCCGGCACGATGAACCCCTACCAGCACGGTGAAGTGTTCGTGACCGAGGATGGCGCGGAGACCGACCTCGACTTAGGGCATTACGAGCGTTTCATCGACGAGAACCTCTCGCGTGCCAACAACGTCACGACCGGTCAGATCTACAACTCCGTCATCGAGAAAGAGCGCCGCGGCGATTACTTGGGAGCGACCGTTCAGGTTATTCCTCACATTACCAATGAGATCAAGGCGCATATCAAACGGGTCGCTGAAGAGAGTCGCGCGGACGTCTGCATCGTAGAGGTCGGGGGCACCGTCGGCGACATCGAGTCGCTGCCGTTCCTCGAGGCGATCCGACAGGTTCGGTACGACGTCGGCGACGAGAACGTCATGTTCGTACATCTCACGCTGATGCCGCATCTAGGCGCCGCAGACGAACTGAAGACCAAACCGACGCAGCACTCCGTGCGCGAACTGCGCGGTATCGGCATCAGCCCGGATGCGATCGTGTGCCGCACGCAGTCCGGCAAAGCGATGCCTGTCGAGCTCAAGGAGAAGATCGCGCTCTTCTGCGACGTGCCCCCGGCCGCCGTCGTGCAGAACGGCGACGCACCGACTATCTATCAGGTTCCGCTCAATCTCGAAGCCGAAGGCTTGGCGGACGCGGCGGTACGCAAACTGGGTTTGCCCCGCACGCCTCCGCAACTCGAGGAATGGGCGGCGATCGTCGAACGCATCACCGCGCCCGAGCGCCGGGTTACGATCGCCCTCGTCGGCAAATACGTCGAACTAAAAGATGCATATATATCGATCAACGAGGCGCTCAATCACGGCGGCATCTATCACAACGCCGCCATCGAGATCGCGCGGATCGACTCCGAGGACGTCGAGAACCAGGGGAGCGGCATCCTCCGCCGCGCGCACGGGATTCTCGTCGCGCCCGGCTTCGGCGCGCGCGGAGTCAAAGGCAAGCTGCGCGCCATCGCCTACGCAAGGGAGCATCGGGTTCCGTTCTTGGGAATTTGCTACGGCATGCAACTGGCTTGCGTGGAGTTCGCACGCAACGTCTGCGGTCTGCCCGACGCGATGACCAGCGAGGTCGACGAAGCGACGCCCGATCCGGTGATCGATTTCATGCCCGATCAGCGGAACCTGGAGATGTACGGCGGAACGATGCGCTTGGGCTCGTACGCGTGCACGCTCGAACCGGGTACGCACGCCGCGGCCGCCTACGGCGAGCTGCAGATCGCCGAGCGCCACCGGCACCGCTACGAGTTCA
>JAKAPQ010000121.1 GCA_021806945.1 bacterium | reverse complement strand
AGCATGGTGACCGATCCGAAGAAGATCCGGCGTAACGACCCGGGCAATCCCGAAGTCTGCTCCGTCTTCGCGCTGTGGAAGCTGGTCAAACCGCAGCAAGTCGCGCCGGTCGATCGCGACTGCCGCTCCGGGGCGCTGGGCTGCGTGCAGGACAAGGGCGACCTGGCCGAGGCGCTCAACGCCTATTTGAAGCCGATCCGCGAACGCCGCGCCCTCTATGCTGGCGACACCGCGCAGGTGGAGCGCATCATCGCCGAGGGAACGCAGCGCGCGCGCGAGGTCGCGCGGCAGACGATGACCGGCGTACGCCGCGCGATGCGCTTACTATGATCGAACGAGGAAGATCTTCCGGCTAGCGGTGCATCCTCATCCCCGGGCGCATGGGCATCATCATGCCGCCGCCCGGAGCCGTGACGCGCAACAGTAGACGGCCTGCGTCCGGCTTTGGATGCGGCCGATGCTCGGCGTTAGGCCGGCGCATCGCGTGCATCTTCATCGCGTGCATCTTCGGATGAGCGGCCATGAATTGCTTGCGCGCGGCGAGCCATTCGTCATGCATCTTCACGTGCGCGTTTTTCGCGGCACCCAGAATCGCTTGCGATTCCGTTGGTGATAGCGCCGCGTCGAGCTGCTGTGCGGCGCTGCGGAGATTTGGTTGCGTGGCGGTGGCGAGCTGACCGGCAATGCTTGCCAGCAGCGCGCGATGCGCGGGCGTTAGGGCCTCGAGCATCTGCGTGCGCTCGGTCCGGTGAATCTGGAGCATCTGCCGGTGCATCTGCTTCATCTGCTGCCGCATCGCGGGGGTTGGCTGCGGCGGCGCGTTCTGCGCGACCGCCAAGGAGGTTGTGGCGCCGACCATCGCGGTGAGCGCCAGGATTGCGATGTATCTCATGCTCTCATCCTGCAACGCGAACCTGAGGCAACGCTTGGAAGCAGCAGGCGTGCGCTCTCCCTTGCTGTAGACGTGAGCCGGCGGTGCTACGCTGCGGTGCTTTACGTCAGGCTTTGAAGAGCGGGAGGCAGCGCGCCATCTGCGCGAGTGCGTAGTCGATGTCTTCCAACGAAGCGGCGTACGAGAAGCGCAGATACCCCTTGCCGGCCGCGCCGAAGCCCGAGCCGCCCAAGCACGCGACGCCGCCCTCACCGAGCAGATATGCCGCCAGCACCTTGTCGTCGGCCGAGATCTTCGAGACGTTGGGGAACGCGTAGAACGCGCCTTCGGGCATCGTGCACGAGATGCCGGGCAGTGCGTTGAGGCCGCCGACCATGCGATCGCGGCGCTGGCGGAAGATATCGTTCATGCGGCGGACGGGCTCGTCCGGTCCTTGAAGTGCGGCGATGCCGGCGCGCTGTACGAACGTAGGGACGCACGAGAACGTATTGTTGTTGAAAAGCGTCACGACCTTAGCGATCGGTTCGGGCATGATCGCGTAGCCCAAGCGCCAGCCGGTCATCGCATAGGCCTTCGAGAAGCCGTCGACCACGATGGTACGCTCGCGCATGCCGGGAAGCGCGGCTATCGAGCTGAATTCACCTTCGTAAAAATTGCGGCTGTAGATTTCGTCGGCGACGACTAGAAAATCGTGGCGCTGCGCGAGTTCCGCGATGCGCTGCAGATCCGATTTCGCGAGCACGCCTCCGGTGGGGTTGTGCGGCGAGTTGATCATCACCGCTCTCGTCTTGCTGGAAACTCGGCGTTCGAACTCGTCGAGATCCATGCGCCAGTTCTTCTCTTCACGCAGCGGAATGGCGACGACCTTCGCCTGCAGGTAGTTAGCGCAAGATGCGTAGGCGGGATAGGCGGGGTCGAAGTAGACGAATTCGTCGCCCGGATCGAGGATCGCCGAAAGAATGTTCCAGATGATCGGCTTCGCGCCGGGTCCGACCACGACGTTCTCGCGCGAGAAAGGCTCGACGTTACGAAACGCCGCGGCGTAAGCGGCAACGGCGTCGCGCAACTCGGCGATACCGGCCGAGGGGGAATAGTGGGTGTAGTTTTCGCGAATGGCCGCGACACCCGCTTCCTTGACGTGCTCGGGCGTATCGAAATCGGGTTCGCCGATCTCCATGTGCACGACGTGCTTGCCGGTCGCCTCGAGCGCTCGGGCGCGTGCCAGTACTTCGAAGGCACTCTCGCTTCCGAGGCGCGAGACGGCCTCTGCGATACGGTCGGCGTTGGGTGCGAGCATGACGGCGTTACCTTTCAAAATGAGTCGAGCGCGGGTCAAGGTTGGCTGCAGGTGGCGGCGAACTCCCCGCGAGTTATGCGCGCCCTGACGGACTTTTTCGCGACCGGAGCTACGACGCTGCCCGAGGCCCTCCGAACGCTCGTCGTTTCGCCCGAGCGCGACTTGGAACCTGGAATTACGCTCCGCGCCGCCTTCACGTTCCGGAACCACGGCGGTGCGCCCGCGAGCGAAGTCCGCGTGCGTTTCAATGCGGCTCTCGGCTTGAACTACATCGCGGGCTCCGCCCGCCTCAACGGCATCGCGATCGCGGACGAACCGGGCGGTTCGCCGTTGCTCGCGCACGAAGGCGCGCTCGTCGGCGACGTGGCCCCGGGCGAAGAGTGCCGCGTCGAGATCGCATACGGTGTTTCGGGCCCGCTCGAAAACGGTTCGATCGTCGCACTGCAGGCGGCCGTCGCCGCACGCGAGATCCTTCCGGTGGGATCCAACGTGGTGCGCTTGACGGCGCGCACCGCGCCGGAACTACGCACTCCGGCGACCGGCGTCGCGATCGATGCCCCACACGACGTGCGTCCGGGAGACGAAGCCATCGTCAGCGTACGCGTGCACAACGCGGGCGTGTCGAGTGCCCGTGCGGTCGTCGTGGCCGTACCGGTGCCCGACGGCACGACCTACGTCCCGAACTCGGCCCGCATCGGCGATCGACCGTGCGAGCCCCCGCCGTTCGCGGTGCCGGTGCTGCCGGCCGGCGAGTCGGTGACCCTCGCCTATCGCGTGCGCATCGACGACCCGCTCCCCGACGGCACGCTGATCTCCGCCTGCGCGCAGGTAGCCTCCGACGAGACGCCCGCCTTCGCGCCGGCGCCCGCGGCGCTGGCCGTGCGCTCGGCGCCAGCCTTCGGCGACGAGGAGGATCTCTGCAGCGTGGAGCCCGCCTGCGATGTCGAGCCCGGTGCGAGCGTGAAAATTCGCCTGCGTGCCGTCAACACCGGCAGCGCGGCCGCGGAGCGGCTCGTTGTGGCGCTCGAACTGCCGCCGGGCCTGCCGGCAGTCCGCGGCGCGGCCCGCGCCGACGGCATGCCGCTGCGCGAGCGCCGGGGCGCGCCGTCGTACGAGCTTGGCCGCCTGGATGCGCGGACGAGCGTCGAGTTCACGGCCGAAGCGGTCGTGGCAAGTCCCCTGCCGGATGGCGCCGAGCTGCCGGTCCGCGTCACGCTCTCCTGGTGGCCGGCGGCCGGCGTTCCTCCTGCTCGGCGCGTCTTCGAGCGGACGGTCGTCGTGCGTTCGAAGCCGTCCTTCCCTCCACGTACCAACGCCGTTCGAGCGGCCGGCGCATCGACCGTGCGTCCTTCGGAGCAGATCGAGGCCCGGATCGTCCTTACCAACAACGGCAGCGCGCCCGCGACCGACGCAGTGCTCCAGCTGTACCTGGACCCAGCCTTCGACGACGTGCGCATCGCCGAGAAGAACGTGCGCTTGCCGCTGCTTCCCGGGGCGGGTTCGGGCCCCGTCGATAGCGTCGATCTCGGCACCATCGGTGCCTATGCTTCGCGGGTGCTGACCGTCCGCGCCCGTATCCGTTCGCCCTACGCCAATGAGAGCGAGGTCTGCCTCGGGGCGAGCCTGCACGCGCGCGAATCGGGTGAGACGCCGCTCGGCCGGGCGTGCTGGCGGGTTGCATCGGGGCCGCTCTTCTCGGCCGAGCGGTCGACGTTTGCTGCGATCTCCGCCGCTCGTCTGCGCCCGAACCACCTCGCCGACATCTACCTGCGGCTGGTCAACGAAGGGGGCGACACCGCGCGAAACCTGCGGCTGCACCTACGCCTCTGCGAGGGGGCCATCCTCGAGAGCCTGGATGGCGCGCGGCGCGACGGTGCGGCGCTGCTCGTCCCGGACCTCCCGGCCCTGGCGGAGAGCGGGCTTCGCTTGGGCGTGCGTCTGCCGCGCGATCTCTCGAGAGCGCGGTCCGCGACGCTGGAGGGCGTGCTCACCGCCGACGCGATGTTGCCCGTCCCGCTGCGCCGGTTCGTAATCGCCGCCGAAGGGGAGCCGGATCTCTCGGCCGGCACGCTCTGCTGCCAACCTGCGGGGGTTGTCGATGCCGGCGAGACGGTCGAGTTTGCGCTCCTGCTCCGCAATGCCGGGGACGGCCGAGCCGACCGCGTCGCAATCCATCCGGCACCCGCAGAAGCGTTGCTCTACGTCCCCAACAGCACCTCGGTGAACGGCGTCCCGCTGCGCGACGCCGGCGGCCGGGCACCTTTCGACTGCGAGTCGGGGATCGTGCTCAGCGATGTCGATCCCGGGGTCGAAGCGACGGTTCGCTGGCGTGAGGTGGTTCGCAACGAAGCCCCTGCGGGCGAGCCGATCGTACGGATCGCGTGCGTCGCCTACGGCAACCGGCGGGAGGATCGTATCGTTGCGGAGGCGCTCGCGGTTCGCGCCCTGCCCTCGTTCGCGAGCGGGGTTCCAGGACTGCCGTTCGGCTTGGCCGGTGCCCTTGGCCCGTCGCCCTCGGTCGAAGAGCCGGCGCAGGCGCCGCGTCCCCTTCGAACCCTCGTCGCCTTCGAGCCGGCGCGTTTGGTGCGCACGGCGCAGCTCCTCGACGAGGCGCGGTTCGGCGGTTTGGCAACGCATCTCTTCGCAATTCGGGCGTTTTTTCCGGATGCCGTGGGCGGCGCATGCGATGCCGCGCCGGCTGCGGTGCGCGACGGCCTAGGCGAGGCGCTCGGGCGCCTCTTTATCAAACTACGCGTCCCGAACTACGCGGTCGCCGCGCGCGACGTGGAGACCCCCGCCCTGCGCGTCGCGGTGCAGGCCTTTGCCGACGCGGTCGCCGAGACGGAGGGCGAGCCCGCGGCTCGTGCCGGCGTCCTCGTCCTGCGCGGTTCGGTTTCGCGGGAGGCGATGCAGGGCGTCGCGCGCCGGCTGCGCGAAGCCGCGCCCGCGAGCGCTCTTCCGTGGCTCGCGCTCGCTCACTGCCTGCCGGACGAAACGACCGCGTGGCGTGCATACCGGGACGCCTTGGTCGCCGCGCTTACGAATCTCGCCGATGCGCCGCCGAGCACGTTCCTCGACGCCGTGCGTGAGGGGGATCGGCCGGAGCTCGACGCCGCCCTCGATGCCGCGCGTGCGGCGCTGCCGGTGGCCGTGCCCGTTTGATGGCGCCGCTCCTTACGGTCGTCGTCGGGCTCTTTGCCGTTGGAGCGGCCGCCGGCGCATACGCGGCGTTCGCCCCCAGGCCGCCGCGCGCGGAGGGCTCGGAGCCGGAGCCGGTTCCGAGCGCCGGCCGTTTCGGCGAGTTTGCCGCACTCGCCGAGTCCGCGCGTTGCGATCTCATCTTTTCGATGGGCGCAATCGACGACGAAGCCTCACGGAGCCTCTTGCTGCACGCGCTCGACGACCCGTCTGAGGCGGTTGCATTGGCCGCAGCGCGCGCCTTCGCGCGCGCGGGCAGCATAGGCGAGGTGCGTCGCTACGCGAGCGAGCGCCCGGGGCACCGCACGCACGCCCTGTTGCAGACGCTTGCGATGCTCGAATGACGCGCGCCGACCATAGGGTGCGTTGCGGACGACAGGGAAAGGGGAGCGCGTGGCTGCAAGCACGTTGACCGGAATCTTCGCGCCGGGCTCGCCGGCGCTTACGGAGACTCTGCGGACGCTCGTCGTAACGCCCAAGCGTATGGTGACGCCCGGCGAGACGATTCGTGCGGAGTTTAGCTTCTCGAATCTCGGGGGCGCGCCGGCAACGGGCGTACGCGTTCGCTTCGCGCTTCCTTCCGGCGTCACGCACGTCTGTGGCACCGACGCCGTCGACGACGCGCCGTTGCCGCAGGGAGAAGACTTCACCGCCGCGCAAGGCGCCGCGCTCGCAGATCTTCCGCCGAACGGGCTGCGCCACGTAGCGTGCAGTTTCCGCGTCAACGATACGATCGAAGACGGAACGAGCCTGGAGTTTGCGGCCGCGCTCGCGAGCGATCAGACCGCACCGGTAGCCTCGAACGTCGAGCACCTGATCGTACGCAGCCGGCCGATGCTGCAAAACGCAGAGACGCAGGTAACGATCGCGGCGCCCGATACGCCGAGGCCGGGCGACACCATAACGATTCGCGCGACTATCGCGAACCGCGGGCAGTCGAGCGCGCACGATCTGCTCGCGGTCCTGCCGGTTCCGGAACACACGCGCTACGTCGCGAGAAGCGCTCGCGTCGGCGGCCGCGTTCTGCTCGACGTCCGCGGCGAGCCGTTCGACTACGGCAGCGAGACGATCGTTGCGCCGGTCTTGTTCCCCGGGCAATCCGTCGTCGTCGAATACCAGGCTGCGATCGAGACGCCGCTAGCCGACGGGACGCGCATCGGCGTCGAGGGAGCGGTCTCCGCGAACGAATGCGCCGAGTTTGCTTTGAGGTCGCCGGAGATTACGGTCAGCTCCCCGGTCGATTTCGACAACGAGGAGACGGCGCTCGTCGTACACTGCGACGATTTGGTAACGCCGGGAACGAGCGTGCCGATCGTGCTGCGCGCCGTCAATTCGGGAACCGGAGCCGCGCAGAACGTTTCGATCGCGTTCGAACTTCCGGCGGG
>JAKAPQ010000010.1 GCA_021806945.1 bacterium | reverse complement strand
AGCGTTTCCCGGGCCCGAGCTTGATCACGGCATTCTCCGGACAGGCGGCGTAGCAGTTATCGCATTCGAAGCAGTTGCCGCAGGCGAGGCAGCGCTGCGCCTCGCGCACGGCTTCGCGCTCGGCGAGCCCCGCGACGATCTCCTCAAACCCCGACAGACGCTGCTCGGGCGGAATCTCGGGCTGGCTCGACGCCAGCGTGTCGTTGTAGATCGGCAGATGGAGCATCGAGAAGTCGACGACCGGATGCTTCTCCGGCGGCGCATACGCGCCGCCGCGCAGCCAGGCGTCGATGTGGCGCGCGGCCAGCTTCCCATGGCCGACCGCGACGGTGACGGTCCGTTCGCTTGGGACGAGATCGCCGCCCGCGAAGATTCCTTCGTGCCCGGTCATCATGTTCGAGCCGACGATCACGGTGCCGTCGCCCTGAAATGCGATCCCGGGAATCCAGCGCAGGAAAGCGCTATCTGCATCCTGCCCGAGCGCTAGGACGACGGAGTCGGCCTGCAGAGTCTCGAACTCGCCCGTCGGTTCGGGGCGACCGCGTTCGTCAAGGCGCATCTTTTCGACCGTCAGGTCGGCGCCGTCGATCGCAGAGATGCTCGTCAGCCATTTGATCTTCACGCCTTCGGCGAGGGCTTCGTCGGCCTCGAACGCGTGCGCAGGCATATGCTCGCGGTCGCGCCGGTAGACGATGAGCGCTTCCTCAGCGCCGAGGCGCCGCGCGGTACGCGCGGCATCCATGGCGGTGTTCCCGCCGCCGTAGACGATGACGCGCCGCCCCAGCAGCGGCACATCGCCGTTCTCGACGCCGCGCAAGAGCGTCACCGCGTCGAGCATCCGCCCGGCGTCGCGGGCCGGGATATTCACGTGCTTGGCAACGTGGGCGCCGATCGCAAGGAAGACGGCGTCGAAGCCGCCCGCGTCGCGTTCGGCGAGAACGTTGGTCACCTTGTGGCCGAGAACGATGCGCACGCCCATCGTCTCGATCCGCGCGATCTCGCGGATCAAATCGGCGCGCGGCAGCCGGTACGCCGGAATCCCGAAGTGCAGCATCCCACCGGGCAGTGGCCCCGCCTCGTGGATCTCGACTTCGTGCCCGAGCCGCTTGAGGTGGTAGGCAGCGGAGAGCCCGCTGGGACCGGCGCCGACGATCAGCACGCGCTTGCCCGACGTTGGCGCCGGCGCTGGAAGCTCCCAACCGCGCTCGATCGCGAGGTCGCCGAGGAAACGCTCGACCGCGTGAATCGCGACCGGCTCGTTCAACTGCGCGCGATTGCACTTCGTCTCGCAGGGGTGGTAGCAGACGCGCCCATGCACGGCCGGGAGCGGGTTATCGCGGACGAGTGCTTCCCAGGCTTCCCGGAAACGACCGGCCTGGGCGAACCCGAGCCAAGATTGGATGTCCTCGCCGGCGGGGCAGGCTGCATTGCACGGTGGGAGCAGATCGACGTAAGCGGGCCGCTGCGAGCGCACCGGCCCCGTTCCGACGTCGCGCGTCAAGTCGACGACCGGCGTCATATCGCGTGAGCGATGGCGTAGCGGCATATCCTACCTACGGCTCCGCATATCGACGCGATGCCTCGTGCAACGATGAATCATTTCTTCACGCATTCGACCGTGGACCCGCACCTCCCGCGTCCCGCGCCTGTAACGACATCGTAACGCTGCCGTGCTACGATAGTATCCATGAAGCGGCTCGTCTTCGTTGCGGCGGCATGCTTGCTCTGCGCCGCCCCGGTCCACGCGCATCGCGACCACTTGCAGCGCGCGTATGTAGCAACGAACGGGCGGCTCAGCGCGTACCTGGTCGCATCGAACGGAGAGATGCTGCCGATCGGCTTTAAAGGTCTACCTGCACGCTTCGGCGGCTCCTTGCGTTCGAAGGTCACGGTACCGACGCTCGAGCAGGCCGGCTCGATCGCCGCAACGCCGAACGGCAGGTTCCTTTACGTCGCCGGCTGCGCGCCGACCCCGCCCGGCTACACGGGAAACGCCGGCAGCGTGGAAGAGATCGAAGCCTACCGAGTCGGCCTGGCGGGCGTTCCACGCGAGATCGCTCCGCCCACGCAGATCGAGGGCTGCCTAGCGGGCAACGCGCCACCCTATCAAACGCTGGTGGTAAGCGCCAACGGCCACCGCCTGTTTGCGGCGGGTGGAATCTCTTACGACATCGCCTCCGGCGGAAGCAAGGACAGCATACACGTACACGCCTTCCGCATCGAACCGACCGGGCAACTGCTTCCCGTCGGAGACGCGCAGATCGCCGGCCTCCCGGACCCGACTCCCTACGTCGCGTTGGATTCGAGTGGGAGATGGCTCTTTGTGGCGGGTCTCGTGATGCTCCGCGGCGGTTCGGGGATGCTGCTTGCGGAGCTGCGCGTCGGCGCCCGCGGATCGCTGAGGCTCGCAGCGGCGATCCGATTTGCCGACGCGAACGAGATCGCGTTCAACGGCCTGGCAGCATCGCGCAGCGGACCGTTCCTGTACGCTTCCGGCACGCCGCTATCTGGCTCGGCGCTCTCGACACACCTTTTCGGTTACCGCATTGCGGCCGGCGGCGCACTCGAACCCATCCCCGGTGCGGCGGCCGACACGCACCTGATTCCGACGGCGCAGCCGAACTACGAGTCGCTGGCGCTGGCTCCGTCCGGTCGTAGGCTCTACGTGATGGGAACCTCCACCAGCGCTCGCGACGGCGCGCTCATTGCATCGTACCGCGTCGATCCCCGCGACGGTGCGCTGCGCCCGTCGCGGGGATCGACGATCGCGACGAAGCGGATCGCGCGGCCGCAGACGATCGCCTTGGACGCGACCGGACGCTACCTCTACGAGATGGACGAGGCCGCCGGTTTCATGGGAGGGCCCGCCGTACTTGAGTTCCGCACCGGGGCGCGCGGCGCGATCGTAGATAACGATGCGTGCATCGGCGGCGGGATCGCCTTCTGCGGGCGCATCCCCGTACGGACCGGACCGATCGTCATCGTGCAGTAGCCGGCATCGGTCTTATTCACGCTTCGCGAAGGCGTGCCGAGCAATCACGAGCGTCTCGTCGGTCGGCACGACACGCACGCAGACGCGGCTCTCCTCCCGCGAGACTATTGGGGCTGAGCCTGCATTGACCGCTTCGTCGAGGCGCACTCCGACATAGCCCAGCGCCTCGCACGTCTTCGAACGGATCGAAGCCGCGCGTTCGCCGATGCCGCCCGTAAAGACGAGCGTATCGAGTCCGCCCAGGACGGCAATCATCGCCCCAAGGTGTTTTACCAACTGGTACAGGAAGAGCTCGACGGCCTCGCGGGCAGAGGCGTCCGATGGCGCGGCGGCGAGCAATACTTCCATACTTGCCGACGATCCGGAGACGCCGAGCAGACCGCAATGGTTGTTCAGCAAGTCCGCTAGATCCGCCGCCCGGTAGCCCCCCGCCCCGAGCAGATAGAGCAAAACCCCAGGATCCATATCGCCTGGACGCGTTCCCATCATCAAGCCACCGAGCGCGCTGAAGCCCATGGTCGTGTCCATCGGCAGACCGTCCTTCAGCGCGCATAGGCTGGCGCCGTTCCCTAGGTGAGCGATGACGACACGCCCGCACGACGCCTGCGCGACTCTCCAAAGAACGTACTCGTACGAAAGACCGTGGAAACCGTAGCGCTGCAGCGCGGGGTCCACTCCACGCGGAAGGGGAAGCCGTTTGGCAACGGCCGGCATCCGCCGGTGAAAGGCCGTGTCGAAACACAGAATCTGAGGAACGCCTGGAAAGTGGCGCTGCAGCGCGTAGACCGCGTCGAGTTCCACGCGCAGGTGGAGCGGTTCGAGCGCAACCAATTCTTCGATCCCTCGCAGGACCTCCGGCGTCGCGAGAGCCGGCTCGACGTGATTGGGCCCGCCGAAGACGATGCGGTGTCCCACCGCCGAAATATCTGCTCCGCGTTCCTTTACGACGCCGAGCACGCGCTCGAGCGCGATAGCAGCGTTCCATTCCGCCGCTACTGCGTCGTCGAGGAGTACCGTCTCCGGCGTTGCGACGTGCAGACGGCCCGGCGGCTGCCCGAAACCGCTCGCCTCGCCGCTCAGCATGGGTGAGAACGCGTCGCCGGCCACAGCGTATAGCGCAAACTTGAGCGACGAAGAACCGCCATCCAGCGCCAGAACGGGCATGCGTTCTAGGAACCCGAATTCCAGCGCCAGTCGCGAATCTCCGGCATGTCTTCGCCATATCGCTCGATATAGAGCCTGTGCTCGACGAGTTTGTCGCGAATCAACTGCTTGACGCGCGCCGCGCGGTTGTGCAGCCGCGGAACGCGATCGATCGCGTCGCCGGCCAAGTGAAAGCGGTCGAGATCGTTGCGCACCGTCATGTCGAACGGCGTCGTCGTCGTGCCTTCCTCTTTGTACCCACGGACGTGGAGGTTTCCATGATTGGTTCTTCGGTACGTCAGCCGGTGCACGAGCGCCGGATATCCGTGGAACGCGAAGACGGTCGGCACGTTGGCCGTGAACATCGAATCGAAGTCCCGGTCGGAGAGGCCGTGCGGATGCTCGCTCTGCGGTTGTAACGCCATCAAATCGACTACGTTTACGACGCGAACCCGCAGATCGGGGAGCTGCGCCCGCAGGAAGTCCACCGCGGCTAGCGTCTCGAGCGTCGGCACGTCGCCGGCGCAGGCCATCACGACGTCGGGCTCCGCGCCTTGATCGTTACCGGCCCATTCCCAGATGCCGGCACCCACCGTGCAATGCCGGATCGCCGCGTCGATATCGAGCCACTGCCATTCGGGCTGCTTCCCGGCGACGATCACGTTGACGTAGTTGCGGCTGCGCAGGCAATGATCGGCAACCGACAGCAGGGTGTTCGCGTCGGGCGGGAGGTAGACGCGCACGACATCCGCTTTCTTGTTGACGACGTGGTCGATGAAGCCTGGATCCTGATGGCTGAAGCCGTTGTGATCCTGGCGCCACACGTGCGAGGTCAGAAGGTAGTTGAGCGAAGCTATCGGACGCCTCCACGGGATCTGCCGGGTGGTCTTCAGCCACTTCGCATGCTGGTTAAACATCGAATCGACGATGTGGATGAACGCTTCGTAACATGAGAACAGTCCGTGCCGGCCCGTGAGCAAATACCCTTCCAGCCACCCCTGGCAGAGATGTTCGCTCAGGACTTCCATCACCCGGCCGCCGGGCGCGACGTGATCGTCGATCGGTAGGATCTGCGCCGTCGAACAACGGTCGGTCACTTCGAAGAGCGCATCCAGACGGTTGGACGCCGTCTCGTCGGGCCCCATAGCGCGGAAGCGTCCCGGATTCGCCTTCACGATATCGCGTAGGAGCGCGCCCAGCGCGCGCGTCGCCTCGGCCTTGACCGTCCCCGGCGACGGCACGCCGACGGCGTACTCGCGGAAATCCGGCATCTCCAGATCGCGCAGCAGCAACCCGCCGTTGGCGTGGGGGTTCGCTCCCATGCGCCGCCGCCCGCGCGGTGCGAGAGTGGCCAGCTCCTCGTTGAGGCGGCCGCCGGCATCGAAAAGTTCCTGCGGCCGGTAACTCTTCATCCACTCCTCGAGCAGACGCAGATGCGCGGGCTTCGTGCGGACTTCCGCAATCGGAACCTGATGCGCGCGAAAGGTTCCTTCGATGGGAAGGCCGTCGACTTCTTTCGGACCGGTCCATCCCTTGGGCGTTCGCAAGACGACCATCGGCCAACGCGGGCGCTCGTGAAAACCGTTAGCGCGCGCATCCGATTGAATACGGCGAATATCCGCGATCGCGCATTCGAGCGTTGCGGCCATCGCTTGGTGTACGAGCTGCGGATCGTCTCCTTCAACGACGTACGGCGCGTAACCGTACCCGGCGAGGAGCGCGCTCAACTCCTCGTTCGGGATACGCGCCAATACCGTCGGTCCGGCGATCTTGTAGCCGTTGAGGTGCAGCACGGGGAGCACCGCGCCGTCGCGCACGGGATTCAGAAACTTGTTGGAGTGCCAACTGGTGGCGAGCGCGCCAGTCTCAGCCTCGCCGTCGCCGACGACACAGCACGCTATCAAATCCGGATTGTCGAACGCGGCACCGTACGCGTGCGCGAGCGAATAGCCGAGCTCGCCGCCTTCGTGAATCGAGCCGGGCGTCTCCGGCGAGGCATGACTCGGCACGCCCCCCGGAAAAGAAAACTGTTTGAAGAGGCGCCGCAGCCCTTCGGTATTCTGCGGAACGTTCGCGTAGAATTCGCTATACGTCCCCTCGAGATAGGTGTTGGCCACGACGGCGGGACCGCCGTGCCCCGGGCCGGCGATGAAAATCGCGTTGAGGTCGTACTTGACGATCAGCCGGTTGAGATGGGCGTAGATGAAATTCAGGCCGGGCGTCGTGCCCCAATGGCCCAACAAGCGCGGCTTGATATGCTCGGGCCGCAGCGGCTCCGCGAGCAGTGGGTTCTCCATCAGATAGATTTGCCCGACGGAGAGATAGTTCGCCGCGCGCCAGTACGCGTCGATGCGGCGCAACTCGTCCGCCGATAAAGCGGCTGCTTGCGAAGGCGATGCGAAACTCTGCATACATCCAGCATACCACATGGGGAAGGCGGCCGCGATAGAGCCACGCTCGGCAAGTACGCGGTCCTCCACGCGGATTCGCCACCACAAGAGAAACGCGTTCAGGACCGAAAAAACGATCGCAATCTTCACGGCACCGAAGACGAGCGGCACGAGTGCGATCTCTGCCGCGACGATAACGTAGTTCGGATGGCGCACGTAGCGGTATGGGCCTCGGCGGACGAGTGGAGCGCCCGGCAGGGTAACGATCCGCGTCGTCCAGAACGGACCGAGAGTTGCGAGTACCCACAGCCGCGCGCCTTGCAGTGCGGCGACGACCGCCAGAAGCGCGAGATTCGGCCGTGCGCCCGGCGACACGAAAACGGCCAGCGAGATCAGCCAAGCACCGTGAAGCACGAGGAAGAACGGGTACTGCGCCGCACCTGCTTGGCGGGCGCCACGTGCGAGCAGGCGACGCGTGTTCCGTGCCGCGTAGAACAGCTCGGCAAGCCGCTGCACGGCGAGTACTCCGAGTACCCAATATAGCGTCAGCGGGCGGGCTCCAAGAGAAGAAACGCCGCCGTGAACCCGGGTCCCAGAGCCGTCATCAGCGCGCTCCGCCCGCTCGGAAGCGTTTGAAAGGCGCGTTCGAGCACGAACATGACCGTCGCCGCGGACATATTGCCATACTCGCGCAGAACCGCGCGTGAGTGCAGCAGATCGCCATTGCCGATCCCGAACGCCGTTTCGAGTGCGTCGAGAACCTTTGCGCCGCCGGGATGGCACAGGTACTCGCCGAGTTCGCAGGCGTGGCGTTCGTTCCGCCCGAGAAAATCGTCCAGCACGCTCTTGAATCGCGTCGTGACGAGCGCCGGAATATCGCGCGAGAAGATCGCTCGCATCCCATCGGCTTTTACGTCCCAGCCCATGACGCCCAGACTCTTCGGCCACGTATACTCGCCGGAGGCGCCGATCTCCGGGCCGTCCGCGCTGCACGAGAGTATGGCCGCTGCGGCGCCGTCCCCGAAAAGCGCGGTCGCGACGACGTTGCTCTTCGAGACGTCGTCGCGACGGAACGAAAGCGTACAGAGTTCGACAACCAAAAAGAGCACGTTCGCACCGGGATACATCGCAGCCAAGGTTGCGGCGCGCGCCAAGCCGATAACGCCGCCCGCACACCCGAGTCCGAATATCGGCAAGCGCCGGATCGTGCGCTTCAATTTCATGCGTTCGGCAAGTAAGGCGTCGAGACTGGGCGTCGCGATTCCGGTCGTCGATACGACCACGACGGCGTCGATATCGCCAGGGTTCAAGGCCGCGCGGTCGAGCGCGGTCGTCGTCGCACGTCCCAAGAGGTCGAGCGCGGACTCCAGGTACACGTGGTTGCGGTCCGGCCAGTCGTGATCTCGCGCATACCACTCGATGGGCACGCAGGAGTAGCGAGTTTGGATGCCGGCGTTGAGAAAGACCGGCATGAGCCGCTCGATATGGCCGGCGCGCGCGGCAAACGCGCTCCGAAAGCGTTCGGAGACTTCCCGCTGGTCCAAGACGTATCTTGGTACGGCCGTAGCGACGGCCCGCAGACGCGGTCGAGTCATCAGGGCTGTTCCGGTTCGTTCGCAGGTTCGGGCATCCCCGCGCGCCATGCACGTGCCGGTTTCTCGCCCCCGGCGCTTGAGCGAGGCCATTTTGGGCTACAAGGTAGGGTCAGGCAGCCTGCACACCGCAAAGGGGTACCCGTCATCATGCGAATTTCCTCGATCCTCGGCCTCACCGCGCTAGCCCTGCTCTTCAGCAGTCAAGCGGCTCTCGCCACGCCGCCTCCGGGAACTCGGCTCAGCGGAACCATTCAACAGACGATCGACACCGCGCACGCCTACGTCGGCGAGAGGGTCCAACTCACGGGCGTCACGTCCCCGGGCGCGAACGTCCACGGCGCAACGATGTACGGCCGCGTCACCAACGTCGTGCGTGCCGGGCAAGGCCGCGCCGCGCGACTGCGAATCAGCCTGGACCGCCTAACGCTCCGCAGCGGCGAGAGCTACGCGGTCACCGGCGTCGTCACCGGAATGACGGCCAACACGAAGAGCAACGCTCTCAAGGAAGCTGCCGGTGCGGTCGGCGGAATGATCGTCGGCAACATGCTCGGCAAGATGGTCTTTCACGCGGGCGGCGGCGGCCTCGTGGGAGCGGCCAGCGGTTTTCTTCTGGCAAAGAACAATCGCCAAAACATGACGGTACCCGCAGGATCCACCGTCAACGTGCTTCTTTCAACGGCACGCCGCCAGGCACGTCACCCGTAGCCGGCGAGCTGGTGCGGCCTCTTCCAGGACTTTCGCCGGAGCGCCCCGGAATACGGTGCTTCGATGTTCGCACCGATCTCGGTTGAGGTACTGCCGCGCGAGGATGGTTCGCTGCTCGTGCGCTCCGCAATGGAGCTCGGGCCCTATGCGAGCGACGTGGGAGGCGTGCTCGCGCAGTGGGCCGAGCGCGCGCCGGATCGCGTTTTTCTGGCGGAGCGCTGCGGCGATGCGTGGCGCCGCGTCACCTATGCGGAAGCGTTCGCTCGCGTGCGCTCGATCGCGGCGGGGCTGCTCGAGCGTGGACTCGATCGCGACACCCCGGTTGCGATTCTCTCCGAAAACTCGATCCGGCACGCACTCCTCACGCTAGCCGGCTATTACGCGGGCGTTCCGATCGCGCCGATCTCGCCGGCTTACTCCACGCAGTTCGGCGATCTCTCGCGCCTGAAGCTCGTGCTGGACGCACTCGGTCCGGCGTTCGTTTTTGCAGAGGATCGCGACCGCTACGCAGACGCGCTCGCGCTGGTCGACGCACGGTACGTGCTCGCGCTGGACGAGATCGAAGCAACGCCGGCAGGTCCCGGCGTCGAGATGCGCCACGCGCGCATACTGCCGGACGATTGCGCGAAGATTCTCTTCACCTCCGGATCGACCGGCGAACCCAAGGGCGTCGTGACAACGCATCGCATGCTCTGTTCGAATCAACGCAGCCTCGCGCGGCTCTGGCCGTTCCTCACGGAACATGCACCCGTATTGGTCGATTGGCTTCCGTGGCACCACACCTTCGGCGGCAGTCACAACTTCAACATCGCGCTCTTCAACGGCGGTACGATCTACATCGACGACGGGCGGCCGGTCCCGCAGCTTCTCGCTCGTACCGTGCGCAATCTCAGCGAGATTGCGCCGACGGTCTACTTCAACGTGCCGCGCGGCTACGCGCTCTTGGTGGAGGCGATGCGCCACGACGAGCGGCTGCGCCGTTCGTTCTTCTCTTCGCTGCGCCTGCTCGCGAACGCGGCGGCCGCGTTGCCGCGCCCAACGTGGGAAGCTTTACGGGCGTTCGCCGGAGAGACGCGGCGCGAGATCCCGTTCGTGGGGGAATGGGGTGCGACCGAGACCTCGCCGATGGTAACGGCGGTGTACTTTCCGACCGACGACGCAACCAACATCGGCCTGCCGGGCCCCGGCACGGAGGTGCTGCTCGTGCCATACCAAGACAAGCTGGAGGCGCGCGTGCGCGGTCCGCTGGTAACGCCGGGCTACTGGAAGCGCGAGGATCTCACGGCGAAAGCCTTCGACGACGAGGGTTTCTATCGCATCGGCGACGCGTTGCGCTTCGCGAATCCCGGCCAGCCGGCTCGCGGACTGCTCTTCGACGGGAGGACCGCCGAAAATTTCAAACTCTCGTCGGGATCGTGGGTGGACGGCGGCGCCGTTCGCCTCTCCGTGCTGGCCGCAACCGCGCCGTACGCCGACGAAGCGGTCGTCGCGGGCGCCGATCGCGAAGAGCCGGCGGTGCTGCTGTTCGTCCGGCATAACGATGCAAAGACACGCGCGGCGATCGCGCGCGGCTTAACCGCGCGCAACCGCGAGATCGCGGCGTCGTCGCAGCGGGTGACACGCGCACTCCTCATCGAGGAACCGCCCGATCCGGCACGCGGAGAACTCACCGACAAAGGGAGCGTGAATCAACGGCGTGTGCTCGAACGCCGCGCGGACGCCGTCGAGCGCCTGTACGCGCGCGCGCCGGACCCCCACGTCATCGTGCTCGATGCCAGCTAAGCGCCGGATCGGCGGCGAACGTAACGCGACGCGCTACCTTATCGTCTCTGCCGACGATTTCGGCCTTTCGCTCGAGGTCAACGAGGCCGTGGAGCGCGCGCACCGCGATGGGATTCTCCAGGCCGCGAGCTTGATGGTCGCCGGTCCGGCGGCAGCGGACGCGGTGAGGCGCGCGCGAGCGCTTCCGTCGCTGAGAGTAGGGTTGCACGTCGTCACCGTGAATGGCCGCCCGATCCTTCCGGCGGCGCGCGTACCGGCGCTCGTGGACCGCGACGGCAACCTTCCAAGCGACCTCGTCGAGGCCGGAGTCCGCTATTTTTTCAACCCGCGCGCGCGGCGGCAACTCGAAGCCGAGATCGGCGCGC
The DNA here is from genome assembly GCA_021806945.1 of bacterium. GTDB lineage: Bacteria > Vulcanimicrobiota > Vulcanimicrobiia > Vulcanimicrobiales > Vulcanimicrobiaceae > JAJYFL01. The sequence goes on along the minus strand of JAKAPQ010000010.1, from coordinate 19,362 downwards.
AGTTCGAAGCGTTCGGCGTAACGGGCTTGGCGCTCGATCACGTCAACGCGCAGAACCACATGCACGTGCATCCCACCGTAGCGAGCATCATCCTCAAGATCGGGCGCCGCTACGGGATGCGCGCCGTGCGCGTTCCGTTCGAGCCGCTGCCCTCACCGGGGGCCTCCGTTCTGCAGCCGTGGCTATGGCTGATGCGCCAGCGGCTGCGTTGGGCAAAGCTCATCGCGAACGATTGCGTCTTCGGCATCGCCGATAGCGGACATATGACGGGCAGCCGCGTCTTGGAACTCTTGGGGCGCATCCCCGAAGGGGTATCGGAGATGTACTTTCACCCCGCCACCGGCCCGTGGCCGGCGATCGATCCGGCGATAGCCGATTACGACTTCGCAGGCGAACTCGCCGCACTGACGAGCCCCGCGGTGCGAGCCGCCCTCGCCGCATCGGAGATCCGCCCCACGACGTTCGGCGAGCTGGCCGCGGCCGATGCTCCTTAGCGCGTTGCGGCTTGCAACGCTCGGCGGGATCGCCTATCTCGGCTTCGCGTTGTTTCGCGTGACGACGTATCGCCGATCGCGAGAGAACGCCGGAACCTTCGCGCCGCCGCTGACGCTCCTTAAGCCGCTCTGCGGTCTCGAACCGCAGCTCTACGAGAATCTTTCCTCCTTCTGCGACCAAGAGTACCCGGAGTTTCAAGTAGTTTTCAGCGCTGCGGACGCGCAAGACCCCGCGCTCGAGGTCGCACGCGCCGTCGCCTCACGATTTGCCGGACGCGATATCGCGGTCGCCGCGAGCGCCGCAAGGACGCGTGCCGCGAACCCGAAGATCGCGAATCTGCTGGGGGCCATGCCGCACGCGAAACACGATATCCTCATCGTCGCGGATAGCGACATGCGTGTGGGCCGCGGCTATCTTGCGGCGCTCGCCGGCGCGTTCGCCGGCGCGCGCGTCGGCGCGGCGACCTGCCTCTACCGAGGCCGAGCCGCAGGGAATTTCGCAGCGGCGCTCGGCGCGGCATTCGTCAACGATCAGTTCGCACCGTCGGTGCTGGTGGCGACGGCGCTCCAGCCACTGCGCTTCTGCTTCGGATCCACTATGGCGGTGCGCCGCGAGGCACTCGAATCCATCGGCGGGTTCGAGGCGTTGGGCGAGCAACTTGCCGACGACTACGCGCTGGGAAGATTCGTTGCCGCGCGCGGCTGGACGGTGGCGATGGCGCCGTACGTCGTGGAGAACGTCATCTCCGACGAGAGCCTACCCGCGCTGTGGCGCCACGAGCTGCGCTGGGCGCGCACTATCGCCTCCGTGCGCCCCGCTGGCTACGCGCTTTCGATCTTCAGCTACGGCGTTCCCATCGCCCTTGCGTACCTCTTCGTCGCGCCGGCGTCGCCGTTTGCCTGGACGCTCGCGTGCGCCGCCGCCGCGCTGCGCCTGACGCTGCACTACGCGGTGCGCCGGCCCTTGGAGATTCGCGACTCGCCGAAGCCGTGGCTCGTTCCGGTGCGCGACCTCTTCGGATGTGCGGTGTGGTTCGCCGGTCTCTTCGGTACGCGCGTCCTCTGGCGCGAACGCCGCATGCGAACCCGTGGCTGAACGAACCGGCGCGAGCAACGCGCCCTTGCTGCTGCAGCCCTTGCGGTGGGCCGCGGTACTCTGCGTCAGCGGCTACTACCGGCTAGCGTACAGGATACGCGGATGGGGATGCTTGCCGCACCGGCGCGGAGCGACGCTCGTGGTCGCCAACCACCAGCACGAGATCGAAGCGCCCGTCATCGTCGCGGATCTCGCGCTGACTTCGTTTTCGTGGCGAGAGCCGATCTACACGGTCTCTTCGCAGCGCATGTGGGAGCCGGGGTTCCTCGCCGAGCGCGTTCCTTGGCTGCAATTTGCGTTGCGCGGCGTCAACCTCGGATCGCTCTTCGCAGCGATCGGCATGCAGCCGATCGAGAACGGCCTGCACGCGCGACCTTTCGCGAGCGTCGCATACTCGGTCTACGGGCGCCACGGCGATCTGGCGGTAGACGCGGTCTTCGGCGACGCCGCGCTCGCGCGGCTGCCGCGAGGTGCGCGCCGCCTTTCGGACCTATTCCGCGCGCGATTTTTCGCAGCCGGACGCACGACCGTCACGCTCTCGGAGCTGCGCGAGCCGCACCGCAGCGAAGCGCTCGCCGCCACGCGCGAGCAAGTCGAAGACGATCTGCACCACTTCGAATCGCTGATTCGCCAAGGCGCGACGATCTTCTTAGCGCCCGAGGGCTTCTACACCGGGGACGGGCGGATGCAGCGGCTGCGCGGCGCGTTCGCGCGCCTGGCGCCGGCGGCCTCCGTGTGGATGGTAGGCGTGAGCTACGATCCGTTTGCGGAACGGCGCCTCTCGATGTTGTACCGCCTCGTACGATCGCGCCCTCGAGTGGCGATCGAGGCGCAGATCAAAGCCGCACGGCCGGTTACCACGAGCGCGCTCCTCGGCACGTGGCTGCACGAGCGCGCGGCACCGTTCTCCGAACGCGGAGCGCTCGACGCGATAACTCGGCAGCTCGCGCATCTGCCGCCGATGCTCTTCGTCGATCCCGAGCTGCGCCGGGACCCCTTGCGCCGGCTGCGGCCCGCCTTGCGGCGTATGACGGCCCTGGGAATGCTGACGGAGCGCGGCGGCGAATACGCGCCGACCGGGCGGAACGCGCATCCGCAGTTTCCGCGCACACGCGATACGATCGCCTATCAGTTCAACTTTCACGCCGAGACGCTCGACGGGGCGCGCCGGTTCGCGGAGAACGGGCCGTGAACCGCAACCCGATGCGGCCGGCGTGGATTATGCGTAGGGATATCGCTCCATTTGTGCATGAACCTTCGGAGGCCCTCGGTACGGATGATACGGTCAGCCGCATTAGCACTCGGCATCGGCATATTCTTGGGGAGCGCCGGCGCGGCGGGGGCGCCGTTGCCGGCGTCACGCGCCTCGGCGGCGGCTACGGACGATGCGCTCGCGGCAATCTCGCGCGTTTACGCGCGCAACGCGCAGCTGCAGTCCTATACGTTTGACGCGCGCGTGTATGTGGTGATGCGGCGCTTCCCATGGTTCCGCTTTCATCTGGACGGACGCGGCATCTACCGGCGCGGCGGTCCGTACCGGATTGCATTCTACAACCTTCCATGGTGGGCGCAGGCCTTGCACATCGATCACTTCAGCATGCGTTCGCTCGACCCGCGCTCGTGGACCACGCAGTACGACGTGCTCTCCGTACGGTATTCCGGCGACTCAACGCTGCTCGAAATGCGCGACCGCGCGCATTCGTCACTTTCGGGCATCTCCGCCAAGATCGATCCGAGCGGCGTGCGCCAGCTCACCTGGTCGTACGATAACGGCGGCTACGTAAGACTGCACGTCACGCCCGGAACTTCGGCATACATCTTGCCGGCAGCGATGAGTGCCGACATCGTCACGCCGCGCATGGTCGCGACCGCGACCGCCTCCTTCGAAAACTATCGCCTCGTTACGGCGACTGCGCCGGCGCCGCATCCTTGATGCGGGCCGCTCCGGCTCCGGAGGAGGCTCCCCTGGCCCGGACGCTCGCGCTCAACGCGTATTGGCTGCCGCTCGCGCTGCAGGACGCCGCGCTCCTGGCGATTGCCGTGCCGGCGGAACTCGTCCATTTTGCGCCTACGAACTACCGCAACAACTACGCCGTGCTGGTCAGTTTGGTAGCGCTGGTCAACACGCTGCTCCCCCCGGTGGCGGGAGCCATCTCCGATAGGCTTCGGCGCTTCGGCGGCCAGCGGCGCAGCATCGTCTTCGCCGGCGCGGTTCTCAATGTTAGCGGGCTAACGCTCATGGCACGCGCGAACTCGGCGCTCGGGCTCGGCGCTTTCCTGATCCTCGCATGCGTGGGGCAGACGATTGCGGTGGCGGCCTATCAGGCTATGCTGCCCGAGAACGTAGCCCGCGCGGCATGGGGCATAGCCTCGGGCGTGCGCGGCGCGGCAACGCTCGTCGGCACCGTCGCGGGACTGGCGCTCGCATCGATCGCCGCTCCGCAGACCGTCTTTATCGTCACGGCGGCGCTGGCGGCGGCGGGCGCGCTCACGCTGCTGCCGCTGCGCGAAACGGTGAGGCAGGAGGCCGGCCACGCCACGATTCGCGACTGGCACGATTTCGTCGTCGTCTTCGTAGCTCGGAGCTTCGTGACGTTAGGGCTGACGCTGCTGATGACGTTCGTGCTCTACTTCTTCCGCGACGTACTGCACGCCGGCAACGCATCGGCGGGCACCGGGCTCGTTGGGTTGGGGGCGCTCGGCGGCGCGGCCGTCTCGAGCATTTTACTCGGCCGTCTCTCCGACCGCTTCTCGCGCAAGATCATCGTAGCGCTTGCCGGCGTGCCGATGACGCTCGCCGCGGCCGGCTTCGCGATCTTTCCGCGCGAGCACGACGTCCTCGCGTTCGCGGTCCTCTTCGGCCTCGGCTACGGCGGCGTGCTATCGACGGGCTGGGCTCTCGCGCTCGATTCGATGCCGCAGCTCGGCGACGTGGGACGCGACTTGGGCATCTGGGGACTCGCCACGCACGTTCCCGCAGTCGTCGCGCCGCTGATCGGCGCGGTCCTGCTGGCGGCGTATGGCGGATCGCTCGACGGCTATCGCGCGCTCTTCGCGCTGGCGGCGCTGGCCTTTGCGATCGGCTCGACCTCGGTGCTGGCGGTGCGCGGCAAGGGCCTAGCCAAATGCGACGCGTAGCACGTCGGCCGCCGCCCGCGCGCAACGCGGCGCCTCGCGCGCGAGCCAGAGCGCCTGCGGCCAGTTGTGCGGCCGCAGAAACGCCGCGGCCGGATGCAGCCAGTCTTCGGAGAGTTCGCACGACGGTGTATCCAAGACGACGCGCACCGACGCGACGCGCGAGGCCTGGAGCAGGCCCGTCTCCATATCGGCCCCGGCATAGCCGTGCGCTGCCCAAAGAGCGCGCGCCGTGCCACGCACAAGAGCGGTACTCGTAACCAGCGGATGCGAGAGCGGTTCGAACCCGAGCCGTCGCGCTGCGGCTTCCAGCAACGCGATGAGTTCCGGATCGCAACGCAGCATCTCGCCGTTCGGGCGCCGTACCCATGCCGGCACGAGCACCGTGCCCGTCGCCACGCCGGCGAGCAATCCGCCCGCCAAGCCGCAACTGATCACCAGGTCTCCACATTCTGCCCCGGTAACGCGAGAGAGCGCGATGCCGGTCCGCACCACGCGCGCCGCCGGTAACGCGCGCCGCACCGCGCGCGCTTCCATGCGCGTCGCGGCGGCGACCGTCAGCGCGTTGAGATCAATCGAGGCAGCCACGCGCTCGATACCACGCGATCGCCCGCTCGAGAGCGGGACGAACGGGCTGCGGCTCGTAGCCGAGTTCACGCCGTGCCTTGGCAGAATCGACGTACATCCGCTCGACCGACATACGCACGCCTTCGAGCGGTGCGACGGGCCGCACGTTCCGAAACATGCGGCATCGCAAGCCGTCGGCGAAGCCGATCCCGAGCGCGAGAACAAACGGTACGCGCACGCGTGGGAGAGGGCGCCCGGCAATCTCGGCGATCAGTTCCCAGATGCGGTCGAAGCTCAAATTCTCTCCGCCGGCGAGATAACGCTCGCCGGCGCGGCCGCGTTCGAGCGCCGCGACGTGCGCGCGCGCCGCATCCTCGACGGCGACGAGATTCATCCCGCCGCCCGCCGGCGGCTTCACGAAGATCGCACCGCGTGCAACGTCGAGTACCATTCGGCCCGTCGGCGTCGGTTTCCAATCGCCGGGACCCACCGGTGCCGTCGGCAAGACGGCCACGACCGGGATGCGCGCGGCGAAGGCGGCGCGTTCCTGCTCGAGCTTGGAACGGTGGTAGCCTCCGCTCGCGGCGGCGCCGGACGGGTAGTCGTCTTCGTTGGCGCTGCGGCCGTTTGGCGCGTGGCCCACCGTTGCCGAACTCGACGTGAGGACCGCGCGTTCGACGCCCGCAAGTTTTGCGGCTTCCAGTAAGCCTGCGGTACCGGCGACGTTGACCGCGTCGATGGCGGCGCGATCGCGCGGAGAGAACGAATAGAGCGCCGCACAGTGCACCAGGTAGCGGCATCCTTCGATAGCGCGCGCCAAGTCGCCGGCCCGGCGCAGATCGCCCACTACGACCTCGCAATCTTCGAGTACCGCACCCGAACGCACGAGCGCGCGTACCGGATAACCCGCCGCGCGCAATTCGCGCAAAACGTGTCCGCCGACGAAGCCCGAGGCTCCGGTAAGAAAGACGCGATCAGTTGCCAATGGCGGCACGAACCGATTCTCTAACCGAAGCGGTGGTCGTCAGCACGGCGGTCGGCTCGTAGCCGCAGTGCGCCATGCAGTTCTCGCAATTCGGATGCTTGCCGCGACCGTATTTCGACCAGTCGGTCTGCTCGATCAGCTCCGCGTACGTCTTCGCGTATCCACCGTCGCTCATGAGATAGCAGGGCCGCTGCCAGCCGAAGACCGTGTAGCACGGGATACCCCACGGCGTGCACTCGAAATCGACTTTGCCCTCGAGGAAATCGAGGTAGAGCGGACTGTGGTTAAGGCGCCAGCGCTTGCGCTTCCCGCCGGCGAAGGCCGCGCGAAAAATCTCGCGCGTACGCTTGACGCCGAGGAAGTGTTCCTGGTCGGGAGCCTTTTGGTAGGCATAAGCCGGCGAGATCTGCATCATGTCGACCTGGAGCTCGTCGTTCAAATAGTCGAGCACGTCGCGAATCGACTCGGCGTCGTCCGTATCGAAGAACGTCGTGTTCGTGAAGACGCGAAAGCCGCGCGACTTGGCGAGCCGAATCGCTGCGACCGCCTTATCGAAGACGCCATCGCGGCAGACCGAGGCATCGTGGCGCTCCTTGAGGCCGTCGAGGTGGATCATCCATGCGAAGTAGATCGACGGTTGGAAGAGGTGGATCTTCTTCTGCAGCAGCAGCGCGTTGGTGCAGAGGAAGACGAACTTTCCGCGCGCGACGAGTTCCGAAACGATTTGCGGCATCTGCTCGTGTACCAGCGGCTCGCCGCCCGCAATCGACACCATCGGCGCGCCGCACTCCTCGACGGCGGCCAGGCACTCTTCTACGCTCAGCCGCCGGCGCAGCGTCTGCTCGGGGTGCTGGATCTTGCCGCAGCCGGCGCACGCAAGGTTACACTGCAGCAACGGCTCGAGCTCGAGTACGAGCGGATACTTCGGCTCGCCGTTCAACTTCTTTCCGGCGATGTACTTCGCCACGGCAATCTTCTGTTTCATCGGCATCGTCATGTGCGCGTTACCTACGAGGCTCGGCACCACGGTCGCCGGCGAGCGCCATGACCGGAAAGAGATGCCGATAGAGATGATAGTTGATGTAAAAGTCTCCCGGGAAGCCCGTGCCCGTGAACTCCGGTTCGTCCCACGTTCCGTCGGGGCGCTGGCGTTCCCGCAAGAATGCGATACCGCGGCGCACCGCCGGATGTTGCGCCATTCCCGCGGCTTGGAACGCGAGCACCGCCCAAGCTGTCTGCGAGGGCGCGCTCGGGCCTACGCCCGCGAACGACTCGTCGGCGTAGGAGCGCGGGATCTCCCCCCAACCGCCATCGCGGTTCTGCACCGAAACGAGCCAGGCGACAGCCCGGTCGACGAGATCGCGCTCCACCCCGAGCGCGCCGAGCGCTGAGAGCACGCACCAGGTACCGTAGACGTGGTTGACGCCCCAGCGCCCATACCACGAGCCCCACGGCTTCTGCGCTCCGCGCAGATACTGCAAACCGCGAGCGACGTACGGATCGCGAGCGCCGCAGCCGAGCGCGACGAGCATCTCGAGTACGTGCGCCGTAACGTCCTCCGTCGGCGGGTCGATCAGCGCGCCGAAATCGGCAAAAGGCATGCGGTAAAGCAGCGAGCGCGTATTGTCGCGGTCGAAGGCCGCCCACGCGCCGTTGCTCGAGCGCATCGCGAGCGTCCACGCGCACGCTCGCTCGACGGCGTCGGCAACTGCGGCGCGGTCGCCGCCCTCGAGTAAGGCGAGCACGACGATCGTCGTGTCGTCGATATCGGGATATGCGTCGTTATCGAACTCGAATGCCCAGCCGCCGTTCGCGACACCGGCAGCTTTCACGCGCCAGTCCCCGGGCGCGTCGGCCGGAATCTGCTCGCGGAGCATCCACCGTACGGCGCGCTGCAATGCGGGGTGCGAACGGTCGAGGCCGGCTGCCGCGAGCGAGCGCACCGCCCAAGCGGTATCCCAAACCGGCGACATGCACGCTTGGAAGCGCCAGCCCCGATCGTCTCCATCGAGCACGAAGCGCCCGAAGCCTTCGATGCCCTTCCGCATGACCGGCGTATCTGGGCCGTACCCCTCGAGATCGAGCGCGATGAGCGAATAGACCCATGGCGGCTGGATCCCACCCCAACTTCCATCGGCTTCCTGGCGTTGCACGACCCAATCCGCGACCGCGCGCCGCGCACGCGCGCGCAGTGGCTGCCACGGAAGCCGATCGTAGAGTTTCAGCGCGCGATCCAGCCACCACAGCGGGCCCGTGCCGGGCACGCGATGCGTTGCGGCGCGCGTTTGCTCGAGCACGATCTCGCCGAGATCCACGCCGAGCTCGCGCACGGGACGGCGCGAAACCACGATCGTCAGCGGTGCGACCGTGCCACGGGCCCAGCACGCAAAATCGTAAAGGTTGAACGGTATCTGCGGCGGCAGATAGATAAGTTCCGGCGGCAGAGATGGAATGCCGTCCCACGGATATTCACCGAAGAGTGCCAGCCAGATCTTCGTGAATACACGCGCCTCCGCTGCGCCTCCCAGACGCAGTATGACGCCGAGCGTGTGCCGCATCGCCTCGGAGGACGGATCGGCGCCGAGCACTTTGAGCGCCGCATAGGCTTCGATCGTCGTGCTCAGGTCGGCGGGACCGTCGTAGTAAAGCGCCCACGATCCGTCCGCACGCCGGCCGTGCAGGAGATGCGCGACGGCACCGTCGCGAATCGGATCGAGATCCAAGCCGAGAAACCGGTACAGCAGAACGTGTTCGGCCGTCATCGTGACGTTCGTCTCGAGTTCCGCCGTCCACCAACCCTCCGGCGTCTGACGCGCCAGCAGCCAGTCTACGCCTCGCGCCAGCGCATCACGCAACCGTTCGTGCCTCCGTTCCGGCGCTCGACCCGAGCGCGTCGCGCAGGACGTCTGCGGCTGCGACGCCGCTGCGCACCGCCGATTCCATCGTGTCGGGCCAACCCGTATCGGTCCACGAACCGGCAATCGCGATTGCCGGATAGGCGGTGCGCTGCGGCGTGCGGCGCATCCCAAGGAGCGGCAGAAACGTCGCCTCCGGGTTGCGCGTCGCTGCGGAACGCACCGGCGCCGCACCGCGCAGTGCGGGGAGGAACGCGACCAGCTCTTCCCAGACGAGCCGTTCGAGATCTGCAGCCGGAAGCGCCAGATATTCGTCGCCGGCGCTGACGCTGCAGCACAGATAACCGGGTTCCTTTTCGAAGACCCACTGCAGCGGCGATTCGAGCAGCGCGGCAAATTCAAATCCCAGGGAACCGCGATCGTGCCAAAAATGTACGTCGAGAATCGGGTACGGAGCATAACCGTCCAATCCGATCACGCCGAAACGCTCCGGATCGCCGAGCAGCTTCGCGACGGCTCGGGGCGGAACGGCCAACACGAGCGCATCGAACGACGCAGCGCGATCGCCTGCCAGGCGCAGGCGCACGCGCGCCACCGGCTCGGACGCGAGTTCCACGCCAAGCACGGCGGTCGAGCGATGCACCGCATCGACCCGCAACGCGGCAGCCTCCGCGAGGTGCGCGAGAGGCACGGTGGAGAAGCCGAAGCGCGCCGCGCCAGCGCCGCGCAGAAACGCCGTCGAGAGGACGAAGAGCGCATCGGCAGCGCTCGCTCGGTCCAACGGCGCATTGAGTGCGGGGATGAAGAACGGATCCCAGAACGCGCGCCGTGTCGGCGCGTCTTGGCGGTGGCTTGCAAGCCACGCGTCGAAGGTTGCGCCGGGGTCCCCGCGCTCGAAGAACGCGCTGGCGAACGCTCGGGCCACCCGCAGCTTGCCGCCCAGACGCAGGTGCCGGTACCTGCCGAACGAGGCGAGCAGGTGCAGCGGCGCCGGCAGCGGCGCCGCACGCAGACGACTGGCGATGCCGTCGCGCGAAAGCAGCAGCGCGTCGAAGCGCCGCTGCAGGTGGAGGCGATCCGCCATGCCGACGCGCCCCGCGAAGCGCACGAACTCGGTGCAGCACCCGAGAAAGACGTGCTGCCCGTTGTCGACCTCGCGGCCGCCGATCTCGAACGAAGTCGCACGCCCACCGAGCAGCCGGCTGCGTTCGAAGACCTCCACGCGACAGCCATGGTCCTTCAATTCTAGCGCGGCGGAGAGGCCCGCGAGGCCCGCGCCGACGACGGCTATACGGCGCGCATCCATGCTTCCACCAACACGCGCAACTTCTCCGTGCGCGAGAGCGCCGCGCGCGCGCGTAGCGGCAACTCGGGGTCGCGCTCGATCTTTCCGAGGATGCGTTCGTAGATACCGGCCATCGTCTGCACGCAGGTCGCCGGCCGGCGCGGAATGTACTTCAGGACGCGGTACCCCGATTCAAAGTACGTGCGCGCCCGCGCCGCTTCAAACGCGACCAGCTCGTTCCAGCCCGTACCGGGCTCGCCGGCGAGGAGCGCCTCCTCGGAGACGCCGAAGCGCTCCAGATCCTCCTGCGGAAGATAGACGCGCCCAAGGCCAGCGTCTTCTCGGACGTCGCGCAAAATGTTGGTGAGCTGCAGGGCGATGCCCAGATCGTCCGCGCGCTCGAACGCCGCCGGATCGCTCGAGCCGAAGACGCGTACGCACATGCGTCCGACGACCGAAGCGACGAGGTTGCAGTAGTCACGCAACTCCGCCCAGTTGCGGTAGCGCGTGCGCGTAAGGTCCATCTCTACGCCGTCGACCAGCATCTGCAGCTCGCGCTCGGGAATCGCGTAGCGCTCGACGGCGTACCCGAGCACCTGCATGACCGGGTCGTCGTACTCGCCGCGCATGCAGCGCGAGATGCGCTCGCGATAAACCGCCAAACGCTCCGGCAGGTGTGGGCTGCTCGTATCGTCGGCGGCGTCGTCGACTTGACGCGCGAAATCGTAGAGCGAGTAGATCGCGACGCGCCGATCGTAGGGGAGCGAGATGAAGCCCCAGTAGAAGTTCTTGGCTTCGCGCCGGGCCATCTCGCGGCAGTAGCGCTCGGCCGCGGAGCGTTCGAAGATCTCAACGGTTTTCAGCACTTCGCATCCCCCCGGTTCGACGGACGGGCGGCAGCAGCGCGCGCGCTGCGAGTGTGAACTTCGTTGCGCGCGAAAGATGCGGGCGCTCGCGGTCGGTACGAAAGCCGATCTGCTCGATCGCGTCGCAGATCGCGAGGCCCCCCAAGCGGTAGAGCGCGAGCTGCACGCGCAGCGGCGCGCGAACCTTCGCCTCGAGCTCGCAGCCCGAAGCGAGCAGCCCGCGCGCGCGCTCGACGATCGAGCGCACTGCGCCGGCGACGCCGCGCTCCGCGATCTCCGACTCCGGAAGGTAGCTTCGCCCTATCGCGGCATCGCGCTTGACGTCCTGCGCGTGATTGGCCAGCTGCAACCCGATACAGACGTCGTCGGAGAGGCGTCGCGCCGCGGGGTCCCCGATGCCGAAGACACAGAGTACCATCCGGCCTACGGGCGCTGCGGAGAGCCGGCAATAGGCCTCCAGATCGGGCCAAGCAGCGTACGAAGATACGTTCTGGTCCATGACGTTCGCGGCGATGAGGTCCAGAAACGGCTGCGCGGGCAGCTCGCTGCGCTCGATCGTTTCTGACAAGGCAACCAGCACCGGATGGACCGGCGCCGTGCCGGCGAAAACGGCCACGGTTTCGTCGCGCCAACGCTGCAGCCGAGAGAGGGCCGCATCCTTCGAGGAGCTTTCGTCGCCAAGATCGTCGGTGGTCCGGCAGAACGCATAGACACGTACCAGATCGCGCCGGACCGAACGGTGAACCAGTCGCGATGCCACGGCAAAATTCTCGTAATGACGTCTCGCAAGCAGCCGGCAATAGACGTCCGCGGCCTCGAGGTCGATCGCGTTCACAACTTCCTACCGGCCGATCGGCGCGTCGCCGGCATGGCGCAGGCGCGGCGTGTGGCGAAGTTCGGTAAGCGAGCGCACACCAAGAGCGAACATCGCGACGCGCATCACCTCCACGTACTCCCGAGCAAGTTCGTTCGCTTCGTCCAGACCGGCGGCGGCGGCGCGCAAGAAAGGCCCCGCGATACCGGCAAGATCGGCGCCCAGTGCAATCGCCTTCACGGCATCGAGGCCGCTGCGAATCCCGCCGCTCGCAAAGAGTATCTTGTCAGGGGCGGCGGCACGCGCGGCGCGTACGCACTCGGCGGTCGAGATACCCCAGCCTGCGAAGGAAGCCGCGACGCGCGCGCGCCACGGTTCGAGGCTGCGATAACGCTCTACCTCGCTCCACGACGTGCCGCCCGCACCGGCGATATCGACGGCCGCGACCCCCGCATCGAATAGCGCGCGCACCGCGTCCGGCGCTATGCCCCATCCGACTTCCTTTACGACGACCGGAACCTCGAGCTCGCGGCAGAGATCGGCGATACGCGAGAGCACCCCGTCGAAGCACGTATCTCCGCCGGGCTGCAGCGCTTCCTGCAGGGCGTTGAGGTGCAGCACGAGAGCGTCGGCGGAGAGCATCTCGACCAGCCGACGGCAATCGTCGACGCCGTAACCCTTGTTCAGCTGCACGGCGCCGAGATTAGCGAAGAGCAAGATATCGGGGGCGTCCGAGCGCACGTCGAAGCTCGCGAGCAATTCGGGCCGCTCCAGAAGCGCACGCCCCGAGCCGAGGCCCATCGCTAAGCCGTGCTCCCGCGCGACGCGCGCGAGGCGACCGTTAATTCGGCACGCTTTGCGCGTTCCACCGGTCATGCACGAGATGAGCAACGGTGCGGAAAGCTTGCGGCCGAAGAGTTCTACTGACAAATCGACGGCAGCAAGATCGATCTCGGGCAGCGCGTTGTGGACGAAGCGGTACGCATCGAAACCCGCGTCGATTCCTTTCGCCGCGACGTCGCGATCGATATTGATGTGAAGATGTTCCGCTTTTCTCGACGACGTTTCGTTTTCTTTCGTCACGGCGTGATGCGCCATTTCCTTAAAAGCTTCTAGATTCGTCCGGTCGAGCGCACACCGTTCGACGGCGTCTATCGCTTTTGCGGCAAATCGCTCGGCGATCGCCCGCCGGGCCAAGTCGTTGCCGCCGTCGGCGTGCATCTCTACTGCGACCCCCAAAAAACGACCGGCCCTCCGAAGGTTTCGTACCACCGCCGCCGTCGCCCCGGCCATGACGGCGCCGGCTTCGAGGCTCGCGCCAAGCAGCGCCCCGCTGCGGCCGAACGCATCGCGCAGGCAGCCGCGTAGAGGCCTATTCGCGCCGCATGCGCGCCGCGGGTCCGGCCGGCGAAGCGAGATCGCTTCGAGCAGGGCGTACGAGATGATCCGGCCGACCCGCAATACGCGATCTGGACGCACGGAGGCCGCGGTGAGCGTCTGGTAGGCAAGCGCACAGAGCGCATCGCCTCCGTTCAGACCTTGAGCGACGCCCCAACGCGCGACGGTAGACTCCGGATCCGCTTCGATCCGCGCGCCGTCCTGCAGTTCTTCGTGGAGCAGCGCGAAGCGGTGGAGGAGATCCACCGCAGCTGCAACCGGTAAGGTCTCGCCGGGATCGCCGCCGCAGGCCGCGACCGACCAAAGCACCAGGCTGGACTGTATGTAGCCGTCCCCTTGCGCGCCCTGCGCAATACCGGCCCGGCCGGTCCATCCAAATTGATGGGCAACAATCGCTCCCGCAATCGACGTGAAGGGCAGCGGCATCGCTCGCAGGTATTCGCGCACGAGGATGCCTCCCGCGCGCAGCTGCGGCACGTCACCAGTTAGTCCCATGACCTTGGCTTCGCCGCGCGGCGCAGCATCGTCTTCCCGTTCACATGGATATCGAGCCCTCTCTGAAGCCGGTTCGGTCGAGCCAGACGTTGACGAGAACCGGCTTGCCCCCCCGGGCAATCGCGCGAGCGCGTGCGAGCGCTTCGGGAACCTCGGCGTCATTCCGCACGAGAATTCCCTCCGCGCCGAAGCCTGCGGCAACCTCGTGATAGGCGGTGCGCGCGAGCACCGTGCCGACGTCGTCGTGCAGCATCTTCACCTGCTCTCGAGCGATCTGCGTCCAGCCCGCATCGTTTCCGACGATCGCGATAGCGGGGACGCCGTGGCGCACGAAGGTATCGAACTCGACGAGGCCGTAACCGCACGCGCCGTCGCCGTAGAGAATCCAGACCTCGGAATCGGGACGGCATAAGGCGGCTCCCAACGCGAAGCCGGCACCCACGCCCAGAGTGCCGAAGGCACCCGGATCGAGCCACGTCAGCGGTGCCCGGGGCCGAACGACATAGGCGGCGGTGGCCACAAAATCCCCGCCGTCGGCGACCAGAAGCGCGTTCTCACCCGCAGCGCGATCGACGGCACGCAGTAACGCGATCGGATTGACGAAATCGCCGCCGTTCCCGGCCTGACGGTCGATCTCCGATTCGCGTGCGATGTCGCGCACGCGCAGCTGCGCGATCCAATCTTTCCAGCGCGAACCCGCGTCTTCGAGGCGCTCGGAGAGCCCCTCGAGGAACTCTCCCACGTCGCCGATCGCCGCGATCTGCGGCCGGCGGTTGAGCCGCGCCTCCCGAGCGCTGCGATTTGCGGCGATCACCGTACCGGAACGCCGCACGTGACGGCCGTAGTCGAGCCGAAAATCACAGGGCACGCCGGCAAGCAGCACGCAGTCCGCCTCTCTCAGGGCCTCACGCCGATGATGGCGCATCTGCAACTCGTGGTCGCGCCCCAGTAGGCCTCGTGCCATACCCGAAAGGTACGCGGGGATGCGCAGGCGCGCGACGGCTTGCGCGATACGCGGCGCGTTGCCCGGCACGGCGAGCGCCTGGCTGCCGATGACGGCGAGCGGCCGTGCCGCCTTGGCCAGCGCAGCCGCCGCCGCGTCGATGCTTGCGCCGGCCGCAGCCGCTAACGCGGCATCGTTCGTCCGCCGCGGGATCGCGCCTCGCTCTCGTGCGAACATCTGGTCGACGTGTCGTTGCAAGTATAGGCGCTGCAGGCGATCGGGGAGCGAGGCGCCCTTGGCCGACGCATCAGCGTACCATTGGCGAACCGTTGCTTCGTCATAGAGCAGATCCAGCGGGCATTCGACAAAGACCGGCCCGGGAACGCCTTCGCGCGCAACGGCGAAGGCCTCGTCGATTGCCGGAGCGAGATCGCGGACGCGCCGTACCCTCTTCACGAGCTTCACGTGCGGCGCCACGAGAGCACGCTGATCGATATCCTGAAGCGCGCCGCGCCCCTGGAGCGCGGTCGGCGCGGCGCCGCCCAGCAGCACGATCGGCGATTGCGCCAGCTGCGCGTTTTTCAACGCCGTGATCGTATTCGTCAGGCCGGGGCCCGCCGTCACGGCTGCAACACCCGGAACGCCCGTCAAACGCGCTACCGCATCAGCCGCAAAGACGGCGGTCGCCTCGTCGCGCACGTCGACGACGCGGATCCCGCGCGCCTTCGCCGCCGTGAGAATCGGCGAGATGTGCCCACCGCAAAGCGTAAAAAGCAAACGCACCCCCCGAGCCTCAAGGGCCGCGGCAACGCGGTCGCCGCCTTGACTGGGGGGGTGCTCGTCGGCCACGTTTACCGGCGAATCACGTCTGCTGACGTCTCATCCCCCTTTAACGGATCTCGACCTTCGCACCGGCTTCTTCGAGCTTCTTCTTGACGGCCTCGGCTTCGTCTTTCGTGACGCCTTCCTTCACCGCTTTCGGCGCGCTTTCGACGAACGACTTCGCCTCCGTCAATCCGAGACTCGTGAGCTCCCGAACCGCCTTGATGACCTTGATCTTCTCGGCACCCGCCTCGGCAAGAATGACGTCGAACTCGGTCTTCTCGGCTGCCGGTGCGGCCGCAGCGCCCGCCGGAGCCGCCATCATTGCGACCGGCGCCGCGGCCGAGACGCCGTAGTGCTCTTCCAGCTGCTTGACGAGATCCGCGAGTTCGAGGACGGTGAGTTTGTCGATCGTTTCGATAATATCGGCAACTGCCATGATACGTTAACCTTTCTCTACTAGCTTTGAGATGACGCAGCCGCTTCCTTTTGTTCGCGGATTGCATTGAGGGCGCGGACGAGTCCGCTCTGATTTCCCGACAAGACGGTTACCAGACCGCGCAGCGGAGCGGCGAGCGAGCCGACGAGCCGTGCGACGAGTTCGATCTTAGGCGGCAACGCGGCGAGCGCGCTCACTTGCGCGGCATCGACGATTTTACCGTCGATGTACGCCGCCTTGATTTTGAGCGCGCTGTTATCGTCCGCAAACTGCTTGAGGGCCTTGGCTGGTGCGACGGGATCGGTACCGGCAAAAACGATGCCGGTGGGCCCGGCGAGGAACTGTTCGAATTGCTTGGCGAGTTCGTCGCCGGCGGCGATAGCGAACAGCGTATTCTTTACGACCGCGTACGAACTGCCGTCTTTACGCAGCTCGTTTCGGAGCTTCGTGATGCTCTCGACGGTCAAACCCGCGTAGTTGGTGAAGAACAGGTTTGCCGACTCGGAGAGCCGGCTCTGCAGCCCCGTCACCGCGGCCTCTTTTTTTGCGGTTGGCATAACGCTTCTTACTTTCAAACGAAAAATGCGCTCCATCCGTCCGGAGGGCGCATTATCGTGCGAACGACACCATTGGGCGGCCCGCCCCTGAAGAGCGAGGGCCTCGGTCGGGATTCACGTATCGCGTCCTCGGTAGGCGCCTGGCGGCATTATCCTTGCGGGACCTACGGTCTTTGGAGCCGTCGGCTATCATACCAGAGTCGCCTGACGGATGCAACTGGGGGCTTCCGCCGGCCGGCTTAACAGGTTGCGGAAACAGCGCCCGCGGGTTTGGTGCGGGGCTGTTTCCGCAACCTGTTAGGGTCTCGGCGCTACGACATCAAGCGTGCGTCTTCACCTTGTTTGGGTCGACCTTCACCCCGGGGCCCATCGTGCTCGTCAGCGTGATGCTGCGCAGATACGTCCCCTTCGCGGCGGCCGGCTTCGCACGCACGATCGCATCGAGCAGCGTGTTGACGTTCTCGACGAGCTTCGGTTGGTCGAAGCTCGCTTTCCCGACGATCGTATGCACGATACCGGTTTTGTCGAGCCGGTATTCGACCTTACCGGCCTTAATATCGCGAATCGCAGAGCCGACGTTCGGCGAGACGGTGCCGGCTTTGGGATTCGGCATCTTCTGCGCGAGGATTCGCCCCAGCTCTTTGCCTACGGCAGCCATCATGTCCGGCGTCGCGACGGCGACGTCGAAGTCGGTAAATCCCGACTTCACCTTGTCGATGAGATCTTGCTCGCCGACCAAATCCGCTCCGGCGGCCTCGGCTTCTTTCGCTTTGTCACCTTTCGCGAAGGCGATGACCCGTACGGTGCGGCCCGTGCCGTTCGGCAGCAGCACGGTGCCGCGGACGTTTTGGTCGCTCTTCTTCGGGTCGACGCCCAAGCGAACGTGCACCTCGATCGTCTCGTCGAATTTCGCGGCGGCATTGTTCTTCACGATTGCGATCGCATCGGCGGGTTCGAAGAATTGCTTGCGATCGAACGTCTCTACGAGCTTGCGAAAGCGCTTTCCACGCACTCGTGCCATTTTACGCCTCGACCTCCACGCCCATGGAGCGGGCCGTCCCAGCAATGATGCGTTTGGCCATATCGAGGTCGTTGGCATTCAAATCCGGCATCTTCGTCTTTGCGATGGCTTCGACTTGATCTTGCGCAAGCTTGCCGACCTTATTGCGGTTGGGTTCCTTGGAGCCCGACTCGATTTTCAAGGCCTGTTTGATAAGGAACGACGCCGGGGGCGTCTTCGTGATGAACGTGAACGTACGGTCTTCGAATACCGTAATCTCGACCGGAACGATCATCCCCGCCTGCGATGCGGTACGCTCGTTGTACTGCTTGCAGAAGTCCATGATGTTCAGCGAATACGGTCCAAGCGCCGGGCCGATCGGCGGCGCGGGCGTCGCCTTTCCGGCGGGAATCTGTAGGCCGATCTTGCCTACGACTTTCTTTGCCATGCTGTCTCCTAACGATGCGCCGCGTCGCCGCCGCGCTTCTCCCCCTCCCTAAACCGGCTGCGGACGCGGGGGTAAGCGTCCGGCCAAAACGTTCTCGCGACTACACTTTTTCGATCTGGTAAAATTCCAGCTCGACCGGCGTTTCGCGTCCGAAGATCGAGATGAGCGCGCGTACTTTCTCTTTCTCGGGCTGAATTTCGTCGACGATACCCGTGAAATCGAAAAATGGGCCCGACGTGACCTTGACGCGGTCACCCTTCTTGAAGTCGATCTTCAGTTTGGGCGCTTCGATGCCCATCTGCTTGAGGATCGTCTTGACTTCTTTGTCCTGCAAGGGAACGGGTTTCTCACCCGCGCCCGGACTCCCGACGAACCCCGTCACGCCCGAAGTGTTTCGCACGACGTACCACGATTGATCGTCCATGTCCATTTCGACGAGTACGTAGCCGGGGAAGACTTTCTTCGGCGTGACCTTGCGCTTTCCGTCTTTGAACTCGACCTCGTCTTCCATCGGAACGAGGACGCGGAAAATCTTTTCCTGCATGCTCATCGAATGGATGCGGCGCTCGAGATTGGCCTTCACCTTGTTTTCATAACCGGAATACGTATGGATGACGAACCATTTTCGGCGGCTATCTTTCGCCAGGACGGGCGCGGCCGATTCGCGCGGATCGCCACCCTCCTCGGCCACGGAACCCTCTGCGACTGCGTCCACTTCGATGGCCGGCCCGGCACCGGGTTCGCTACGTTCCCGTTCCACGGCGTAATCTTCCATTCGCGTTAGACCGTATGGAGCTGGGTGAAAAGCCAACCGAAGAGTTGGTCGCACGCAAACGTGAAGATGCCGATACCCACGACGAGTACGATCGTAAGCACGGTTGCCGAGATCCATTCTTCTCGCGTGGGCCACGTTACGCGCTTGAGCTCGAGGATGACACCGCGCACGAAATCCTGCGCGCCGGCCCGGCCCGCTTGACGCGTTGCAACGGCGCCGCTGCGGTTCAACGCGCTCTTTTTCTTCGCGGCATCGCGCTGCGTCGGCGCGCCGCCGGGGGCCTTATTCATTGCTACGTCATCTCCTACAAGACTCTGGCAGGGCGGACAGGACTCGAACCTGCAACCGACGGTTTTGGAGACCGCAACTCTACCAATTGAGCTACCGC
>JAKAPQ010000120.1 GCA_021806945.1 bacterium | reverse complement strand
ACGATATTCGCCTCTCCTTACAGCCGTCGTATCAATACGCGAAGACGGCTCCGTCGAACTCGTTCTTTGCCGGACCCAATTTCGGGCCGCTCGTCTCGGAGACGACCGGCGTCTCCGCCGGCGCCTCCGGCCTGTTGCGCGGCGGGCAGCGGTACAATGTTACCGTACAAGGCGGCAGTGCCTTCAGCAACAACGTCATAAACTCGTTCGACCCAACCTATCCGACGCTGTTTTCCGTCGATTTTTCCCAGCCGCTCGCGCGTGGAGCCGGCATCAATCCCGCCGGCCGGGCGCTGCAATTAGCGCAGATAAATGCCGATGCCGTCGACGCGCAGACGCTTGTGGGCGTAGAGAGCACCGTCGCGCAGGTCGAAAATTCGTACTGGGATCTCGTGGCCGCGTGGCGTAACGTGGCGATTGCGGAGGAGGCGCTGAAGCAAGCTGTCGCGCAGCAGCGCAGCAACGAGCGCCTTGCCAAGCGCGGCGCGAGCGCGCCGATCGACGTCGTGCAATCGAACACTCAGGTCGAGATATTCCAGGACAACGTGTTTTCGGCGCTGCAGAGCGTCGCCCAGATCCAGAACCGGCTCAAGGAGCTTCTCTTAGCCAACCCGGCGGATCCGGCGTGGGCGGCCAACATCGTGCCGACGACCCCGGTGCTGCAACTTCCAAGGCAGCCGTCGCTCGCCGTCTTGGTGATGACGGCCCTTCGAAACCGTCCGGAGATCGCTCGCATACGTGACGAACGCCGCGCGGCCGACGTTGACTTGGCATATGCGGAGAATCGCTTGAAGCCGCAGATCGACCTGAACCTCGGCTATACCAGCAACGGTTTTGCCGGTCAGCCGACCAATCCCAATGCTAGTCCGTTCGCGCAGAGCAGCGCACAACAGGTCGTCGCGATCGATCAGCTGATCGCTGCGGTGAACAGATCGCTCCCCGCTAACCAGCAGATACCGTACTTGATGCAGGCGAACGCCCCGGTCCCGGGATACTTGATCGGCGATCTCGGCCAATCGATCAAAAACCTAACGGCCGACAAGTTTCCGAGCTTTTCCGCCGGCATTCTGGTGACCCTACCGCTGGGGCACGACACCGCGCACGCGGATCTGGCGATCGCGCGAGAGCGCGAACGCATAGAACGCCTCCAGGAGGCAAGTATCATCCAGCGCGTGACCGTCGAAGTGCGCGATGCCTTGCAGGCCTACAAGAGCGCCATCGCCCGGCTGATTGCGGCGCGCGCGGCCGCGCAGGCTTCGCAGCAGGTGCTGGCAAGCGAGATGCGCCGGTTCCGCAACGGTGCCTCCACCACGTTCCTGGTCCTGCAGCGACAAGTAGAGCTCGCCGATAACCGCGGGCGCGAGCTGCAAGCGCAGACGGATCTCAATAAGGCGGTCGTGGAGATCGAACGCTCCACCGGATCGATCCTGAAAGACAACGATGTCGACCTGACGACGTTAGGCCGAGGAGCACTCAAGCCATGAAGGAGAAGATCATGCAGTCCGGTCACTCACCCCTTCGCAGACTCTCGGAACGAAAGATCCAGGAGCGTAACGCCGTCCTCTACCGGCGCGAACTCGAGCGCTGGAACCATCGCGTTCCGGTCCTCAAGTAGCGCGCAGGCTGCCCGCGGCGTCCCGATCGACCAGCCAGGTCAAACGCCCGCCACGCGGTGCGACGATCTGTACCGGATAGGTCGTCGGAACGTATGGACCTTCCAGCACCATTGCCAGGATCGTGGCCTTCTGCGCTCCCTGCGCCGCAATCGCGACGTGGCGAGCGTTGTTGATCGCGCGCGGCGTGAGCGTGAGACGATAGGCCTGCATTCGCTCGACGTATGGCGCGCGCACGAGCTCCGCGTCGCCCGTCATCGGGTCCGTGCCGGGAAAGAGCGAGGCCGTGTGACCGTCCGGGCCCATCCCTAGCAATACCAAGTCGAACGCTGGCGGATCGCCGAGATCCGCGCGCAGCAGTTGCGCGTACAGGCGTGCAGCCTCGCTCGGATCGTCTTCGCCGCGCATGCGGCGAACGTTCGGCGGTGGGATCGGCACGGCCCGAAGAAACGTATCGCAGGCCATCTTGTAATTCGACTGCTCGTCGTCCGGCGCGAGGCAGCGCTCGTCGCCGAAGTACACGAATACGTCCTTCCACGGGACCTGCGCGGCGCGCCGTTCGGCCGCTAAGAGTGTGTACGCGGCGCGAGGGGTCGTCCCCCCGGCAAGCGCTACGTAAAAAGCGCCGCGCTCGGCAACGGCGGCCCGTGCCCGGTCGACGAAGAGATCGGCGAGCGCGGCGGCCAGCTTCTCGGCGTCCGGGTAGATCCGAACCTCGCCGCGGTTATGCGTCGTCAGGTCGGTTGCTCCGGCGTTCGAGTACGGCCCGCGCCATTGCGAGCGAGCTGCGGAATACGTCGTCGCGGCGCGGCGAGAGGATAGCGCGTTCGATGAGTGCGACGATATCGATATGGTGCAGGGGAACGCAGCGTTCCGGGCGCGCAAACTTTCCGGAAACCACGAGGGCGGCGAGATCGGCGGTGCCGGGCTCGAGCGCCGCGGTAAACGTCGAGCCGCCGGACTTGAGCGCGATGCGGCGCACGCGCCGCGGCTCTCCCTCGCGTGCGATGGTGAAGTGAATCTCAGCCCCGGCGCCATCGTAGAACGCGTCGCCCGTATGCGGCTGCCAGCCGAGCCGGCTAGCGAGCCAGCCGACGATATACAACGCCTCCGAATCGGAACCAGCGGCGATATCGATGCGCGAGATCGTGCCGATCTCGCTCGCGAGTTCGGGGTCGTCGAAGAATTGCGCGATCATATCCTGCCACGAAAGCAGGCGCATGTACGCGAGGTCGTGGACGGCGATGCGTTCGTGCGTCTCGACGAAGCGGGCGAGTTCGCGCAACGTCTCCGCGGTGCTATCTGAACGCGACGTATCGACGACGAGACAATCCGCGATCTCGGAGAGGCGCCCCAGCCGTTCGTCGCCTGCGACGTGCGCTCCAGCCCAGTAGAGGACGGTCTCAACGTTCGGGACCACGAGCGCGTGTGCGACCGAGAAGAGTTCGGGTGCCTGCATGCCGCTCACGCCGATGGCTATCTGCTGGCTTCCCGTCATCAGCGTGTGCTCGATCTCGCGCATCGAGCTGTGCACGGAATGCGTGCCGGCTTTGTGTGCGGCGTCGAGCACGACGACGCGCGAGGGGTGGCGCCGCGCAATCTCACCGGTTCGCTCGACGATCCACTCGCAGAGGTTTGGGTCGTCGACGAGCGCGACGAGGTTCATGGTGGTCGTCGAGACGCCGACGCCTTCGCCGCGGTCCCGCGCCAGTTCGTCGAGGATCTGCGCGACGTCGAGGCTCATAGCGGCCGCCACTTCGGGTTCATTGCCGCTGCGGACTCGGGCCCTTGGCTTCCGGCGGGGTAGTTGGGGAAGTTGCGGTCGCGGATCGAGAGCCAGACGTCGAGGACCGGCATGACGATCTCCCACGCTCTCTGCACGGCGTCCCAGCGCGTGAAGAGCGTGGCGTCACCGCGGATGGCGTCGCCGATCAGGCGCTCGTACGCCGGTGCCGACTGCACGCCGAAACCGGTTCCGTAGTTGAAATCCATCGTGACGCTGCGAATGTGATTCTTCGGACCGGGAACCTTGGCGTTGAAACGCATCGAGATGCCCTCTTCGGGCTGAATCTTGATGACGAGGACGTTCTGCTCGATCGTGTCGCTCTTCTCTCCGAAGAGGCGGTGCGGAATCTGGTTGAACGTGATCGCGATTTCGGAGACCTTGCGGGCCAGCCGCTTGCCGCTGCGCAGGTAAAATGGAACGCCGGCCCAGCGCCAGTTGTTTACGTGTAGGCGCAGGGCCGCAAAGGTCTCGGTATTGGAGTCCGGCGCGACGTCGGTCTCGCTGCGATAGGCGGCGGCCGGCTCTCCCTCGACCGGACCGGCCCCGTACTGCCCACGCGCGCTCATCTGGAAGACCCCCTCGGGCTGCGGGGGTTCGATGGCGGAGAAGACCTTGAACTTCTCGTTGCGGATCGCGTCGGCGTCGGAAGAGGCCGGCGGTTCCATCGCAACCAAGGCGAAGAGGTTCATCACGTGGTTCTGAATCATGTCGCGCAGCGCGCCGGCGTTATCGTAATAGCCGCCGCGCTGTTCGACGCCGAGCGTTTCTGCCGCGGTGATCTGCACGGATTCGACGTAATTGCGGTTCCAAATCGGCTCGAAGATTCCGTTTGCGAAGCGCAGCGCCATTATGTCTTGTACGGGTTCCTTCCCCAAATAGTGGTCAATGCGGTAGACGTGGCTTTCGTCAAACACTTTTTCGACTTCGGCCTGGAGGGCGCGCGCGGAATCCAGATCCGTGCCGAACGGCTTCTCGACGATGACGCGCGTCCAGCCGGCGGGGTTGTTGCGCGGGTCGAGTCCGGCACGTTTGATCTGGGCGACGATCTTCGGAAAGACCGAGGGCGGCGTCGCCAAATAGAAGACCCGGTTTCCGGCGGTGCCGATCTTTTTGTCGTTGGATTCGAGCAGCGCTTTGAGCTGCTTGAAATGTGTCGTATCGTCGAAATCCGCCGTGATGTAGCCGATGCGCGCGACCAAATCGCTCCAGAGCGGTTCTTTGGCAGGACCCGAGCGTGAGAACTCGTCGACGGACTGCTTGCAGTACTCTCGGAAGGAATCGTCCGAAAACGGCGTGCGCGCAAAGCCGATCAGTCCGAAATTCGTCGGCAGGATGTCCTCGAGCCGCAGGTTGTAGATGGCGGGCATCAGCATGCGCTTGAAGAGATCGCCGCTGGCGCCGAAGAATACGACGTTGCACGGATCGGCGATGCGCCCGCTGTCGATTCCCGCGCGCAACGGGTTCGGGGGGGTGGGCCTAAGGTGGGCTATCGCCACTATCGTTCCGTCTTGACCGGGTGCCCGCCGAACTGGTTGCGCAGGGCGGCTATCACTTTCGCGCTGAACGACTCGTCTTGCCGCGAGGCGAAGCGCGCAAGCAGTGCGAGCGTAATGACCGGCGCCGGCACGTTCTCGTCGAGCGCGGCTTGCACCGTCCAGCGCCCTTCGCCGGTATCGTCGACGTAGCCGCGAATATCCGCGAGGTTGGGATCGGCGGCGAAGGCAAGCACGGCAAGTTCGAGCAGCCACGAGCGTACGACGCTCCCGTGCCCCCAGATCTCTGCGAGTTGTTTCAGATCGAATGCAAACGGCGACTTTTCGAGAATCTCGAAGCCCTCGCCGTAGGCCTGCAGCATCCCGTATTCGATGCCGTTGTGCACCATTTTCGAGAAGTGGCCCGCTCCGGCGCGCCCGACGTGAGCGTAACCGCCCGGCGGTGCGAGAGCGGTGAAGATCGGCTCGCATATCTTGACCGCGTCGTCGTCGCCGCCCACCATCAGACAGTAACCCTCTTTCAGTCCCCAGACTCCGCCGCTGGTCCCGGCGTCCACCAGGGAGACGCCTTTGGCTTTGCAGCGATCGTAGGCGGCCAGTCCGTCCTTATAGTTCGAATTGCCGCCGTCGACGATGACGTCGCCGCGCTGCAGGGACCGCAGCAGCTCGTCGATGGTGTCGTCGGTGGCTGCACCCGAAGGCACCATAACCCATACGACGCGCGGCGTGCTGCCGAGCTTTGCGGCGAGATCCGCGAGCGATCCGGCGGCCGTCGCCGCGCCGCCGGCGGCGCTCTTGACGGCATCGGGGCTGCGATCGTATGCGACGACCTGGTGCCCGTGCTGCAAGAGGCGCGTGGTCATATTGGCGCCCATCTTGCCGAGCCCAACCATTCCTATCTGCATGTCGTCCCCTTACGTTCTTGCGGTGATGCCGTCGTCGACGGCTAGGAGTAGCGCGCGCAGGGCGGTTTCGAGGTCGCCCTTGAGATGGACGCGGATACCGCGCCGATCGCGTTTATCGAGGGACTGGAGATCGCCGAGCGCTTGAGCCGCGATAAGCGTTCGAAAGCCGACGTGCATCCCTGGAATCTGTAGATCGAAGGGCTCGTCGGCGGTAAGCTGCAGGAAGACGCCGGTATTCGGGCCGCCCTTGTGTTCCTGTCCGGTCGAATGAAGGAAGCGCGGACCGAAGCCAACGGTGGTCGCGACCTTGAAGGCGTCGCGGATCTTGGTTCGCACCTCTTGCAGCAACGCTGCGTGCGAGTGGTTACGCGCGAGGTACGCGCAGAACGCTACGTAGTCGTGAGGGTGAATCTGCGCCAGCAGTTGCGCGAAAGCGCCTCCGGGCGTCGTGGCGGCGAGGTGGCGGCTCCCTGCGAGGAACGTGATGTCGAACGCCTCACCGGCCACGTCGACGGCCGCGTCGTCGAAACGACCGTTCTCGGCGTACTGCTTGAGCAGCGCCTTGGTGTTGTCTTTGGATTCTTGTACGTTGGGTTGATCGAACGCATCGATCCGGAGCAGCGAGCCTGCCGCCGCCGTTGCGATCTCCCAAAGGTAGAACTGCTCGCCGACGTCGTAGGCGTCGTTCATCGCGAGGCGCACGACCGGATGGCCGGCGCGTTCGAGCGCCTGGAGTTTCGAAGCGGTATCCGGTACCGGGTTCGGGAGATTCGCCCCGACGTAGACGAAGACGCGGTCGTCGCCGTACGCCGCGGGATCGCCAAGCGGCTCCCCCTCAACCGGCAGAATGCCTTTGCCGGACTTCCCGGTCGACTCCGCGACGAGCTGCTCGGCCCATGCGCCGAAGGCGCGTACCGCCGGATGCGTAACGAGCGTGAGCTTATCCCGCCCGGCAGCGGCGAGCGCGCCCAGCGCGGCACCGAAGCGCACGCCTGGCGCGCTCGCCGACGCCACGGTCTTATCGTTAGCGTGCATGGCGCCCAACCCGCGGTCCAGCAGAAGGTTGACGTCGTATCCCGCAAGCGC
>JAKAPQ010000119.1 GCA_021806945.1 bacterium | reverse complement strand
AGAGCGCGATGAAGTCGGATACGGCCTTCTACGCGAAGTACTTCCACGCCATGATCGACAGCGGCATCTACCTTGCCCCGGCCCAGTTCGAAACCGGGTTCCTCTCGGCCGCACACGGCACGCACGACATCGAGCTCACGCTCGATGCGGCCGACCGGTCGCTCGAGCGGTTGGCGGCCGAGCGATGATCGACCTGAGCGCCGCTCCGGCTCCGGGAGTGCCACGCATCGGCTTCAACGAGGTCTCGATCCCTCGGCTCTTCGCCTATCACCGCGCCTTGGCTCGCGCGGCGGCTGCCGGAACGACCGTCATCACCTCGCACGGCCTCGCGGCGCTGCTGGGCCATACGATTGCGAGCGCGCAGATTCGCAAGGATCTCTCCGCACTCGGCCCGCTCGGCCTGCGCGGGCGCGGGTATGCGATAGATCCCTTGGTCGAACAGCTCGCGCTGGTCTTGGGTTTGGAGCGCGACTGGCGGATCGCGATCGTCGGATTCGGTTATCTCGGCCACGCCGTCGCCACGTTCATCACGGCCCGCGAGGAGCGCTTCAAAGTGGTCGCCGTCTACGACCGCTCCGCATCGGTCGTCGGGCAAATCTGGCAAGGCCTCACCGTACGCGACGCCGCCGACCTGGAGACGACGCTTCCGGAGTGCGGCTGCAACATCGGCGTGATCGCCGTGCCCGCCGAAGCCGCGCCCGTTACGGCCCAGCGCCTCGCGAAGCTCGGGCTTCGGGCGCTCTTGAATTTCGCACCGATCTCGCTCGACGTCCGCGCGCCGGTCCTCGTGCGCAATATCGATCTCGCCGGCGAACTCTCGATCCTCACGCATCGTCTTGGCCTGGAAAGACGGGGCTAGCACCGCACTCATGCCGCTGGTTTGCCTCGGGTTATCGCACCACACCGCACCGGTCGACGTCCGCGAGCACCACGTCTTTCCTGCATCGCGCATGGCCGAAGCGCTGGTCGCGCTGCGCGACTACGAGGCCGTCCTGGAAGCCGTGATGCTGCAAACCTGCGGCCGCCTCGAGATCTACGCCGAACTCGAGGACTACGAGGCGGGCGTCGCACAACTGAAGTCCTTCCTGCTGAACTTCCGTCACGGTGCGGTCGGCTACGATCTCGAATCGTACCTCTATACGCTCCTCGGCCGGCAGGCGATCGACCATCTCTTTCGCGTGAGCACCGGACTCGACTCGATGCTCATCGGCGAGGCGGAGATTCTCGGACAGGTCAAGGACGCGTACGTCCAGGCCCAGCGCGCGCACTCGATCGGGAAATCGCTGCACCGCCTCTTCCGCGAAGCGCTCAACGCGGGGAAAACGGCGCGCTCGCAGACGCACATCGGAGACGCGTCGACGTCGATCGCCACCGCTGCAATCGAAGCCGCGAAAGATCGCCTGGGAACGCTCGACGAGCGGTCGGTCGTCGTGATCGGCGCGGGCAAGATGGGGCGCACCGCCGCCAAGCGCCTGCGGGCCGAAGGCGCTCGCAATCTCGTCGTCACCAACCGCACGATGCAGCACGCGCAAGCGGTCGTCGCGGAGATCGGCTTCGGCCACGCTATCGAGATGCCCGGGCTGACCGACGCGCTCGCCGCAGCGGACGTAGTCATCACCTCTACCGGCGCCTCCCACTTCGTGCTGACGCACGAAAACGTCGGGCGCGCTATGGCCGCACGTCCGGCGCGCCCGCTTTGCATCATCGATATCGCGGTACCCCGCGACGTGCAACCCGAGGTTGCGGGCCTACCGAACGTGCACCTCGTCGATATCGACGGATTGAAATCGGTCGTCGACGAAAAGCTCGGGATTCGTCGCGAGGCGATACCGCAAGTCGAAGAGATCATAACCGAGTACATCGATCGCTTTCAGAGCTGGTATCAATCGCGCCTGGCGATCCCGGTCATCGCATCGCTCACGCAGAAGGCCGAGGCCCTGCGCGAAGCAGAGATCGAACGCCTCTTCGCACGCTGCCCCGATCTCGGTGACCGCGAGAAGATGCTCATCGCCGGCACGTCGATGACGATCATCTCCAAGCTGCTTCACACGGTCGTCACGAAAGTGCGCGATAAAGCTGCCGCTAACCACGCCGAAGCGCTGGCCCACGCACGCGTTCTCGACGAGCTCTTCGAGCTGAACGTCGCCGACGAACTCGCCACGCTCCTCCCGCTGGCGAGCGGGTTCGATGCCGACGAATAACGGTGAAGGAAAGGTCTACCTCGTAGGAGCGGGCCCGGGCGATCCGGGTCTGTTGACGTTGCGAGCCGCGCACGCGCTGCGAACCGCCGACGTACTGCTCTACGATGCGCTCGCATCGGATCCGGCCGTAGCGCTCGCGGCGCCGGCCTGCGAGCGTATCTTCGTCGGCAAGCGCGGCGGCAACCATGCGATGCCGCAGGCCGAGATCGAGGCGCTGATGGTCCGCAAGGCACGCGATGGCAACCGCGTCGTGCGGTTGAAAGGTGGCGATCCGTTCGTCTTCGGGCGCGGGGGCGAGGAGGCGCAGGCTCTGCACGCCGCCGGCGTGCCGTTCGAGATCGTTCCGGGTATCTCGTCTGCGATTGCCGCTCCGGCTTACGCCGGCATCCCGGTAACGCATCGCGACTACAACACGGCGTTCACGGTCGTCACCGGGCACGAAGACCCTTCCAAACCAGAATCGACCCTCGACTGGAGTGGGCTTGCCGACCCACACCAGACGCTCGTATTTCTCATGGCGATGGGGAACCTCGCCCGGATCGTCGCGCAACTGCGCGAACGCGGCCTGCCGGGCGAACGCCCGGCGGCCGTCATTGCGGACGGCACGCGGCCCTCGCAGCAGACGGTCGTGGCAACGCTCGACACCATCGTCGACGCGGTGGAGCGCGCGGGCATCGGAGCGCCGGCGATCGTGGTGATCGGCGACGTCGTGCGCATGCGCGAGCAGCTTCGCTGGTTCGATACGTCGCCGCTCTTCGGCAAGCGCGTGCTGGTTACGCGCCCCGCGCATCAAAGCGAGGAGTTCGCCGCAGCTCTTTGGGCGCTGGGCGCGCAGCCGGTGCTCGCACCCACGATCGAGATCGGTCCGCCGGACGAGCATCCGGATGCGGCCGCGTATGCGCTCGACCATCTCGGGGAGTATGACTGGCTCGTCTTCACCTCGCGCAACGGCGTCGATGCGCTCTTCTCCGCTCTGAAGGAACGCGGCCGCGATACCCGCGCGCTCGGCTCGCTGCGCGTCGCCGCCATCGGGCCGATGACCGCGGCGGCGCTGCTGCGCTACGGGGTAGCCGCGGACCTCGTACCCGCACGCTACGTCGCCGAGGATGTGGCGGCGGCTCTGCTGGCGGTCACGAAGGAACGCGAGCGCATCCTCCTCTTTCGCGCGCAAGTCGCGCGTGAAGAACTCCCGCTCCTGCTAGCCAAGCGCGCGCGCACGGTGGACGTCGTCCACGCCTATAAGACGTCGTTTACCCACGACCCTGCATTTGCACAGAAGGTCGCCGGGTGCGACGTTCTGACCTTCACCAGCGCAAGCACCGTAAACGGGTTCGCGCACAACTGCGGCGGCGCACCGGCTGCGCTGCAGGCCGCTCGCGGTAAGATCGTCGCCTGCATTGGCCCGATTGCCGCACGCTCCGCGCGCGAACTCGGACTATGCGTCGATATCGTGGCGGCGGAGTACACGACCGACGGGCTGCTCGCCGCACTGCAGCGGCACCTCACATCGCCCACGCCGTAGCGATCTTCGCCGTCGGCGCGCCGGCTGCGGTACTGATCGCACTGCTCGCTCGGCGCGCGGGGCTCCTTACGCGCGGCGGAGCGATCGCCGCCGCGCTCGTCGGTGCGGCGGTTTTCTCCTCCGGCGGATGGCCCTTCGCCGCGGTGCTCTTCGCGTTCTTCCTTCCGTCGATCGCACTCTCGCGCATCGGCATCGCACGCAAACGCGCGCTCGTCGATATCGGCAAATCCGGCGCTCGCGACGGCTTGCAGGTTCTCGCCAACGGCGGCATTGCGAGCCTCTGCGCGATAGCGGCGCTGCGCTTCGGCCCAGGCGCGTTCGGTGCAGCCTTCGCCGGCGCGTTCGCGGCTGCCGCCGCCGACACGTGGGGCACCGAGATCGGCACGGTCTTCGGCGGCCGCCCTCGCTCGATCTTAACGCTCGCTCGAATCCCGACGGGACTCTCCGGCGGCGTGACGGTCGCCGGCACGCTAGCCGAGATCGCCGGCGCTCTCGCGGTCGGCGCCGTCGCGGGCGCGGGCGGCGTAGCCGCATGGCTACCGGTCGCGATCGGCGGAGTTTCAGGTGCGCTCGTCGACTCGCTGCTCGGCGCTACGCTGCAGGCGCTGCGCTATTGTCCGCGCTGCGGGCGAGCGTGCGAAACCAACCCGCACGCATGCGGAACGCCGGCGCAGCTCGTGCGCGGCGCGGAATGGATGACCAACGACGCCGTTAACTGCGCCGCGACGCTCGCAGGAGCGATCGCCGCAGCAACGGCCTATGCGCTCTTACCGCTGGCCGTACGTCTTTTCTAAGTACGCGACGATCTTATCGTCGTCGTCGGCGATGACGACGTCGCCGTCAACCATCACCGGAATCCCCGTCTGGCCGGAGACCTCCGCGACCGCGGTTCGCAGGCCGCGATCGCGCGGAACGTTGACGACTTTGTAAGCGAGTAGAAGGTCGGTCATCTTGGACCGGACGCGAGCGCAGTAGGGGCACCATTCGGCTTGGTACAGGACGATATCGGTTTCGCGCAAGGAGGTCTCCTGAATGGGTGAGTGGAGTCGATGCCTAGGGACCGTCACGGAGTCGGTCGTAGTTTCGTTTGGGCCGTATATTTATGATCGCGCACGGTTGGCTCCGACCGATCACGCTGCGGCGAGCCTTCGTCGCGTCGCTCTGCCTCCATGCGCTCCTCGCGGCGTTCTTCCCGGCGGCCTCCGCGCTTCGGACTCGCGTCGCCGAACCGGTAGAGACGATCTCCTTTGCGCGCCAACGCCCCCTTCGCCCCAAGCCCGTCTCCATAACGCCAACGCGCGCCAACCGCGAGCCGCGACCTGCGTTACCGAAAGCAGCACCCACGAAACGCGCGATAGCCGTCCGCCGGCTTGCCATGCACGCGCCGAATCCGCGGCCGGCGACACCGGTGGCCGCGGCGGCCCAGCCCACAGCGGCCGCGACGCAAACGGCGCAACCAACGCCCGCCCCGCGCGTCGTCGCAAACGCTCAGGGGAGCAGCGACGTCGGCGGCCTCATGCCCTTCGGTGCCGAGCTGCCGGTCCCGGTGCTCGACCCGCGCGTCGTCGAACGGTTGCGCCGCCTGCACGTGCGCGTTACCTTGCTCGTCACCGTCGGCAACGATGGCCGTACCAAGAGCGTCGTCTTCCAGCCGCCGGTCGATCCGCTGGTCGAGCAGCGCATCGTCGCGCTCCTGAGCGATGCCGCCTGGGATGCCGCCGTCTGCGGCGGCGGCATCGCCTGCCCGGGGCAAGCGGTCATCAAACTGTGAGGCGTACCAGGACCGGTGCGCCGATCCCCGGTAGCGCGGCTTCGACCGTAGCCTCCGCTATACCGAATCCACGCACGAAGATGCGCTCGCTCGCGCCGTGCGCGCCCAACACATCGGAGAATCCGCGATCCCCAAACGAGATGCGGCGATCGGGTAAGCGAACGAAGAGGATAGCGGGCGTCGAAGTCTCCCGAACCCGGAGGCGCGTGAAGCGCAGCTCGATAACCCGTTGCGCGCGCGCCTCCGCAATCTGCGTGGCGAAAAGCGAGCAGCGCTCGCCGGCGAGCGTACCGTCCACGCGCAGAAGGCCGCGCCGGTCGAACGGTCTGGCCGCCACGAACGGCAAGAAGAGATCGCGCACGGCGAATGCCTCGAAGCGCGGACCCCAAAACAGCGCCTGCTTTCCTCGGTAGGCCCATTGCAGCGCGAATCTCGTCGCGAGCGCAAGCGCATCCCCGGCGTCGACCTCACACACCGCGAGAATGGACGGCTGGTGCCTTGCAACGAACGCCGCAAGCGACCGCATCGCACCCGCTCGGGCCAAACCGTAGGCACGAAGGTACGCAACGGCTAGGGGTTCCTTTAAAGGATCGATTTCCCCAGGCCCGAGCAGATCAGTCCGACGGCCAGCACGGCCGTTTGATTGCGTGTGTCCAGGATCGGGTTGATCTCCACCATCTCGATGGAGCCGAGCCTGCCGCTCTCGGCCAGCATCTCCATGGCGAGATGCGCTTCGCGGTAGCTCAGGCCCCCTTTGACCGGCGTCCCGGTACCCGGCGCCTCGCTCGGATCGATCCCGTCCATATCGAACGAAACGTGGAGCTGCTGCCCGCCCGCGCCCGCGATCTCGATCGCTTCCTCCATCACGCGCGTCATGCCGAGCCGGTCGACCTCGCTCATGGTGTATGCCGCAACGCCCCATTCGCGGAGATGCTCTTTTTCGACGGGATCGACGTCACGCAGCCCGATCTGCACCGTCCGCTTGGGGTCGGCGCAGCCGTTCTGCAACGCAAACCACATCGGCATGCCGTGCACGTTCCCGGTTAGCGAGGACTGCGGATCGTTCATGTCACTGTGAGCGTCGATCCAGACCAGCCCGGGCGGCCTCCCCCGCGCGCGCGTGAGGCCGGCCAGCGTGCCGATCGCGATCGAGTGGTCTCCGCCCAAGACGATCGGCACGCCGTTCTCCGTTACGCTGGCCTCGACGATGCCCGCGAGCTCGTCGCAGACGCGCTCGATCACGTCCAAATACCGCGCCTGCCGATCGTCCGCTGCGGCGGCTTCGCGGATGGGAACCTGGAGGTTTCCGTGATCGTTGACCTGGGCGATGCCGAGCGCCCGCAGCTTGTCGTGCAACTTGGCATAGCGGACCGCGGAGGGGCCCATGTCGACGCCGCGACGGCTGGCACCAAGATCCATGGGGACGCCGATGATATCGACGCGCGAAGCGCGCGAGATG
>JAKAPQ010000118.1 GCA_021806945.1 bacterium | reverse complement strand
AGAGCAGGCATTGGGGCTTCTGTTAGCGCCCGCATCCTGTTATCCTGTCCGTGCGAACTATGAAGAACGAACGCGTGATTGCCGCAATGAGCGGCGGAGTCGATTCGGCCGTAGCGGCCGGCTTGCTCGTGGCGGCCGGATACGACGTCGTGGGCGTCACCATGAAGATGTACGCGCCGGCGGGCGCGCCGCACGCCAAGAGTTGCTGCGGCGTCGACGATTTCGACGACGCTCGCCGCAGCGCGGCGGTTCTGGGGATCCCGCATTACGTGCTGAATTTCGAGGAGACGTTTCGGCGTAACGTCGTCGACCGGTTCGCCGACGACTACGCGAACGGCCGCACCCCGAACCCTTGCGTCGCCTGCAACAACTTCGTGAAGCTCGGCACGCTGCGCCGGTACGCCGATACGCTGGGCGCACGCTACGTCGCTACCGGGCACTACGCCCGGATCGAGCATCGCGCCGACGGGCCTCACCTCTTCCGCGGAACGCGCGCCAAAGATCAGGCATACGCCCTGGCGCAGCTCGCGCCCGAACAGCTCGCCCGCCTGCTGCTGCCGCTGGGCGAGTACGACAAGGCGGCGACGCGAGAGCACGCGCGAAGGATGGGGCTCCCGGTGCACGACAAGACCGAGTCGCAAGACATCTGCTTCGTCGAAGGCGGCGATTACCGCACCGTGCTCGCGGGAATGCGGCCGGAGGTGCGCGCTGAAGGGGCGATCGTCACGTCGTCCGGGCAACGCGTCGGCTCCCACGCGGGCATCGCGAACTACACCGTGGGCCAGCGGCAGGGTTTGCCCGCCGCCGCCGGCGGCGCGCGCTACGTCACGCGCATCGACGCGGCAAGCAACACGATCGTCGTCGGCCGCGAAGATGAACTCGCGGCCTACGGCCTGATCGCCGACGAGGTCAACCTCATCCGCCCGGAGCGGTTCGGGCCTTCGGAGGCGGCGGTGCTCGCCGCGATTCGCTACCGCGCCGCCCCAACGGCGGCGACCGCCGCGTTACGCCGCGACGGTACGCTCGAGGTCCGCTTTGCGTCCCCGCAACGCGCGGTCTCGCCCGGCCAGCTCGTCGCGCTCTTCGACGAGGGCGGCGAAGAGGCGCTGGGCGCCGCGACGATTCGCGAAGCGATCTAGGAGGCTAGCGCCGCGCCGTCGCGGAGGTTCCAGTACGTGTCGCGTACGACAGGCGTAAACCCGGCACCGGCGACGATCTCTTCCAACTGCTTGCGCGTGGCCTCGTTGGTCGAACCGGCATCGTGCACGACCCGCTCTTCGATGATCGTTCCGCCCATGTCGTCGCACCCGTAAAAGAGCGCCAACTGCCCCATCTTCAGCCCCGGCGTGAGCCACGAGGCCTGCAGGTGCGGGAAGTTGTCCAAATACAACCGCGAGATCGCCAGGACGCGCAGGTATTCCAAACCGCTGGCCTCTTTGCCGCGAAGCGGCGTCCTCCACGGCACGTAGTACCACGGGATGAACGCCGTGAAGCCTCCGGTCTCGTCCTGCAGCTCGCGCAGCACCTGCATGTGTTCGATGCGCTCCTCCGGCGTCTCGATCGAGCCGAACATCATCGTCGCCGTCGTCGGCATCCCCAGGAGCTGCGCCTCGCGCATGACGCCCAACCAGCGATCGGGCTTGACTTTGCGCGCGCTGATGCGCTTGCGAACGCGCTCGACCAAAATCTCGGCACCCGCTCCGGGCAGCGATTTCATGCCAGCGTCCTTTAGGCGCGCAAGGATCTCGCGCGTCGGCAGGCACTCGACCTGCGCCAAGCCGATCACCTCGGAGACCGATAGCGAGTGAATGTCGACCCCGGGAAACTCGCCGCGCACGCGGGAGAAGAGCCGCTCGAACCACCCGAGGCGCAGCTCCGGGTTCACGCCGCCTTGGATCATGATCTGCGTCGCACCCAGATCCGCCGCGTGTTTCACGCGTGCGAGCACCTGGTCGTGCGACATGGTATAGCCTTCTTTGTGCTTCTCCGGCCGGAAAAACGCGCAAAACGTGCAGTGCACGTTGCAGATGTTGGTATAGTTGATGGTCGTGTCGACCACGTACGTCACGACGCCGGATGGAAAGAGCTGCATTCGGCGCGCGTGTGCGGCGGAGCCGAGCTCGTGCAGATCGGCTCGCTCGTACAGCCGCACGCCCTCTTCGAAGGTCAGGCGACCGCCGGTTGCGGCCTTATCGAGAAGGCGAGTGAGAGACACCGATGGCCTCCGGAACGAACGGCGGCATCGTTTCGATGGCGCCGATGGCGAGGAGCTCGCGGCAGAATGCCGCCAATCCGCGCTGCGCGGCGGAATGGAACGTAAAGTTCAACTTGGCATAGTAACTTTCGTAAAATCCCTGCGGACGTGGCTTGACGCGCTGCGCGCCGGCAACGACGCTATCGCGATGGGCGCGCCCCCAAGAATAGGCATCGGTGAGAGCGTGCATGCACGCGCGAACGGCATCGGGATCTCGCTCGTAGACCGCGCGCCGCGCCGCCCAGACGGCCGTAACCGACTGCTCGCCGGTCCAATCGCGCCAAATCTTTCCCAGATCGTAGACGCGGTCGCCGCGCAGTTCGAAGAGCGCGTCGATGGCGCCGTCGCCGATCAGCATCGCCGGCCGGCCCGCGCGGGCCTGCGCGAGCGGGTCGTCGTCCTCGACGAACTCGGCCCGGACGCCGTAGTGCCGCTCGAGCAGCACGCGCAGCAGATTGCGGCCGCTGGCGGATTCGCGCGTGGTCGCAATCTTCGCACCGCCCAGGAGCGCGGGCGGCACCGCGGAGGCCAGCACCACCGAGACGATCTCGTCGCGCGCGCCGATGCAGAGATCCGGCAGGAGCACGTAGCGCTCGAAGTCCCGCGCGTACGCAAAGGCACTGATCGGGCTCACGTCGAGCTCGCCCGAGCGCATCATCGCGTTAAGGCTTGCCGGGACGTCCGCGTGCAGCGTGCCGGGATAGACGATCGCCCCGGCGTCGAAGGCTGCGTAGACCGGCAGATCGTTCGTGTAGACGATCCGGCCGCAGCGCAGCGCCATCAGAGCGCGCCGACGGCCTCTCCCACCGCTTCGCGGGCGGCCGCTGGCGGGGCCCAATCGTGCGGGAAGGTGTCGTAGGTGCTGTTGCGGCGGACGGGGACGAACCCGGCCTCTTCGATCAAGCGGCGGAACTCGCGGTCGTCGACGTACTGCCCCGACTGCGTCCCGGCGCTGTGGTAGATCATCTCTTCGTCGGTCGAGCCGTGCGTGCCGTCCATATCGTCCGCCCCGAAGTGCAGCGCGACCTGGCAGACTTTCAGGCCTTGAATCATCCAGTATGCCTTGACGTGGTCGAAGTTGTGCAGCATCAGCCGCGCGACCGCGAAGGTGCGGACGTCGTCCAGCCCCGTCGTTGGGCCGCAGTCGTTGAGTTCGTTGCCGTCGGGATGAAAGGCGAGCGGAATGAAAGCGTTATATCCGGGCGAGCGGTCCTGCGATTCGCGTAGGCGCACGAGATGATCGACGCGGTCCTCGAGCGATTCGACGTGCCCGTAGAGCATCGTCGCGTTGCTCGCGATGCCTTGACGGTGGAGCTCCTCGTGGATGGCAAGCCAGCTCTCGGAACTCACTTTGTTCGGACAGATCTTCTTGCGCGTCTCCTCCGCAAAGATTTCGGCACCGCCGCCGTTGACGTTATCCAAGCCCGCCGCCTTGAGTTCCGCGACGATCTGCGGAAAAGAGAGGCGGTGGCGCTTGGCCATGTACTCAAGCTCCGCTGCCGTGAAGAGCGAGAGCTGCACGTGCGGCAACTCTTCTTTAAAGCGGCGCATTAGCGGAACCCAATAGTCGAGCGAGAGCTGGCGCGGGTCGTGCCCGCCCACGATGTGGATCTGATTGAAGTTGGTTCCGGTCGCGATCGCCTGCGCAAAGACGTGATCGGCCGTCATGCGCACGACGTGTTCCCGGTCTTTGAACTCGTCGACCGCAAACGAGCAGAACTTGCACCCCGCGTAGCACACGTTGGTGGAGTTGATATAGCGGTTCAGAACGTAGTAGACGTTCTTGCCGGTCTTGCGTTCCTTGGCCGCGCGCGCGATGCGCCCGAGGTTATGAATATCGGGCGTGCGGTACAGCGTCAGCCCGTCCTCGATCGTTAGAGGAACGTCCTCCTCGATTTTTCGCTCGATCGGCCGCAGAGCCGCATCCATCGTGTACGCCACAGTCACCTTTCTTTATCGTATCGCCAAAGCGACTCTGCTTCGTACTCTACGGGGGCGTCCCTGGTGCGGCAAAGACTTTTAGCACGACGGCACCCCGGAAACCACCCCAGCGCAGCCACGGCGATGCGGCCCGTGAACTACTCCACCTGCAGGCCTGCCGGCGAAACGCGGCGCGTTCACGGCGCTCTATGCCACTTCGGCGAACGCTACTGCTGAAGGCGGCGGGATAGACAGCCCGTCCTCGCGCATGCCTTCCAAATGCAAAGCGATTGCTTCTTGGATGTTGCGTTGCGCTTCTTCGAGCGTCGCCCCAGTCGAAACACATCCCGGCAAATCGGGAACGTACGCGGAGAAGTTCCGTTCGCCGCGCTCGATGATGATGGGGTATTTTTTCATTTCCAGCCTGCCTGACGTTGAATTGATCTCCATGTTCCCCCCTGAAGGTCGTCGCCCTCGCGGCCCGGCATGGTGACGCGACCTGGCTTGGTCGGGTGCTTGAATTGGCGATGGCTCCCACGGGTGACGACGAGCACCCACCCGTCCTCGTGCAGCCTTCGCAGCGCGTCGCGTACCCTCATCGGCATAGAGGGAACATTCGCCCTTTTCGGCGGCGCGCCCGTTCTCTGTGACGAGCCGCTTGGGGAGGGGTTGGCAGATTTCCGCGCGCGTATTTGGGAAGAGCAGCGCCGGCGCGCGCCTAGGAGCCCATCGCGAAGAGATCCTGCTGCCCGCCGTCGCGCCCCAGGCGGGAGGCGATCTGCTCCAGTTCGCCGAGGCCGATCAGAATGCGGCGAGGCTTGGTGCCTTCGTGCGGGCCGACGACTTTGGCCTCTTCCAACTGCTTCATCACGCGCACCGCGCGCGGATGGCCGATCGAGAACTGCGACTGCAGCGCCGCCGTCGACGCGTAACTGCTTTCAATGATGAACTTCGCTGCCTCGTAGCACAGCGGGTCCAGATCCCTCGTGACGTCGTCGTCGGAGATCGGCACCACCTCGACGTCGAGCAGATTCTCCGGACGCCCTTGCCGGGCCCAGAACTCGACGAGGCGGTTCACCTCGTGCCCCGTGATGAGCGCGCCCTGGCAGCGCACGGGTTTGGGCGCGTCGATCGGGAGATAGAGCATGTCGCCGCGCCCGAGCAGGCGCTCCGCGCCCGCCTGATCGAGAATCGTGCGCGAGTCGACCTGGGAGCTCACGGCAAACGCGACCCGCGAGGGAATATTGGCTTTGATGAGGCCCGTGATCACGTCGACCGACGGGCGCTGGGTTGCGACGACGAGATGGATGCCGACCGCCCGCGCAAGTTGCGCGATGCGCATGATCGTCGTCTCGACTCTCGCCGGAGCGACGAGCATCAGATCGGCGAGTTCGTCGATGATCACGACGACGTACGGAAGACTCTCGTCGGGGTACTTCGCGTTGTACTCCTCGATCTTGCGTACGCCCGCTTTCGCAAAACGCTCGTAGCGTGCGTCCATCTCTTTGGTCATCTCGTAGAGCGCGCCGGCGGCCATGCGCGCGTCGGTGATCACGTCTTTGATGAGGTGCGGAATCCCGTTGTAGACGGTGAGTTCGACGCGCTTGGGATCGATCATCAGCAGTTGCACCTGATCGGGCGTCGCGCTCACGAGCAGCGAGGCGATGATCGTATTGAGGCAGACCGATTTGCCGGAGCCGGTCGCGCCCGCGACCAGAAGATGCGGCATCTTACCGAGATCGCCGAAGACCGGCCGGCCGGTTATATCCTTGCCCAGCGCCATCCACAGCGGCGGCACTTGCCCGCGATTCGGCAACGCCTCCAATATCTCGCGAATCGCGACCACCGATATGGTCGCGTTGGGCACCTCGATGCCGACGGCGGATTTGCCGGGAATCGGCGCCTCTATGCGTACGCTGGTTGCGGCCAGCGCGAGCGCGATGTCGTCTGCGAGCGACGCGATGCGCGAGATCTTGACGCCGCGTTCGGGTTTGAGCTCGTAGCGCGTGATCGACGGACCTCGCTCGATGTGTACCACCTTCGCCCCAACGCCGAACGACGCCAGCGTATCCTCGAGCACGTGCGAGCGGCTCGAGTCGTCCACGACGAGGGCCTGCGGCGGGTCGAAGAGCGCGAGATCGGGCAGCCGGTAGCTGCGCTCGCCCGTCGCGGCGGCCGCCGCCGGTTCGTATTCGCCGACGACCGGCACCGCCAGCACGTCGTCGTCCTCGAGCAGAACCCGCACGGGCGGCACGGGCGGCACGACCGCCGGCAGGACGGCCGCGGGCGGCACCGGCTCGATCACCTCGCGCGGCAAGCGCAGCGGGAGTTCGCTCGGGCCGCGGAGGCGCATCTTCGGCAACCGCACGCGGCTGCCGAACATCACGAGCCAGCCGATGACCTTCTTCAGCGACGCGTTGGTGATCCACAGGGTCAGCACGAGGGCCATTACCGCGAGGACGATCCGCGCCCCGGGTACGCCGACCAAGGCCGCCAGCGCCGACCAGATATTCGAGCCGACGATGCCGCCGCGGCGCCCGAAGGCTGCATCGACGACGAAGAAATACCCGAGCGCCGCCAAACCCAGCGTAGCCATCATGCGCGGGACGTTGATCTCTAGGAAGACGATCGCTCCGAAGAGCGCGACCAAGACCGGGAAAAGTGCGGCGGCCCCTCCAAAGAGGAGGTGCACGGCGTGCGCCGTCGCCGAGCCGGCGATGCCGGCGCGCGAGGGCGGTACGACGAGCGCCATCCCCAACAGGACGGCGAGACCGAGCGCGGCAATCCCCGCAATCTCGAAGTT
>JAKAPQ010000117.1 GCA_021806945.1 bacterium | reverse complement strand
AGCACAACGTGCAGAACGTCATGGCGGCGCTGCTGGCGGCGCTGGCGGCCGGGCTCGAGCCGCATCGCCTGCGAGCCGGAGTCGCATCGTTCGTGCCGATGGCGCACCGCTTGCAGCCGGTCGCCGAAATCGCCGG
This sequence comes from bacterium, assembly GCA_021806945.1. Classification (GTDB taxonomy): domain Bacteria; phylum Vulcanimicrobiota; class Vulcanimicrobiia; order Vulcanimicrobiales; family Vulcanimicrobiaceae; genus JAJYFL01. The sequence goes on along the minus strand of JAKAPQ010000117.1, from coordinate 6,908 downwards.
CGTGCTGTACGTCGACGACTCCAAGGCCACGAACCCAGGTTCGGCGATCGCCGCGCTGCACGCATACGATAGGCCGGTCGTGCTGATCGCCGGCGGGAAGCCGAAGAATACCGAATTTGCCGAGATGGGGCGCGCGATCGACCGGCGCGCGCGCGCGGCGGTGCTCATCGGCGAAGCGGCTGCGGAGATCGCGCGTTTCGTCGAGAAGGCGCCGGTGCTGCGCGCGGCATCGATGGAGGAAGCCGTCGCTTTGGCTAGCGGGCGTGCCGTTGCGGGGGACGTCGTGCTGCTCTCGCCCGGTTGCGCGTCGTTCGATATGTTCGCCTCCGCCGAAGACCGTGGCGAGCGCTTCGCGGCGGCGGTCTGCGCCATGCGGGAGGCTGCCGGTGCGCAATAGTTCCGCCGCCGCAGCGGCACGGGGCGGCTCGAGCGAACCCGGCGCGCTCCCGCGCGCGTTCGTCGCGGCGCCGCCGGACGGCATGCTCTTTGCGGCGATCGCGATCCTCATCTCGATCGGCCTGGTCATGGTGTTCAGCGCATCGAGCGCGCAGGCGTACGCCGACCATCACGACACGGCCTACTATCTGAAGCGGCAGGCCCTGTGGCTGCTCGTCGGTTCGATCTGCTCGCTCGTCGCGTATCGTATCGATTACCACAAACTGCGCGCGCTGGCACCGTACGCCTTCGTCCTCGCCATCGCGAGTTTGGCGGCGGTGCTCGTGCCGCACGTCGGGATATCGGTGAACGGCGCGCGCCGGTGGCTCGGCATCGGCGGGTTTGCCGTTCAGCCGTCGGAGTTCGCCAAGCTCGCGCTCGTCGTCTATTTGGCCGCGGCGCTGAGCGCGCAGGGCGAGCGCATCACCTCGCTCGTAAGAGGGCTCATACCGGTGTGCTTCGCGGCCGCCATCGTGGCGCTGCTGGTACTGAAGGAACCCGACATGGGGACCGCGAGCATCATCATGATGACGGCGTTCGCGATGTTTTTCACCGCCGGCGCACGCATCGAACACCTCTTGCTCGTGCTGCTCGCGACGCTCCCGGCGGCGGCCGCGACGATCCTCGCCTCGCCCTACAAGCGGGCGCGCATCTTCGCGTTCATCAATCCGTGGAAGGATCCGGAGAACACGGGCTTCCACATCGTGCAGTCGCTCTTCGCGCTCGGCAGCGGCGGCATCTTCGGCGTTGGTTTGGGGGAATCGCGAGCGAAGTTCTTCTACTTGCCCGAGCAGTACACCGATTTCATCTTCTCGATCCTCGGCGAAGAGCTCGGGCTCGTAGGAGCGGTATCGGTCGTCGCGCTCTTCGTCGTCTTTGGGTACCGGGCGATACGTATTGCGATCGCCGCGCCCGACCGCTTCGGCTCCCTGCTGGCAGGCGGCTGCACCGCGCTCATTTTGATCCAAGCCTTCGTCAACATCGGCGTCGTGACGTCGTCGTGGCCGGTCACCGGCGTACCGCTGCCCTTCATCTCGTTCGGTGGGAGCTCGCTGGTCGTCTGCATGGTCGCCGTCGCTTTGATCCTCAACGTCGGCTGCCGCCGGCGCGTCGACCTGTAACCGTGAACGTCGTCTTCGCTGCGGGCGGTACCGGCGGGCACGTCTATCCGGCCGTCGCCGTGGCCGACGCGCTGGCGGGCCGCGCCGTCGTGCGATTCATCGGTGCGGCCGACCGTCTGGAGGCGAAGCTCGTGCCGCAGGCGGGTTACGCTTTCGATGCGATCTCGAGCCGGCCGCTCGCGCGCGGCGCCTCGCTCGACGCGCTGCGCACGCTCGGTGCAAACGCAATCGGCATGATGCAGGCCGCGCGCCTGCTCGCAGCGGCGAAGCCCGACATCGTCATTGCGACCGGAGGCTACGTCTGCTTTCCCGTAATGGCGGCCGCGCGCGGGCTTCGGGCGGTGCGGCGGATTCACGCGCGGCTTGCGCTGCTGGAACCCAACGTGCGGCCCGGCTTGACCAATCGCCTTCTGGCGCCGCTGGTCGACGAGGTTTGGGGCGCCTACGCACAAGTTCCCGGCTCCCGCGGGCCGATCGCCCGCAAGTACGTGCGGACGGGCGTTCCGGTACGCGCGCGCGTGCTGCAGCGCACCAACCGGATCGAAGCGTCGCGCCGGCTCGGGCTCGATCCCAACCGCCGGACCATCCTGGCTATCGGCGGCAGCCAAGGCGCGCGGTCGATCAACGAAGCGGTGGCGGCCCTCGTCACGCGGCGCGGGCTGCCGCGCGACTGGCAGGTGTTGCACGTCAGCGGCGAGCGCGATTACACCTACATGCTCGCGGAGGAACGCGAGCCGTTCGGCGACAACCGCGTCGTCCTCGTCGCATATCTGGCAGACCTCGCCGACGCATATGCGGCCTGCGACCTCGTACTATCGCGAGCCGGAGCCTCGACCCTCGGCGAGCTCGCGGCTCTCGGTATGCCCGCGGTGCTGGTGCCCTTCCCCTTCGCTGCCGAGGACCATCAGACGGCCAACGCGCGAGCTTTCGAGGCGGCCGGCGCGGGCGTAGTGCTGGCCGATCGGGAGTTGAATGCTGACAGCCTCTGGTGGACGCTGCGGGATGCGATGGATCCGGCGCGCTTGGCAACGATGCGCGCCGCCGCCCGTTCCCTCGCGCCGGGCGATCCGGTTGCGGCGATCGTCGCACGGATAGATGGCTTGTTATCGCGAAAGAAGCCGATCTAATGGAATCGGGGACGCTGCACTTCGTCGGTATCGGCGGAATCGGAATGAGCGCGATCGCGCGCATCTTACTCAGGCGCGGCGAACGCATATCCGGCTCCGACCTCGTCGATTCCATGCTGCTCGACGATCTGCGTGCGGCGGGCGCCCGGGTGACGATCGGGCATGCCGAAGCGAACGTGAACGGCGCGCGCGCGCTGGTGGTGAGCTCCGCCATCGATCCGGCGAATCCCGAGTACCGCACGGCGCTGGCGCGCGGCATCCCGATCGTCCGGCGCGGCGAGATGCTGGCGGAGCTGATGCGGGGCCAGCGCGGCATAGCGATCTGCGGCACGCACGGAAAGACCACGACCACGGCGATGACCGCGGCCGTCTTGCGCGGCGGAAACGTCGATGCGAGCCTCGTGCTCGGCGGAATCGCGATCGACACCAACACCAACGCCCACGATGGCGCGTCGCCATGGTTTCTAACGGAGGCCGACGAATCGGACGGCTCGTTCGCGCTGCTCGATCCGGTCGTCGCCGTGGTGACCAACGTCGAGAACGATCATCTCGCATCCGACGAAGACCTTCCGAAACTCGCCCGTGCATTCGAGGCGTTCTTGGAGAAGATCCCCGGCAACGGCCTGTCGGTTGTCGGTGGCGACTGCCCCGCAAGTGCCGCGCTCGCCGCTCTGCCGCGGCGCTCGCGCACGGTTACCTTCGGCTTCTCCCCAGCGGCGCACGTGCGCCCCGCGAACGTGCGATATGCGAACCTGGGCGCGACGTTCGACGTGCTCGCGGGATCCGCCAACCTCGGAACGGTCGAGATAAGAGTCCCGGGCGCGATCAACGTAGCCAACGCGCTGGCGGCCATTGCGGTCGGTCGCGAACTCGAGATCCCGTTCACGAGAATCGCGCACGCGCTGCTCGGCTTCTCGGGCGTTCGCAGACGCTTCGAGATCTTGGCACGTTCGGAGCGCATGACGGTCGTCGACGATTATGCGCACCATCCTACCGCCGTGCGCGCGACGATCGCCGCGGCGCGCCAGTACTACGGCGGACCGATCGTCGTCGCGTTTCAACCGCACCGTTACACGCGCACGGAATACCTCGCTTCCGAGTTCGCCGATGCGCTGCGCGGCGCCGACGAAGTCTACCTCACGCCGGTGTATGCCGCTTCGGAGCCGCCGATACCCGGCGTCAGCGAGCATTCGATCGGCGAACCGCTGCGCGCGTTCGGTACGCGCGTGCGCTACCTCGAGCGCGTCGACGACGTCGTCGAGCCGCTGCTGCGCGACGCACCTGCGGGCGCGCTCGTCCTCATGCTCGGCGCGGGAAGCATCACGCGCGCCGCCAAGGATCTCGCACACGCCGTGCAGGCGTTCGGCACGCGGAGCGCGGCCTCGTGAGCGTCGCGGCCTGCGCTTCAGAGAGCCTCCTCGCGGCGACCGACTGCGAAGCGCTCCGCGCGCTCTGCGGCGATCGCGTGCGCTTCCGCGAACCGATCGCTCCGTACACCTCGTGGAAGATCGGCGGCCCCGCCGATGCGTGCATCACGCTCGAAGATCGGGGGCAGCTCGCGGAGGTCATGCGGTTCTGCCTGCGCCGCGGCGTGCCGTGGTTCGTTCTCGGGAGCGGCAGCAATCTGCTCGTCGGCGACGGCGGGATTCGCGGGCTCGTGCTTCGCCTCGCGGGAAGCTTTGCCGAGATCGAGGTGGCGCTGGAAGATGAGTGCGTCGTGGTGCGAGCGGGCTCGTCGGCCTCCATGCCGCTTCTGACGGCCAAGGCCGCTTCGTTCGGCGCGCTCGGCGTCGATTCGCTCGCGGGTATCCCCGGTACCGTCGGCGGCTCGCTGCGCATGAATGCCGGGACCGATCGAGAGATCGGAGATTTCGCGCGCGAAGTCTGGATCCAGTCGCCGGCCAAGCCCGATCCGCACCTCGCGAACCTCCGCTTCGGCTACCGGCATACAACGCTGGGCACCGATGCGATCGTCTCGCGCGTCACGCTCTGCTTCGAGCGGGGCGACGAAGCGGCGGTGCGGGCTCGGATGCGCGAGCGGCTCGTACGCCGCAAAGATACACAGCCGATCGCGCAGCCCAACGCCGGATCGTGCTTTCGCAATCCGGAAGGCGACAAGGCGGCGCGCCTGATCGAAGCCGTGGGTGCTAAGGGGTGGCGAGAGGGCGGGGCCGAAGTCTCGGCCTTGCACGCCAACTTCATCAACAATCTCGGGGATGCGACCGCCGAAGACGTAGCGACGCTGCTGGCGCGCATGCGGCGAGCGGTCTACGATCGCTTCGGCGTGGAGTTGGTGCTCGAAGTGCACCTAATCGGCACATTCATCTCTGCAGAACGCTCTGCGGCGAGGCTCACAACGTTGGTTCGCGATGCAAGGTCCTAGAAAGCCGAGAGTCGCCGTCGTGATGGGCGGCGGCAGTTCCGAGCGCGAGATCTCCATTCTTACAGGCTCGGGCGTGATGCGCGCGCTCCAGACGCTCGGCTACGAGGCGCGGTCGCTAGATTACGACGCGAACTTCGTCGATGCGATACGCGCCATCGATCCGGACGTCGTCTTCAACGCGCTGCACGGAGCCGGCGGAGAAGACGGCCAGATCCAAGGCATGCTCGACTACTTCAGCATCCCGTACACCGGAAGCGGCGTCGCGTCGTCGGCCCTCTCCATGGACAAGCATCTCACCAAGAAATTGCTCGCGGCCGAAGGGCTTCCGACCGCAGCCTGGGATCTCTTCGATCTCTCCGGCGGCACGCTGCCGCTGCTGCCCGGATCGCTCGATCTGCCGCTGGTGCTGAAGCCGCGGTTCGAAGGGAGCGCGAAGGGTATCTCGATCGTGCGCACGCACGAGGCCTGGACGCACGCCGTACTCGAAACCGCGCGGCACTATACCGAGGTGCTGGCGGAAGAGTATGTCGCCGGCCGGGAGTACACGTGCGCCGTCTTCGGCGAGGATGCGCTGCCCGTCGTCGAGATCGTGCCGCTCAAAGACGAGTTTTATTCGTACGATGCAAAGTATGCGGAGGGAGGCAGCAGGCACATCGTACCCGCGCAGATCGACGAGGACCTGGCCGCGCGCATGCAGATGCTCGCGCTCTCGCTGCACCGTCTGGTCGGGCTGCGCGACTACTCGCGCACCGATTTCATCGTGAGCAAGGAAGGCCGCCCCTACGTTCTCGAGATAAACTCGCTGCCCGGCCTTACGCCGACGAGCCTCTTTCCCGACGCATGCGCCGCGCTCGGCATCGGCTACGAAGCGATCGTCGACCGTCTGATCGGCTACGCGCTGGCGCGCGAAGCGGCGGGGGGTTCGGCATGAGCGGCTTGCGGCCCGATCCGCGCCGCGGCAGCGTTTCGCGCGCGACCAAAGAGACGTCGGTCGAGTTGACGATCGATCTGGACGGCGGCCCGATCGACGTGCGCACGCCCGTTGACTTTCTCGATCATATGCTCGAGGCGTTCGCCAAACACGCCGGCTGCGGGCTCGTGGTGCGGGCCGCCGGCGACGGGATGGACCAGCATCACGCGATCGAGGATGTCGGCATCGCGCTTGGTAAGGCGATCTACGACGCCCTCGGCGAAAAACGCGGGATCGCGCGCTTCGGCTGGTCGCTCGTTCCGCTGGACGAGGCGCTCGTCGCGGCGAGCGTCGACATCTCCGGGCGCCCGTATCTGAACTTCAACGTCTCGTTCCTGAGCGAGAATCTCGGGCAGATGCCAACCGAGATGGTCGGGGAGTTCTTCCGCGCGGTAACGGACAACGCCAAGATCACGCTGCACCTGGTACAGATGAGCGGACACGTCGCGCACCACGTCTGCGAAGCGGCATTCAAAGCGTTTGCGCGCGCGTTTGCCATGGCCAAGGCGCCGGGCGGCGACGGTTCGATCCCGTCGACCAAAGGCGTTATCGAGTGATGCGCCGGCGCTCGAGTCCGACAGCCTCCTAGCATGCTGGCCGTTATCGATTTCGGCGGCGGTAATCTCGGTTCGCTTGTGGCCGCGCTCTCGAGGCGCGGCGCGAAGTACGTCGTGACGGACGATCCCTCCGCGGTGGCGCGCGCACGCGCCGCAATCTTTCCGGGCGACGGCGCCTTCGCGGCGACCATGAGCGCGCTGCGCGAGCGCGGACTCGATCGGGCGATTCTGACGGCGATCGAGGCTGGAAAGCCGTTTCTCGGCATCTGCGTCGGGATGCAGATTCTCTTCGATGGGAGCGATGAGTTCGGCGCT
>JAKAPQ010000116.1 GCA_021806945.1 bacterium | reverse complement strand
CGCTGGCAACGGCGTACGCGGCGATGCCGGTACCGTCGCCCGTGTAGCCCATGCCCTCGCTCGTCTTCGCTTTCACGCTCACGCGATCGAGCGCCAGCCCCAAGACCCGCGCGATATTGGCGCGCATGGCCGGAACGTGCGAAGCCAAGCGTGGCTGCTGCAGCACGATCGTCGCGTCGACGTTTACCACGCGGTAGCCCGCCGCGCGCAGGTCTGCCGCGCACGACGCAAGCAACGCCATGGAGTCGGCACCCTCAAAGCGCGGGTCCGAATCGGAAAACCGGCCGCCGAGGTCGCCCAGCGCCGCCGCACCGAGCAGCGCTTCGCTCACGGCGTGCGCCAGAACGTCGGCATCCGAATGGCCGAGCGCTCCCAGTTCACCGGGGATCTCCACCCCGCCCAGAATCAACTTGCGCCCGGCGACCAGGCGATGCGCGTCGAAGCCGTGCCCAGCGCGCATCAGTTCGCCGCCCGCGCGGCATAGTGCGAGAAGCGCGCGGTAACGGCCGACGTTCCGCCGGCCACCGATTCGAAACGGTCGACGAAGCCGGGATACTGCCGGCTCGTCATGTACGCGCGTATCGCGGCGCCGCCTGGGAGATCGCGCTCGATGCCGTCGATGGTTCCGCCGCGCGCGGCGATCTCGCCGCATGCCGCATCGACAAGCGCCGCGTCCACGAACATCTCTACGATCAAGACCTCTTCCTCACCGGGAGCGTGCTGGAGACGGTCGCGCAACGCATATTCGGCGCGCCCAATGTCCTCGAATACCGTTACTTTAAAATTATCCGGAGAGCCCGGAACGATCTCCACGTCGACGCCGATCCGTTCGAGAAGCGTCGCGTCGTCGGTGGCGTGCAGCGGCGAGCGCGTCGCTTCGAGGTGCGCGCGCCGCATATCGCGCACCGTCGCCAGCTGCGGCGTCTGCGCCGCCCACAGGTCCTCTCGGTCCAGCGTCCGCATGACGGTCCGCTTGCTTCGATCGACGACCTTGATGGTATCGACCACCGGCACGCCCAGGAGCGCGGCCCGTCCCTCGCGCACGACCGCCATCGCCTCGCGCACGTCTGCAGCGCGCACGAGCGGCCGCGCGCCGTCGTGCACGAGTACGGCTTCGCATTCGGGCGATAGCGCGTGCAAGCCGTTGCGGACGCTCGCCTGCCGCGTCTCCCCGCCGTCGACGACCGCATGCGGCTTCCCCGCAGCGGCCATGCGGGCCAGCGACTCGACGGTTTCGATCCACTCCGTCTCCGTGACGACGACGAGTTCCGCGACCTCCGGCATCTGCGCCAGCGTGCGCATCGACCACAGCAGCATCGGCGCGCCGGCCAGTTCGATCAACTGCTTGGGGCCGCCGAAGCGCGTCCCGCGGCCGGCCGCGACCACCAGTGCAGCCCAGCGCATCAGCGTACGATCTCCCGCTTCGATCTGGCAAATATCATGCGCCCGGCGGCGGTCTGCAGGACGCTCGTCACAACGACCTCGGCCGTCTCGCCCATCGAGCGGCGCCCATTCTCAACCACGATCATGGTTCCGTCGTCGAGATAACCGACGCCTTGATGCGGTTCTTTGCCGTCGCGTACGATCTGCACGGACATCTCTTCGCCGGGCAATACCACGGGCTTGACGGCGTTCGCGAGCTCGTTGATGTTGAGCACCGTCACCCCTTCCACCGTCGCCACTCGATTGAGATTGTAATCGGTGGTCAGCAACTTGCCCTCGATCTCGCGAGCCAGCCGCACGAGCTTCGCATCCACGGCGCCGCCGCGAACGTCGGCGTAGTCGCGCTCGCTGATCTCCAGTATGCGCAGCTCCTGCAGACGGTTGAGCACCTCCAGCCCGCGTCTCCCGCGCGCGCGCCGGATCGGGTCGAGCGAATCGGCGATCGCCTGCAACTCTTCGAGTACGAAACGCGGCAGCACGAACGGACCCTCCAAGAAGCCGCTCTCGAGTATCTCCACGATCCGCCCGTCCACGACCACCGACGTGTCGACGACCTTTGGAATGCCGGTGCCGCGTGCGGCGGAACCTCCGGCCACCGGCACGATCCGCGACTTCGCGCCGACACGCGCGCCGAGGTACCCGGCGAAGATGCTGATGATGATATAGAGCAAGATCGCCACGTAGCTGCCCGTCTTACCGGCGATCGTGATGAATTCAAAGAGGATGCTCTTGATGAGAAAGGCCACGACCAAGCCGGCGATGAGCCCTACCGCACCGCCGGCGAGTTCCGCAGGAGAGAGCCGTTCGATCGAACGCTCGACGACGTTGAGTTCGTCCTCGAAGAGCGCCTGCGCAGCCGGCGCGACGAGCACGCCGATCAGCGCACCCACAACGGGCGTGAAGAGCGTAAGGACGAGTTGCAACTGCTCGCTCGCAAAGTGCAGCGAGAACAGGTGTACGTACGCTTCTCTTCCCAACAGGAAGCCGGTGACTCCGAAGACCGCCGCAAAGATCGCTCGCAGCATCGTACCAGCTCTGTTCGTCACGGAGCGAACGTCACGAAGGCGCCGCAGACGTCGTTGGCGACGAAGCGTCCGCGTTTGGTGAGGCAAGCGCCCGCCGCACCGATATCGAGGAGGCCATCTTCGACCAGTCGGCCCAGAATGGGACGGTAAAACGATATGAAATCAAGGCCGTAACGGTCTTTGAAGGCCGCGAACGATACCCCTTGCGCGGTGCGCAAGGCGAGCATCACGGCCTCGCCGGCCCGCGCGGCGCCCTCCAGCCGTTCGCTCGTGCCGGGAATCGCCTCGTCCGCGGATGCGGCACGCAGGTACGCCTCCAGATCGCGCGTGTGGACCGAACGCTCGCCGTCGCGATAGGACGCGGCACCGACGCCGAAGCCGAAGTATTCGCCATTCTCCCAATAGTTTGCGTTGTGGCTGCTGCGATGGCCGGGCTTGGCGAAATTGCTGATCTCGTACTGCTCGAACCCGGCCGCCTCGAGCACCTCGAGCGCCGTTTCATAGAGATCCGCCTCGCGATCGTCGTTCAAGAACGCCGCCGGCTCTCGCTCCCGCCACCGCGCGTACCGCGTCCCCTCTTCCACCGTGAGACCGTAGGCCGAAACGTGATCCACCCCCAGTTCGCAGGCCGCGATCAGGGAGGTCCGCCACGAGGCCGGGCTCTGTCCGGGTACGGCAAAGATCAGATCGAGAGAGACCGAGCGGATGCCCGCGCGGCGCGCGGCGGCGACGACTCCCGCGACCTGCGCGGGCGTGTGGCGCCGCCCAAGCGTGCGAATCTCGGCGGGGTCGAACGACTGCACGCCGATCGAGAGCCGGTTCACGCCTGCACCGGCGTAGATCGGGAGATCGCCGGCGCCTACGAGTTCGGGGTTGATCTCCACCGAGATCTCCGCGCCGTCTCCGGCCGCAAACCGAGCGCGCAGGCGCTCGACGAGGGCGCCTATCTCCGAAGCCTCGTAGGTATTCGGCGTCCCGCCGCCCACGAAGATGCTGGCCGCCTGCGCCGCCGGCACCGCTTCGATCTCGCGGCAGAGCGCGTCGAGGTATCGCCGAGCCGCGCTGCGCCGGTGAGGCCACTTGGCGAAGTCACAGTACGGGCAGATATATGGGCAAAACGGAAGGTGAACGTAGATACCGAGCATCGTGTGCCTGGAACGCGCGGCGCGCGTCCGCGCCGGCTCAGCCCGCAGCCGAGAAGATACCGACCGCGCCTTGGCCGCCGTGCGTCGCGATGACCGGGCCTGCCTCCAGAACTTCGAGCATCTTTGGTTCTACCCCGGCCAACCGCTCGCGTAACCGAGCTGCCACGCTCGCCGCCAACTGCGGCGCGTTCGTGTGCATGACCAGAAAGCGTGTGGCGGCCGGATCGGCGATCTCGTCGATCGTGAGGTCGATCATCGTCTCTTGGGCGCGGGGAAGCGTGCGCACCTGCGCCCGGGCGGCGATCATTCCATCGGCAAGCGTCAGCACCGGCACGATCTTCATAAGCGTGCCGATCACGGCTTTCGCCTTCCCGATGCGACCGGTACGCACGAGGTGCGAAAGGTCGGCGAGACATGCGAATAGGTGTTGCGTCTGCCGGTCGGCTTGCAGCGCTTGCAGAATCTCGTCGGTCGAAGCTCCGGCGCGCGCTAGCGTAGCGGCGCTCGTCACCTGCAGATACAAACCTCCGGCAACGGTTAGCGAATCGACCACTTCGATACGCGCCCCCGGAAAACGTGCGGCGGCGGTGCGAGCGGAGTTGATCGTGCCCGAGAGTTTGGAGCTGACCGAGATACAGACGATCTCGTCTCCGGCTGCGACGCGCGGAGCGAAAGCTTCCTCGAACATCTGCGCGGTCGGCTGCGAGGTGCTCGGCAGGGTCGGCTCGCCGGCGAGCCGCTCGTAAAACGCTTCGCGCGAGAGGTCGACGTAGTCGCGATAACTACGATCCCCCCAGATCACGAAGAGCGGCACGACCGCGATGCCGAGTTCGCGCGTGCGCGCGGGCTCGATATCCGATGTGCTATCGGTGACGATGACGGTAGCCAACGGCGATTCCTTTCCTACGCCTCTTTGGCGAGGTGCGGTTCGACGAGCTCGGTGATCTTTCCAACGACGTCATTTTCGAATTCGTCGGCGGCCGCGCGGATCGCGTGCTTGATGGCGTTGCGCATCGAACGGCCGTGCGTTACGATACAGTTCCCGCGCAGCCCGAGCAGCGGCGCGCCTCCGTAGGTTTCGTAATCGAACTTCGTGCGCAGACGCCGCAGCGCCGGTGCGACGAGGGCGGCTCCGGCTTTGGTCAGGAGGCTGCCTTCGAGGATCGCTTCCTTGACGACCTTGCCGAACGCCGAGATCATCCCTTCGCCGGTCTTGAGCACGACGTTTCCGACGAACCCGTCGGCAACGACCACGTCGGCATGGTTGTAAAAGAGATCCTTGCCTTCGATGTTGCCGATGAAGTCGATCGGCGCCCGAGCCAGCAGCGCGGCCGCCTCGAGGGTCTGCTGGTTGCCCTTGGTGCGTTCCTCTCCGACGGAGAGGATAGCCACGCGCGGTCGTTCGATCTTCAACACGGCCTTAGCGTACGCCGACCCCATCATGCCGAACTGTTCGAGCCATTCTGGGCGGCAATCGACGTTGGCGCCGGAGTCGAGCAGAACCATCGGGCCGCCCAGCGCCGGCCACACCGTCGCGATGGCCGGCCGAGCGATGCCGCTGATCGTTCGCAGTTTGATGAGCGCAATCGCCAAGAACGCGCCGCTGTTGCCCGCCGAGACGACTGCGTCGGCCAGACCGGCTTTCACGAGGCCCACCGCCATGCCGAGCGACGTCGTGTCGGCCTGGCGCAACGCTTGGCTTGCGTGCTGATCCATCGGCACCGCATCGGGAGCGTGAACGACCGCGATCTCTGCCGCCCCGGGCCCCTTCAGCAGAGGGCGCACGCGCCCTTCGTCCCCGACCAGCGTCAGGTCGGCATAGCCGAGCCGCGCGGCCGCTAGAGAGCCCGCGACGATCTCTTCGGGAGCGAAGTCGCCTCCCATAGCGTCGACCGCGATGCGCGGCCGCCGCTTACGTTGATCCATCGAACGATACCCAGTACTCGCAGTTTTTTTGACCGCCATAGTAATACTCGACCTCGACGCCCGCGAACGCGGCTTGGAGATCGGCGCTCATGCGCTGCGCGTCACGCTCCTTCTGCACGCTACCGTAATACAACGTGATCAGTCCTCCGTCTCGCGCGCCCATGGCTTCGAGCGCGCGGTGTGCGGCCTGCGTGAGCGAATCCCCGGTATACAGGTGCCCGCCGTGCGTCGCCGCGGGGCTTCCTTGAGCTACGCTGGTTCCACCAACCGCAGCCTCCTTCCCGGCAAAAAAGACCTGCGCGCTCCGCGGCCGCCGGGCGGCGCTCATAATCGCGTCTTCATTCGGGAGCGGACCGTCGGCCGCCGGCCGAAAAGCGAAGAGGCCGGCGACGCCCGAGACGATATCGGACGTCGGCAGCACGCGTACCGTCTTCTCGCTCAGACCGGCGGCCTCCGCGGCCGCGAGATTCACGTTGGCGTCGTTGGTAAAGACGTAGACGGTCTCCGTGAGGCATTTGTTGATCGCCAAGAGGATCTCTCGAACGCTCGGATTGTTTGCGGCGACGATGGCAACTTCGGCGCCGAGTTCTTTGACGATCTGCTCGAACCCCAGACCCGGCACCACGGCGACGATGGAGTACGCCTTCGCCGGCTTGTCGACGACCAGCACCTTGTGCTGCTGCTCCATGTTGTCGACCTTGACGCGCGTCAAGTCGCCGTGTTTGGAGGCGATTGCCTGCGCTACCTCGGGCGTATCCGTATGAACGTGCACCTTGATGGTCGGCGGTCCGCCCGCTACGATGAGGGAGTCCCCCGCAGATTCCAGCAAATCGCGCAGTTCGGCGGCCGTGCAGGCGGCGCGCTCGATGATGAACTCGGTGCAGTATTTGTTTTCGCCGACGATCTGGTGCGATCCGAAGACCTTGTGGCGAAGCGGGCGGCGCGGGAAGGCGGTGCCGCGCACTTTGACGTCGGGTAGAAAGCGCAGAATGCCTTCGAGGAAGTAGACGAACCCGGCACCGCCCGAATCGACGACGCCGGCTTCCTTGAGTACCGGGAGTTGCTCGGGCGTGCGCTCGAGCGCATCGTTGGCAGCACGAAGGATCCCGTTGCAAAACCGGTAGAAGTCGGCCTCGTGAAGGGCCAGGCGGTAGGCCGCTTCGGCAGCCGCTTCGGCCACCGAGATGATCGTCCCCTCGACCGGCTTTACGAGCGCCTGCTTGGCCGCCACGACGGCCTCCCGCATCGCGGTCGCCATGACGAACGTGTCGATCTCGGCCCTGTGCCTCACGTGATGCGCGAATCCGCGCATCATCTGGGAGACGATGACCCCGGAGTTACCGCGGGCGCCCATGAGGCTGCCCTGCGCCGCAGCTGCAGCGACCTCCGCGAGCGAGGTGCCCTGGATCTTGGCGGCCTCCAATGCGGCCGACCTGGCGGTGAGATACATGTTCGTACCGGTGTCCCCGTCGGGGACCGGAAACACGTTGAGATCGTTGAGGACTTGACGGTATTTCCGAAGAAAATAGGTCCCGGCCGTAACGAACTTGGCGTACGCTCGGCCGTCCAGGGCGACGACATCCATCGGCC
>JAKAPQ010000115.1 GCA_021806945.1 bacterium | reverse complement strand
ATACTCCCTTAACGGGTTTCGGTGATCCCTGTCAATGCAGGCGGTCTTCCGCTTTTCGCAGGGCGACCGGCGGACCGAAGACCTCGGCCGCGACAACCGCGCGCACGAGGCTCCGCCCATCTTCGAACAATCCGTCCAAAGGTCCGGGTCGGACGGCGGCCTCCGGCGGCGCAGCCCGGCGAGGCGTTACCGGGACCTGCGCGGGCGGCACCTGGGGCAAGGCCTTCGCGGCCTGCCGCGGTTCGGATTTGGGCCGCGGCGGCGGAGGCATCGCTGCGCGAAGCTGCGGCGCGGCCGGTGCCACGCGTCTGCGCCGCCCTGCTGCGAGCATCAGCGCGACGAACGCCGCGAACCATATCCAACTCATACGGCGCTATCTTTGCGGACCTGCGGACGGCGGCGGCACGTCGCTTCCGCGCTCGACGCTGCCGGAGATCGATCCGCGCATCGAGGTATCGGATTGTATGTTCTGAAGACGGTAGTAGTCCATAACGCCGAGATGGCCGCTGCGAAAGGCTTCGGCTATCGCCTGCGGGACCGAAGCCTCGGCCTCAACCACCTTGGCCCGCATCCGCTGCGTCTCGGCCTTCATCTCCTGCTCCGCCGCTTGCGCCGCATACTGCCGTTCGGAGGCCTTTGCTTGAGCGATGCGGCGGTCGGCCTCCGCTTGGCTCGTCTGCAATTCGGCACCGATGTTCTTGCCGACATCGACGTCAGCGATGTCGATCGACACGATCTCGAACGCGGTGCCGGCATCAAGGCCTTTCGCGAGGACCATCTTGCTGATGCGATCGGGATACTCGAGCACTTCTTTATGATCGACCGAAGCGCCGACCGCCGAAACGACGCCTTCACCCACACGCGCGATGATCGTCGGCTCGCCCGCCCCGCCGACGTACCGGTCGAGATTGCTGCGCACGGTTATACGCGCTTTGACGTTGAGTTGGATCCCGTTCTGCGCGACGCCTTGGAAGATCGGCGTTTCGATGACCTTGGGGTTGACGGAGGTCTGCAAGGCTTCCAGCACGTTACGCCCGGCCAGATCGATCGCCGCCGCACGCTGCCACTCGAGCGGAATCTGAGCGCGCTGGGCGGCGATCATCGCGAGCACGACGTTCTCCACGTTGCCGCCGGCGAGAAAGTGGGACTGCATCTGGTCGACGGTGAGCTGCAGCCCGGCCTTGCGCGAGCGCACCAGATTGGTAACGATAACCCCCGGTGGGATGCCGATGATGCGCATGCGGATCAAAGCGCCGATGGGCAACGGTACGCCGGCGGCAATCGTTCGCAGCCATAATCCGATCGGGAAATAGTACAGGAACACGAAGAGTACGATGATTGCGATAAAAAATACAACCAACACGCCGGCTGCGATCACGTCTTACTCCTTGTAGCTCGGGAGAGTGACTGGTTCTACGAAAATCCGGGCACCTTCGACGCGCGTGACGCGCACGGGCGTACCCGCCGGGATGAAATCGCCCTCGGTCAGTACGTCGACGCGATTCCCGTCAAACGTCGCCACCCCTGCCGGGCGCAGAAGCGAACTCGCGCTGCCTACGCAGCCCCGAAGCATCGAATGGTCGGCGCTCGCGACGTACTCCGGCCCCTGCACGCCCACGAACGTCAGGCGCCGCAGCCACGCATTTTCCGGCCACAAGCGAGTGGCCAGCCAAAAGAGCAGGACCGTGAGCACGATCGCCGTCGAGATCGTCTGCAGCGCTACGAAAAAGAATACGACGTTGAACGCGAGAATCGCGGCGAGTACCAGCGCGATCGAACCGAGAACGCCTGGGATACCGTGTCCCGGCACGACGTGCAGCTCGTAGACGATACCGATTAAGCCGGCAATCGCGAGCACCACGACCAAACCGTTACTGAAGCCCGCATAAACGTGACTGCCGAAGAACAGCGCGAGCGCGGCAACGCCGACGAAGCCGGCAACGCCGTGGAGCGTGAGCATCTCGATCAGCAGACCGAGCATCCCTATCGTCAAGAGAATACCGCTGATCGCCGGATCGGTCGCGAAGCGGGCCACGCGCTCGCCGAGCGTGTAGTTGGCGGTCTCGACCGGCGCCGCTCCAAACGCCTCCCGTTCGAACGAGCGGAGCGAAGGCTGCACGCCGTCGGCGATCTTGGCGCGCACGGCTTCGTTGGTATCGAGCGTCACGGGGGTTTCGACCATGGCGGCGGCCACCTTCGGATCGCGATGGTAGCGCAGTGCCGTCGACTCGAACTCCGCAGCCAGTCCCGATACGAGTTTGGGCGTATCGGGGATGGGCTGGGCATCTCCGATGCTCGATCCCGGAGCCATCTCGATCCGGCGCGCGGAGAGCGCGACGAGCGCGGCGGCCGAATAGGCACGCTCGGAGACGTACGCGTAGACGGGCACCTTCGAGGCGAGCAGCGCATCGCGCATATCTAAGGCCGGAGAGATCAGCCCCCCGGGCGAGTCGACATCCAGCACGATCGCTTGCGCGCCCTCGGCACGAGCCCGAGCGACCCAGGCCCGCACCATGTGCGCCATGCCCTCGTCGACGGTATGGTGGATCGGGATGACGACGACCTCCGTCGCCGGAGGCGCGGCGGCCGCCAGCGCGAAACCCGCCAGTCCAGCCGCCAGCGACGACGCCCATACCAAGAACCGCAGGCGCGGCAGAACGCTACTCATGAAGCTGCGTACCGGCCAAGCGGTTAAAGGTTGCAGCAACTGGTTAGCCGAGTTCCTCGAGCACGATTTGGCGCACCGTATTGCCGTCGGCCAACCCTTTGAGCTGTGCCATCACGGCCTTCATCGCCGCGCCCTGGTTGCGCGCCCCGGCCGGCAGTTCCGCGAGCGAAGCCTTGACGACGGCGCGAATCTCGTCGGCGGACTTCTGCGCGGGCAGGTACGCCGTCAAGATCTCGCGCTCGCGTTCCTCTTTCTCGGCGAG
This sequence comes from bacterium, assembly GCA_021806945.1. GTDB lineage: Bacteria > Vulcanimicrobiota > Vulcanimicrobiia > Vulcanimicrobiales > Vulcanimicrobiaceae > JAJYFL01. Next base: position 4,241 of record JAKAPQ010000115.1, on the reverse strand, counting down.
ATCCGGACGATCTGCTTTGCGGTACTCGCTTGCCGCGTCGGTGCGCTGCTTGACCTGCCGGCGCACCACCTCGATCTCGTCGGCTTCGCTCGGTTCGAGGCCGGTCTCCACGCGCTTGTAGGTAAACCCGGAGAGGGCCGACCGCAACGTGTCGACCCTAAGCTGGTCGCGTGCCTTCATCGCCGTCTTGAGATCTTCGGCGATGCGATCCTTGAGGGCGCTCACTAGGCGCGGCGCTTGCGCGCGGCAGCCGACTTCTTCTTGCGGCGGACGCTCGGCTTCTCGTAATGCTCGTGCTTGCGCGCCTCGGCCAAGACGCCGGCCTTCTGGGTGGCTTTTTTGAAACGGCGCAGCGCGCTCTCGATCGATTCGCCCGGAGCTACGCGAACTTCCATTCTCTACAACCCCCCCTTCGGGTCGTTCGGCCTGCCCTGGAAGCGGCCGACGACGACGCATGACAAGTGCGAGGTCCACCTAGAACCTCGATTGCGTACTGTAGCACAGGGCGTCGCGCACGTCAAATTCGTTTGCTGCAAGGGCCCCTGCATCAGCCCGGCGGCCAGTGCATCTGCCGCCCAGCCAACAGGTGTACGTGGAGATGCCCGACGGTCTGTCCCCCGGCCGGGCCCGTGTTCACGACCGCGCGGTACTCTTCAAGGCCGAGCTCGCTGCCAAGCCGCCCCACGACGCCGAAGAGTTTCGCGACCAACGCCGGCGGTGCGGCCTCGACGAAGCGGGAGAGGTTGGCGGCGTGCTCGACCGGGATGATCAGCAGATGCGTGGGCGCCTGAGGATTAACGTCCTCGATCGCGACGATCTCGTCGTCGCGGTAGACGAAACTCCCGGGTATCTCGCCCGCGACGATCTTGCAAAACAAGCAGTTGCGTTCCATACGTGCTCCCGGTTTATCTCGTCTTGATGAAAAACGTCCAGCGCTTTACGGCCGTATTCCCGGCACGGTCCGAAACGCGAACGACGACATGCATCGGACCGTCGGGATATGCGATACCGGGCGTATACTCGATGAAGCGCGCCGTACGCACGGAGGCCGACGTGACGTCGTGACCGTTCACCGCGATGCTCGCGCTGGAGGGGTTCACGGCGATCGCCGAACCGTGAAAGGTAGCGTAGATGCTCGGGCGGCGGTCGTTGACCACGGCTCCGTCGCCGGGCGCGTAGTCGCTCACCACGGGAGGAACGCTCGAGACGGAGATCGTGGTCTGCGACTCGGCGGCCGGCGCTTGCGTACCGTCGACTTCGAGATGCCCGAAGATCGGCGCGTCTGCAAAACTCACCCCGGCCGATGCGGTGTAGACGGCCGTGTAGACGCCGGGTGTGCTTTCGGTCAGAGGCAGGCCGACCAGGTACGGACCGATGTTGTAGGTGGCCTTGCCTCCCGGCGTCCCGCGAAGCGTGACCGTAAACGACTCGCCCGCTCGCAGCGGCGCAGTCGCATCGGCCTCGACCGACGCAATCGCAATGCCGGAGGCCGGGACAACCGTAGAGCCCGAGGCTCCGGGCCGCGTCGCGACGATCTGCCGCACCTCGGAACTGTCGATGTTATAGCGAACGGTGACCGCATCGCCGACCCGCAGATCGCGCAGCGTCGCCGCGCTGCCGTTGAGGCTCACCGAGGTGGCCTTGTCCGGCGCGATCACGTGCCCGTCGCCAAGCACGAGCTCGCCATCGCCCACCGCGGCGATCCGGCCGCCGCGCGAGCCGTACGCATCCACGATCCGCTCGACGTTGCCGCTGCGGTCCAAATAGAGGTGCGCGAAATCGCCCACGTGCACGTCGCCGATCATTCCCGGGTTGCTGGTATCGGCATTCACGTCCTGCACGACGACCTCGGCCGATGCGTTCACATTCAACGTGCGCACCGATGCATTATACGTGAGCGTAATCGTCGAAGGCACGGAGTTCTCGTCGATGGCCGTTACGGTACCGATCTCTTCTTCGCCGGAGCCATTCGCCACGATGCCGTTTCCGGAGCGTCCGATAAGCGTGGATACGATATCGACGCTGTTGGTTTGGCGATCGAAGCTCGCCTGCGCACCGAGCGCGGCCGTGAAGAACCGTAGCGGCGCATACAGCGTATAGCCGATCTCGACCGGCGCGCTATCGAGAACCACGGGCCGGCCGTCCACGTGCGCGAGCCGGCTTCCCACGCGCAGTTCGATCGTCTTATAGCCCGCATGCGTGACGATGCGGCCGTTCTCATCGTCGAAGGCTAATCCCAACGCCTCGATGATGCGCCGCACCGGCACGAGCAGATGGTACTTGTAAAAGCGCGGCGGTGGATCGACGGCGAGCTTCGTCCCGTCGATCACGATGGAGATAGGCTCGATCTTCCGGCCTACCGCCCGCGCGGTCGGAGGGGCCGCGCCGGCGGAGACCGACGCAACGGCACAGAGCGCCGCAAGCACCCAGATCGACCGGTGGATCACGCTCGTCGCTCCTCCAATACCTCTCGGTAGACTGCGGCCGTCGCCGTCGCGCAGTGGTCCCACGTCAGACGCCGCGCCAGAATACGTCCTTCATTGACGAGAGCGGCGCGTCGACCCTCGTCGCCGAGGAGCCGCGCGAGCACGCCGCGCAGAGCGGCCGCGTCACGCGCCGGAAACGTCAGAGCGGCCGGCCGCAGCACGCGCGGCAGCGCGTCGTCGCATGCGACGACCGGGCAGCCGGCCGCCATCGCCTCCAGCATAGGCAAGCCGAAGCCTTCTCCGAGTGCCGGATGAACCAGGGCCGCCGCTCCCGCAAAATACGCAGCGAGCTTCTCGCCCGGCGCATCGCCGAGTACGCGGATCTCTCCGAGGTTACGCCGGTACGCCGCCAACGCTCCGCCGAAATCGTCCTGCCCCGTAAGGTACAGATCGATCGCATACTCGGGTGGGAGCGTCGACCAGGCTTCGAGCAGCGTCGGAAGATCTTTGTGGCGCCGGTGATTCCCGGCGTAGATCAGATACGGGCGCGGCGCCGCGAACGCAGGCGGCGGAACCAAGAATTCCTCACCGGCGCCAAGTGCGACCACGCGCACCTTGGCAGGATCGACACCCAGAAAGCGCTCGAGGTCCGCGACGGTGCGCTCGTCGTCCGTCACGATACGCGCCGCGCGCGCGCACCCCAAGCGCACCGCGGTGCGGTAATAGACTCCGACCTTCCGCTTGAAATACTGCGGAAAGCGCAAGTGGATGAGATCGTGTACCGTCAGGACGTACGGACGCGGGGCGGCCAGCGGCATGTAGAGCGACGTGAAGTGCGCGAGATCCACGCGAGCGCGGCGAATGGCTGCCGGCAGCGCGATTTGCTCCTCCCAGCCGAAGTTCTCACCACGTCCAAACGTTACGAACCGCATGTCGGGCGCGACGCGCGGCAACCTCGCGACGAGCTCGCGCACATACGCTTTCATGCCGGCCGACATTTGGCGCGTCGAGCGGGCATCGATGCCTACGCAGTTCATCGGCGCGCGCGCGCCTTCGCGCGAACGGTCACGGGATAGATCGCCGAGTAGTACGCGACGAAGAGGCCGCGCCAGCCGTCGAGCAGTCCGCCGCGCCCGAGCAGCGCCCGCAGAAACCGGGCCGGCGCGAGGCAGAGCTGCCACGCAAGGCCGAGCGCGGAAGCCGGAGCGAGCCGCGCTTCGATCGTCGTATACGCGTCGAACTTTCTACGATAGGCCGCCACGTCGGGATAGGACTCGTGCACCAGCCTGCCGCGCAGGTGCCCGACGGGACCCGCAACGTTCCAGCGCTCGTGCAACTGCGCGTCGCCGCCGCCGGCCGGAGCGGCGCGCAACGCGCCTAGGCCGGTACGAAAGAGGCGTAGGAGGCGCTCGCCCTTCCACATGCGCATCGCGCGCCCGCAAAAGTAGGTATCGCGTGCGAGGTCGTAGCCGTCGGCGTCGTCAGCTGCGTCGAGAATCGCAGCGCGCAAGGCCTCGTCCACCCATTCGTCGGCATCCAGCATCAGCGTCCATGGCGTGCGCACGGCGGCGAGCGCAAAGAGGCGAGCGTCGACGAAACCACTCCAGGGGCGCTCGAGCACCGTCGCGCCCCATTCTCGCGCGATCTCGCGCGTGCGGTCGCCGGACTGCGCGTCGAGCACGAGAACCCGAAGGCCTGCGGGCAGCGATGCGAGCGCTCGCGGCAGATTGCGCTCCTCGTCGCGCGTCAGGATGACCGCGGTGACGTCCTGCGGGTTCAGGTGCTTGCGCTGGGCACGAATTCGCGCTCTTCGTG
>JAKAPQ010000114.1 GCA_021806945.1 bacterium | reverse complement strand
GCGCGCCAACGTCGCGGCGCTTGCGACCCTCGCGCTCGGCCCTGCCGCGCCGACGCACGTACATATCGTGCTCGCGCATCTCGGCTACACGACGACGCTGCGGTGGCGCCGCGCCGCCGATGCAACCGGCTACGAAGTGCTCTGGCGCAAAACCGACGCAGCGACCTGGCAGCACGTGCGCGCGGTCGGTGACGTCACCACCGTGACGCTTCCCATCAGCTACGACGACGATCTCTTCGCCGTCCGCAGCGTCGATGCCGACGGCCTCCGCAGCGTCGGGGTCTTCCCGACCCCCGTCCGCCGCTGACCCCTCGTTCGCAGATCGATGCGCTTCGCCGAAGGGCGGAACGCGTTTTACGGAGGCGAGGCGCCTAAGGCGCTAGCAACCGGCCCGGTCGCGCTCGATCCGTTGACGGTGCCCGCGTAGTTGAAGACCGGCGTGGCATCGCTTCCACCGGCCGTAGCGGCACCGCCGCCTGCGGCGCCACCGGTCGCGGCGGATCCGCTCGCGCCGCTCCCGAGCGTCGTGAGGCTACCGGCGTGGATGAAGATCGCCGGGCCGGCCGCGGCTCCGCCGCCACCATAGTTGGAGGTGTCGCCGTTTCCGCCGGGCGATCGTCGCCAGCGCTCCACCGCTGCCTCCCGTGCCACTGTAGCCGCTTCCACCGCCGCCTCCCGCACCCCCGGCTCCGCCGACGCTACCGATGGCATCACCCGAACCGCCACCACCGCCGCCGAAGCCCCCTGCGCCGCCATTCCCGCCGTCGAGGATTGCACTCGTCACGGTGAAATCACCACCACCCCCGCCGCCGCCACCATACCCGGCGATTGCCGGGGTCGCGGGCGTGCTCGTCGAGGAACCCGGGCTACCACTCGCCGCGACGTCGCTAAAACCGACCCCACCTGCGTCGTTCATAGCGATGCGGGCTTTTTATCGAGGCGGGCTTTTTCTTTATTCCTTCAGGTTCAGCGCTTTCCGAGACTCCGCTCTGACATCCCGAGCAGCTGCCCCTTCGACCTGCGGAGCCCGCCCTGAGCGAACGACGTGAGTCGAAGGGCTCGCTCAGGACAGGTTCGGCAGCGTAGCAGGAAGCGCGCCTCGACGACGCTCGGCGTGACAAGCTCCCAGCGGCTTCTCGGGATGACTTTGCAGCGGCTACTCAGGTGGCAGTGAAGACCGGAATGCGTTCTTTGATCGAACCGACTTCTGCGATGATCGTGACGCCGCCACCCAAGGCATGCAAGACCTCGAATAGTCGCTCCATCGAGTAAGTCCGTCCTCGTCCGCGAGTGATGTTAGAGATATCAGATTGCACCACGCCGACGCGCTCGGCTGCCTCATTTTGACTGAGACCCCGGCGCTCAATTTCGTCCGCGATCATGTGCATGAGACGGGCCTTGGCCTTGCGCTCCTCGGCGTTGGGAAGATCGAGGTCAGCATAGATATTTCCACTGCTCTCGACCACGAATTCATCGTTTCGTTTTTTCATAGTGCTCCCGTGCGAGTTTCAATCGCTGCTCGATGCGGTCGAGGTGCCGTTGTGGCGTCGCGATGCCGCTTTTCGATTTCTTCTGGAACGCGTCGAGTACGTAGACCACGTCGCCAATTTCCGTCGTGTACATCGCCCGATACGTGCCGCCTTCGTCGTCGGCCCATATCTCGCGCACGTCCCTCAGTTTGCCCTTCATTGGCTCCGAATTCGTTGGCGTCTTTCCCGCTTGAACGCGCTCAAGGGCAAACCCAATGTCGTCCTTGATATCTTGCGGCATCGCACTCAAGTCGTCTTTTGCAGAAGCAATCCACCTGACGCCCTTCAAGACTTTGGGTACATCCACGCCGTCGATGATATCGCATTTTTGCGATAAACGCAATGAGCCCTCCCGGCGAGTCGTTACCTTGACCCCTTATATTTCACGTTGGCCTACGTTGGCCACTGGGCTGGAAACCTGCGACGTTGAGGTTGTGGGCGAAGCCGAAGGCATTCGATGCGAGCTCGACGTTGACATGTGCGTGCCGCGCAGCTTTAATGAGCGCAGTGGTCGCGCCGCCGCCAGGAGCCCGGACGTAGGCCGTGACCGTGATAGCATGGGCCTTCCACATCCGGTGGATGACATCTCGAGTCGTCAGGATTTTCGGAGCGGTCGAGACCCCAGGTTGACGACTCAAGATTGCGCCGTCGTTCGAAGCGTTCCCGAATCTTGCGACAGTTGATATTACGGCCGCTGCTGCGGCGATGCCGGCCAAGGCGAGCAGAGCGCCGCGAACAATTCGATGCCTTCCGTACTTCAGCCATGGCCGAGTCGGTCTGGGCTTCCTCCCGCTCATCGGACTCCGTACGCTTGGACCTTTTGGAAGTCGGACGTCGCGATGGATGCATACGTTGAACCATTGGACGAGTACACGCAGATGGTGACGTGGTCACCGACCGCCATTTGCTCCGCTTCGCCTCTCATGAAGTCGTTGTCGACGCGATAGCTTCCGCGTACTACGCTCATGACTCCGCTCGCGTCGATAGTGTTCGTGATCCTCGTCCGCGAGCACGTCGCTGGTGTGGACTGGCCCGACCCGAAGTGCGCGATGGTCGCTTCTACCTCCTGAAAGTTGCGTTTGATGCCAACGTATACGATGTCGCCCTCCTTGGCCGCGCATACGTCCACTTTATCTCCGGTACTCCATCCGGCTGCCTCCGTCCGCGCGAGATCGTTGCCGAGTAGCGCCATCGTCGTCCCGTCGGTCGTGGCGAGCTTTGAGCCATCTTCATCCGTGTATCCGATATAGCGCGTTCGACAGCCGTAGCTTTTGAGCGAAACCTGTCCGGTTGGCGCCGCCCGGGCGGTCTCGAAGTTGCGTTTCAACGTCGTTTCCTGGCTCGACGTGCAGGCGACGATTTCGTCGCCAGTGCTCCATCCAGAGGCTTCTGTGCGCATCAAACTGCCCACGATGGAATACCGCTCGCCGTTCGAGAGGGCGACGCTGCTACCGTCGTCGTTGACGGAGGCGACAGTAAACGTCGCGCAGCCGTTTGCCACGACCAGGGCTCCCCTCGACTTCGTCCTGATGATGTGGGGTACGGTCGTAGCTGTAATCGTCGAGGCGATTTCTCTTACGGATGCTTTCACCGGATTAAATGCTGGCTTTGCCATGCTCCGTGCTGGGGTCGCTGTGAAGACCGTTTTCGGCAGAACGTATTGCCGCGCCTGGAATACCGATTGGACTTGCATGCGGCTTTGCGCCCGTGCCATTGCGGATTCTTGCGATCTGTGCGCGTTAAAGGATGTGAAGATGATGAAGCCGACGATTGTCGCCGTGCTAACGGATAGCCAGAATCGTGGGCTGATCTTGAACGGTAGCTTGTAGAAATCGTTCGGAGAATCGGTGAAGAGATAGCCGGACCGAAGTTTATCGGCCTTGATGACGACTTGGTGGCCCCCAACGATAACGATGTGCTCAAACTTGGATATCTGGCCGTCGATGTCGGTTCTGACGCGATCGACGATGAGCTTTGCATTGAAGCGGCCCGCCGCGAGTGCCGCGTCGAGCTGTTTCTCCATGAAGTGGTTGAGAAGCTGTTGCTTTGCAACGGCGTCGTTGTCGGCGAGCCACGAGAAACATTGCTGAATATCGCGGGGAATTGCGTGCGTCACTGCGGTACCGTTGAAGTACGAACGCAACGCTTCAGCGAAGGCCTCGACGTCCGCGTCGGGTCCGATGTACGCGTACTTTATAGAACGCCTCGCGTGCGCCTTCCAGATTGCTTCGACGACGCGATTTTTTTGTTCCGGGGTCATCAGCGGCGGAAGAAAGTCCACCAGCCTCCCGACCAGCGCGTCGCTCATGTTGACGCCGCCGGTCTTCCATTTGGAGATAGTCGCTTTAGCGTATGCTTTTTTACCCTTGCCGTATTTCTTTCCGTATTCGTCAAGGACGTGCTCGAGCTCATGTCCCGAAAGATTGAAAAATACTTCCCTAACGATCGTCGCCGCTTCGCCAGTGTTGTGCCCGAACACGTAGTGAAAGTCTGAACCGAATTGGTCGGAAGACCGGCGGTAGCGCGGGTGGCTCCAGTAACGGCGTTTTCTCGGTGTTCGGTAATAGTAGCTCACGATTATTTACCGAAGATTCTGGAAAGAAGACCTCCGCCTGAGAAGCGCTTGCGCGTCGGACTGAAATCGAAAAAAATCTCGCAGTCCTGGGTCTTCAAGCTTTTGCTCAGGGCGAGCTGGATGCCGTACGCTGCCGTTTCAGCTTGCTGACGTTTGAGTTCCGTCAGGACGCTCTCGGCATTCCGAACGAGCGCGAACAAACCGACCTCGTCGAGCCCATGCTTGCGAGCGTGATTCGCCAACTTTTCGACTTCAGCTGCGATGTCCGTGTCTTCGTCGACGCGGATACGGACTTTAAACATGGTTAGTGTCGGACGAACATCGAAACGAGGATCAGGAGCACGACCGCGCCGACGATAAGATAGAGCCAGTTCACGTTGCGATCTCCGGCCATTGTGCGCGTGAGGCGGCCAGATGCTGCCTGTGCCGTGTTGCCCATGATAACCTCGGTACGACCGACGCTAGTCTCTTGCGTGTGCTGCATCGTGACGGACGTTCCTTCTTGCTCGGCAAGTTCGCGCGTTTTGGTGGACATCACGTCGAGCATGTTCTTGAATGCGTCAACATCGATGTGCATCTGCTGAGCCTTTTGGTATATGTCGAGGTTTCCACGCATATACTCCGCGACGAGTTGGCCCTGCTGCTCCTGACTCAATGAGCCCACTAGGTCGATCACGCCTGACCCGGGCTTGACCGGGTCAAATCGGATCGCTTGTCCCGCCGCCTTTTGAATGTCTCCGCCGTCATTGTCGTTCACGATGCCCTCACATTCTAATTCGCGAAAGTCTATTTTCGCTAGAAGCGCGATCTTCGCCGAGAGCCTCGTCTCCATTTTCGAACTTCGCTGCCTAAAACAAGGCCGGGTGCCTGCGGTCGTGCTCCACCTGTGATCGCGCTCTAGCCGATCCTCGTCATCTTCGTGCCGGGCCTATGGGGCTCATGCTCTCTGCATGAAATCAACTTGGCTGACGCACGGCAACCGAATGGCAACCGTTGCGCTTTTCGCAAAGAAAAAGCCCGTGGATACGGGATCTACGTGGTAACGCTAACAGGAATCGTACCCGTTGAACATGTGATCCGTGACGGTCTTCGGTGCTCCCAGGGTGCGTCATTTTCGTCCTGATCCGGCTTCGGTCGGGCTTCGGACGATTCGCCGGAGTTTTGTCGCGTTCACACCCCATAAGTAACGAATAAGTAATCAGGCACGGCTGAGCATCGTAAGCAAAACCGGACGCCGGCACCTTCCCATGGGCGATGTCAGTCATCCATCGCGTTTACATTTTATGTGTACAATTTATTGACATGTTCGCGTATACGTGCGATAATCCGTTCATGGCCACTTTGACGGCTCGCGACGTCGCTGACGATACCATTGCCGGCATCGACCTCGCTTCCGCAGAAGCTGGCTTCAAGGCTCGTGAAGCTTACCTCCGATGGTTCGCCAACCGTACGTGGGGGCCGACGCCAAAGGGCCGCAACGCCTCGCTAGGGCTCACTCAACGATTCGCGTGGGTGGTTGAAACGCTATCCCGACTTCGCAGCGAGTACCATGTGCAAACGGAGTTTTCAGTTCCGTTTATCGCTCGAGCGCTCGGCCATACAGACCCCTCGACTGTCGACGCCTATATGCGCCTTGAACGGCCGATCTCGTTCGATGATGGCGACCGGCTGTGTGCGCTCTACGGCGTCGATCGCAAGTGGCTTGAGACCGGCGAAGGCTCACCATTCTACAAGCGCGCGAAGCACCGCGACGTGGGCGATATGTTCCGCGAGCTGTATCAGAAGGGATGCTTTTACGAGCTACTCGTCTTCGTCTTGGGTGATGAGCCGCGCGGCGAATGCATGGTCTTCGGCGTCAACAATTCGCACGAATACACGCTTCTAGCCAGCGACATTCCAGTCCATGACGATGTCGGTAACACAGGGCATGCATCGGTCGTCGAGTTCGCGACGCTCACGGGCGCAATCGTCTTTCTTAAGAACGCAACGCGGTATTTCTTCGGTCGCGCCAGCGGATCCAACTCGATTCATCAAGGCTTCATACGCTCGTCGGGTATCATTTTGCCACCAGACAAGTATCGCGACGTCGAATACGGCAGGGTTCACCCGGCGGAACTGCTGTCTGGGCGCACGTATCATTTTCAATCATGGCATGAAGATCTTCCCGACCTTGAGTACGGCGTTTCGCCGTACACGCAAAGCTACGTCCGCGCGCGCAATCTCTACGTTAAAGACCTCGCGTATCGGAAAATCACGACAAACGAGCAGCTCGTAAATCATATCGCCACGAGACTGCAAGCTTGGCAGCCGAGTGGCCACGACCTCACGCGCATGCTGCGAGAAAAAGATGACGAAGCCAAGCCCTGGGAGCACTATAGCGCTCTGGTAGAAGCGGCACATGCTGGCGACGAGGAAGCGCGCAGAACCATTGAAGAGCAGCTGTTCTGGGGCACGCGGATCGCTATGCCGGATTGGCTTGACTAATCGAACTCGCTCGCCGCAGATCCCAAAGGGCTTCGGCATGTCGCCAAATCCGAGACTTCCGATTAATTCTCATGAAGGACCCTGCGACCACAATCGCGACCCTCGTCGCGATTTTCGGCCAGCTAAGCGATCTCACCGGCTGCGTCCATGACGCAGAGATTGCTGAATCTATCGCAAAGGTCGACGCCTATCGCCATTGCGGCGGAGGGAAGTGTGCTCACGGCAATGCGGAGCGTATCCTGCATCTTGCGTTTGGCTACGTCCTTGGTATGCTTGTTCATGAAGGTCGGTCTCCTTGCACCTCTGAGTGCGCAACGCGGGTGTTCTTTCGAAAACCGCTTCGGCGACCGGCCTTCTCATCCCATCTACTCGGCGTGACAAGGTTTCGCTACTCGGCGTGACGGCGGCGCAGCGACCTACGCCGGAAAACTCAGCCCGTGAAGATCTCGTCGAGCGATTCGCCGATCGCCACGAGAGTCGCGTCAACATCGCCCTCGGCGTGAGCGACCGAAAGAAACATCACTTCGTTCTGCGATGGCGGCAACAGGATACCTCGCGCGAGCATGGCGTCGTAATACCGGCGATAGAGCGCTTTATCGGCGCGACGCGCATCGTCGTAGTTCCGATTCGGCTCCCCGGCGCGAAACTTAAAATCGACGATCGATGCGTGTTGGACCACCGCATACGGCAAACCACGTTGCGAAAATAACGACCGAATACCCGATGCCAGCGTCTCGGCGA
>JAKAPQ010000009.1 GCA_021806945.1 bacterium | reverse complement strand
ACTTCACTATAACCGGACAGAGGGGTCGATCGGCTCACATGACGTACATCATCACCGAACCGTGCATTGGAACGAAGGACAAGTCGTGCGTCGACGTCTGTCCGGTCGATTGCATCCATGGTGAGGATGCGGATGAGATGCTTTACATCGACCCGGAGGTCTGCATCGACTGCGGCGCGTGCGTCTCCGCCTGCCCGGTCGAAGCGATCTTCGCTGATTCCGACGTCCCCGCGAAGTGGGAGAACTACGTCGAGATCAACGCCGCCTACTTCAAGAAATCGTAATTAGGCGCGCCGGCTACCGATCGCAAAGGTCGTCGTCGCGCGTTCGACGACGACCTCGGCGCGTGCGAGAACGGCAGGATCGATAGCGTTGTGCCGCATGGCGGTGACCTGCATCGTGCCCGATGCAATCGCCATCGCCCGGTCGCCGGCGGCACGTGGCGTTTGGGCCGCGCTTCCGCGCAACGCGACGAAGGCGCAGTCGATGACGCTCGTGCTGCGTAACAGCGAGCCGTCGCGCTCGAAGGCGATCGAGCGCTGGACCTGGTCGAGTGCCAGCGGGACGACGAGACGCCCGCCGTCGCGCAGCTGTTCCCACCAAGCGGGCGCAAGATCGAGCGCGCACGCCGTAACGATCTCGCGATCGTAAGGCTCGTCCCCGGGATACCCGCCCGATCCGTCGCCGGTTACGACGCGCACGTTCACAGTACCGAAGAGCGCGAGTGCGCGTCGCGCGGCGCCGGCAAGATCCGGCTCCAGTTCCACGGTGGTTACGAAACCGTTTGGGCCGGTGAGGTGCGCCAGCAACGCCGCGTTGTAGCCGCTACCCGTACCGACCTCCAGAATACGCGAACCGGGCGTCACCTCGAGCTGTTCGAGCATCAGCGCGACCATCGTGGGCTGCGATGCGGAGCTGATCGTAAGGCCGGCGTGGGCTTTGACGAAGACGACGCCGTCCGCGTACGCCTCCTCCACGGGTACGTTCGGTATGAAGGCATGGCGCGGCACGGCACGCAACGCGTGTTCGACGGCGGGGGTGCGGATGGCGCCGGCGGCTTTGAGGCGGCCGACCATACGCTCGCGCAGCGCCAACGCTTCCACGAAAGATCCGCCCGCTCAGGGATCGATGCCGGAGGCACGCATCCGCGAGGCTTCCACCTTCGCGTGCGGCGGGGCCTGCCGTCGCGGCCGCTCCAGGAGCGCGGCGTGCGCCGGCACGAAAGCCCGTTCGTCATGACAGGCGCCACCATCGCCACGGCGTACGCGTATCTTACGTTTCTAACCAGAGGCGGTCATCCTACACGGGAGTCCCCCCTACGTTCACCGTGCCGATATGGCCCTCGTCGTCGTGAAACAGACAGTAGTATGTGTACGTTCCCGCTTTGGTGAACGTCAGACTGTAGCTCGCGCCCGGCCACAGCACGCCGGAATTCGTCAAGGTGGTCCCGTCGTATGACGATCCGCCGGAAGGAGGCGAGAAGGGACTCAACGTCGGAGGCGGGGTCTGCCCCACCGGTGGGAACGTCACCGTATGCGGCTCGTTGTTGGATAGGTTGGTCCACGTGACGGTTGTGCCGACGGCCACCGTGACCGCGGTGGCGCTCAGGCTGGGGCCGTCGAGAAAGCGCAGAACGGTCGAAGGCGCGGGCGTCCCCGTGGCGAGTCCAGGGGAGATACCGGCGACCAAGTGCGGTCCGCCGCTAACATATGGAAAGAGCGTAAGTGCGGAGCTGGCTGAGTTGAGGTCGGCGGCGATGCCTGCCTGTGCCTGCGCGCTGTAGATCGCCTGAGTTGCCGGGTAGGTGTAACCAGCGGGCTGCACCACGACGGTGCCTTCCATCTCGGGCATGTGAATCAAGCAGTAATACGGATAGGTGCCGGGCTTCGTGAACGTCAGCGAGTAGCTCTTCCCCATCAGAAGGAAACCAGAGCTCGTATACGTTGAGCCATCGTAGGTCGATCCGCCCGCTGGGTCGGCATCGCTCGGATCGGTTGCGGGCGGTGGCGTCGCCTGTCCGCTGCCGAGAAACGTTACGGTGTGCGGCTCGCCCGCGGGGAACGTCCAGGTGACGGTGTCGCCGGCATTGATCGTGATCGTGGCGGGGAAGAACTGCAGTGCCTGAAGCGCTTCCTGCTGGCTCGACGAGCCGGCGATCACTTGCCACGATGACGGCCGCAGAGGCTGCAAGGCCGTGCCCGCCGGTCCGCAGCCGACCAACAGGGCAACCGCCGTAATGGCAAGCGCGACGACCGAAGTGGCGTGCCGTTTCAAGATTTCCATCAATATACTCGCATCCCGTCGAAAGAATCTGCTCGATACGCCCGCATCAAGCATGCACGGGTTCTCATTGTGCCTTCCGCACGGTTACAGCGGAGTTACAAACAGGCTGGATCCTTCCGGGCCCGTTTGTAACTCCGCTGTAACCGCGCTCAACGTAAAATGGAGCTGCCGACGGCTAGAAACACGGGCGGCTCGAGGAGGCATATCGCTGTGAGCGCTTTGCGGATGAGATTCGCGATCGTCCTGCTATCTTTAGGATTCTTAGCGGCATGCGGGCCGGTCGTTCGCGCAAGCGCGGCGTCGAGACCGTACGTTCGTGCAGCCTCGACGCTCGATGCGGGGAGATACCTTGTTATCGCCGGCGGCTGTAACGACTGCCATACCCCGGGCTGGGACCAGTCCCAGGGTCGTCTGCCGGAGTCGAAGTGGCTTACGGGGAGCGATCTGGGTTTCCGCGGACCCTGGGGTACGTCGTATCCCGCAAACCTGCGACTGTTCGTCGCTCACATTACGGAAGCGAAGTGGCTGCATCTCGCGCGCGCCGGCACGGGCAATCCGCCGATGCCGTGGACGAGCCTGCACGCGCTGAGCAGGCGGGACGCGCGAGCGATCTACGCTTTCATTAAAGCGCTGGGCCCGGCCGGTGCCGAGGCCGCGGCCTACGTCCCGCCCAATCGCGAGCCAACGGAGCCGTACATCCTCTTCGAGCCCCAGCAACCCGCTAGGAGGCCGTGAGGCGTTTCGATCGTGACGGCGACAGCCGAGGCCCAGTCGCTCTTCCCTTCGCCTCCGCTCTACCGCCAACTAACGTGGTGGACGGTCGCCTTCCCCATCGTCATGATCGTCGCGCTTTCCGCGCGCAGCTTCTATTTGCTCAACTGGATTCACGTGCTCTCGGGAGCACTCTGGACCGGTGCCGACCTCTTTATGGGTTTCGTCATCGGGCCGGTGCTCAAGAGTCTCGACGTGCGCGCGCGCACAGCGGTCATCACCTACCTCGTGCCGCGCACGCTGCTGTACTTTCCAATGGTTTCGCTCACCACGGGCACGGCCGGCTGGCTGCTGGCCTCATCGCTGGGTTTCCTGACCCCAGGCCACCCGCAGTTCCCGTGGGCAATCGGTGCCTTGGTCCTCGTGACGGTCATGACGATTCAAGGACTGGGCGTTATGCTCCCCAACAGCCTGCGCATCTGGAGCGAGCTGCGGCGCCTCGAGCCGAATCGCGAGCGCATCATGCGACTCAATCGGATCAACATCGTCTTGGCCGGTGCCCAGGGCGTTATGCAGATCGCCATCATCGTGGTAATGGCCCACTTCGTCGTTGGGTGAAACGCCCGTGGAGCCACGTCAAATGGGGCCTTCATGCGTACACTCGCAATATCGAAATTATCATCGGAATGCTGGCCTGGCCGATCGTCCGAGCGCAACAGATACCGGGCATGGTGGTTGGTGTGCGCATTCCAATTGGGTGTTGAGGTACGGCTCGCCGCTCCTGTAACTCGGCCGTAACCGCGCTGGAGGCACAATGAGGACTTCGATGGCTGGGAACGCAGGCGAGCTTCGGACAGGCCGCCCGTGCCCAGCCTCATAGCCAGGAAAGTGAGCGTGACACCATGGGCATCGATCGTGTTGGACGGCTGGCGCTTGCCGTACTGCTGACGACCTCCTTCTCAATCGGCCGGCCGGTCATGGCCGCTACCCGCGTGACGATCCCAGGAGGCACGCAAGTCGTCGTGAGCCTAGCCCAGAAGCTCGACTCGGGTACGGCCAAGGTCGGCGACATCTTCAACTTCGCCGTGGACCACGACGTGGCCGCGAACGGCTGGATCGTCATCCCTAAAGGAGCCGGCGGTCAAGGCGAAGTCGTCTCGGTCGATCGCGCCGGTGGGAACGGGCACTCCGGAAGCCTTGGACTAAAGTTCCAGTTCGTCTACGCTGCGGACGGCGAGAAGGTACGGCTTTCCAACGCCAGCGGAAGCGTGCAGGGCGAGCAGAAGAAAGGCGCGGCTTCGACCGCTACGATCGTGGGTTATGCCACGCTGGGATTGGGCGGGCTGTTCTTTCACAACTGGGTGAAAGGGCGCAATGTAGTGCTCGATCCGTCGAGGACCTTCACGGCGTTCGTGGAGCGGACCGTTCACGTGATGGCGACGCAGCGGGCCCCGAACAGTCAGTACGCTCACTGAGACGCGAGCGGGCTAGAGCCCGGCTCTGCCGTGCGTGCGCGCAACGCTCGTACGCGCTCTGCGGCCCGGGCACCCCACGATGCAGGCATGTCGAGATCCTCGGGAAGGTCGCGCAAGAGCCTCGTACCGGCACGCATGGCGGCAACGCAACCGCGCTTGGCAATCTCAGCATAGCACTCCGCGACGTCGAGATCGACGCATGCGACCTGTGGGGAGAGCGCATAATCGCCGGCCGTTGCCACGATCAACTCCTGGCTACGCGTGCGCCTGCGCACGCGGTTCACGCAGGCCTTCAACGCGTTGAATGCGGCGTCTTCGCCGCGCCCCGGCCAGAAGGCGTCGACCAGTTCCATGCGTTGCACGGACTGGCCGCGGGCAGCGAGCAGCAAAACAAGTTCGAGCTCTCGCTTTCCCAGGCGGAGCACCTCGCCGTTGCGGCGCAGGCGCCGGCACAGGAGATCGACGTGCACGCAGGTACGCGCGCGTTCTCCGGCCTCGCGGAACCTTTGCGCGAAACGTGTCAAAGAACCGCACGAAACACGATCTCCACGGACCGACGTGATGGCCTCTCGAAATGCAGAGAAATCGCTGCGTTCGGCATAGCTCAACGCTTCGTCGAGTAGCGCGCTTCGTTCGGGGTCGAAGCACGCTAGCGCGGTGTACGCAAGCGTAACTCCCCAAAAACTACGCGTCGCAGTGGCGATTCCATATGCCTCTTCAAGCGCAGCCAGCGCATCCTCCTCCTCCAACGCGGCAGCGGCGTACATCAAACGCAGGAAGGACGCGTCGCCCTTCGTCCGCTCCGTGCCGCTCCATGGCAACCCCCATGAAGCATCGAGCAGTTGCTCCGCTTCGTGCGCGGCAAGATCATCCGGAACCATAGGATCGCGCAGGAGCGTCAGGAGATCCGTACGATAGCGCTCAAGCGCTTCATCATCGCCCAGCAACCATGCGATTGCTATGGCTTTCCCGAGCGCGATCCTTTCGTGCGTGGGATAGCGCGTCCGGCGCGCTGCGGCGACCATTCGCTCGAGCGATGCTGCCGCAAGTTCGAGTCGACCGCGCAAGAAAGCGATGCGCGCCTCGGTCGTATAATGTTCGGTCAGCGCGATGTCGGAACGCGAGATCGCCGAGCCGTAACGCCGCCACAGTTCTGCATCAGCGTACTCCTTCCCGTTGCTGACCGCAGCGTACGCATGAAAGATCGGAATATATGCACACACATCCTCCCGTTCAGCCGTTCTTCCGTTATGGCGCAGAAATTTCTCGAAGGAATCGAGCAGGTGAAATGCTCCTTGCCATTCTCCGCGATCGGAGAGATGGTAGCACGCGATCGCAATACATGCAGCACGTGTCTCCAGAGGAACACTCCGGGGTAGCCGCGCAACGATATGTTGCACCTCTCCCGCGAGTGAACCGAAGCGATTCTGCCAATAGATGGACGACAGCGCCCAAAGCTGCGGAAAGCGGACGAGGACGCCGCGCCCCAAGCGTTCGAGTACCGCGAGATACCGCGGCGCTGGGAGGTCCATCGTACCCATTCCCACGCGAATCAGTGCGCGCGCCGCTTTGTCTTCGTCGCCCCATTGCAGATGCAGCTCCGCGCATCGCAGATGGTCCCCACGACGGCGCGCGTCCGCGACCACCCTTCCGATGATCGCGTCGAACGCCGCGCCATGCAGACGTACGATCGTGGCACGCGCTATCGGATGCATCTCGTAGGTTCCGTCGACGCGCCGCGTTATGAACGGAAACGCGCTCACCAAACGATCGGCAAAGGCCGGCGCTCCGAGCGCATCACCGCTTCCGGAGAAATCTTCCGCACGAGGCTGTGTGATCGCGGCGCAGCGAATCACGCCGGTACGCAGGTCTTCCGGCAGCGAGCACAATAACTGCTCGAGCAGCTTCTCGGCAAGATCCTGCGGTGACGTTCCTTCCGGCGTCAGCCCGCGCATGTCGCCACCTTCACGCATGTATCGAGCCACCTGCGCTGCCGCGAACGGCCAACCGCCCGCCCAGGCGTACGTGTGAGCGATTTCCGCGGAAGAGACCATAGTGCCGTCAAAGAGTGCTGCGAACTCTTCCCTCGAGAAGCGTAGGTGCTGCTCGCGTACTGCGATGTTCTCGTGCGGAAACAGCGCGTCGCTCCAGCGCAGAGGAAGGTCGTTGCGACTGCACACGACCAGCGCACCGCGTGGGCGCTTCGCAAACAACGTCGCCAGGAAGGCGAGCGCCTCCCGCCGATCGAGGATCTCTTCGGCGTTCTCGACGATCAAAACGCCATAATCCGGCAACGCATCCCAGATCTGTTCGAGGTATGCTCGCCGTTCGTCGACGCTCGAGAATGCAAGAGACGCTGTCTCGTCCTTAATTCGCTTGCCACGCTCTCCTGCGAGCACTGAGAAGGCTTCGATCAGGCGTTGCGCCAGCTCGACGGTCTCCCGCACTCCTAGACAGTCACAGACCGCGCTTTTCGGAAAGCGGCGGCCGATCTGCGCCGCCATGAAGGACTTGCCGAAGCCCGCCGGAGCGATCAACCGGTAGACTTTTGCCTTGCAGGCGACTAGCGCGTCAACGAGGTCGCGCTCGACGACGTATGGCGACGTAACGGTCATTGCCGCGTTCGCTCGGCAAGGGCGCGCAGTGCGGGCGACGGTACGGCACCGAGTTCGTCGTGTACCACCTGCGCGAAGCGCTCGTACGCGACGACGGCTGCTCGCGTGTCTTCCCCGAGCAAATAGCTGCGTATTACCAGCTCGCAACCGTACTCGTCGCAAGGATCGGCAGCCAACAGATCCAGGCCGAGTGCGCGCAGCTCTTGCGCATCATGGCAGGCCAGTGAGGACTGCGCCAGCGCCCGCGCAAGCTCGTGACGGAGCGCGTTCAAGCGCGTTTCGACCGGTGCAAACCATTCGGCGTCGCGCAGCCGCGGCGGACGCGTCGCCCTCAACAGACTCCGGAATCGGCAAAGTCGCTCGACGTTGCCGTCGGCCGTGGCGGCGCTCAGCGCGGCGACGAGTTCCGGCAGGTCTACCGTGATCTCTTCCGGCAGCGCATAGCGGCCCCTCCGGAAACACACCATCGCACGATCTCCTAAGCGGGCGCGCAGCCGCGAGACGGTGACCTTGAGGGCTCGCCGCGACGACTCCATGTTTCGAGTGGCCCATATGCTTTCGGCCAGTCGTTTCGCATTCATAGCTCGACCGGGAGCGGCAGCCAACGTAAAGAGCACGGCATATTCCCGCTGCGAGCAACTCAGCAGGGCAGCATTCTTGCGAACCTCCCCGCTAAAAAGCGCTATCTCGATCGTCGTTCGGACCCGCTCGTGACTTGCCAGCATTCGCCCTGCATCTTCCAAAAAGCGGTCGCCGATTGCAAACGCTAAGCGCAAAGCTTCATCCACCCGTCGCGCGCCGTCGCCCCGCGACCCTGCGAGTCGTAGGAGTGCGGCGAGTGCTAGCGCTCGCATGGTCGATTCTTCCGGGCCCGGTTCGATAGCAAGGCTTTGCACGTTGCCTCCGAGGAATACGGTTACGAGCGCCCGCTCTGCGCGGACTTCGTATTCCAAGACGGGATCCGGCAACGCCTCCGCGATCGCGCATGCTGGGCCCCAGTGCTCGGCCGCGATATCTTGGATGCCGCGCAGAGCAGCGTTGCGCGCCAATTGCACGTGCGCCATTGCGACAACCGCCGTGCACTCTCCCGCCAAGGCTCCTAATTCCGACCGTATCTCCGTCTCTCGATCGCCGTACATGCGATCGAGCAATATGGAACGGTAGAGCCTCAGCGCGCGAACCTCGGACGAGGCGTAGCCCGCGGCTCGTGGATCTTCGCATGCTGCCAGAGCGGCCGTCACGTTGCCCATTGCCATGTGTGCGCGAGCGGCGCAGGCGATCGCGGCGACGTGCTCCGCAGGCGAGAGCGTCTGCAAGGCAACGTCTGCGATTGCCGCGGCTTCGAGCAAGCGTTCGTGCGGTGTGCTGCGCGCTTCGCGTTCATTGAGCGTCGCCGTCCATAGCCGTGGATGCCGCAGCAATTCCGCAAAGGGTAATCTCGCCGCCACGGCTCGGCCGTTCTCGTCGAGCGCTATGCCATCGAGCAGCTGCGCCGCACGCTCAAAATGCTCGGCCGCGATCGCCCAGTACGCCGCAAGCATCGGCTCACTGCTCCGTTCGGCCGCCAGCGAACGCCGCAGACAGTACGCGATCAGTTCTCTTCCTTGCCGGGCCCGGACGGCAGCCTTAAGCAGCGGATGTACCCACTTGTGCCCATCGGCATCGCAGAGCAGCATCGGCACGTCTTTCAGCCGCGACGCCGGATCCTCAACGAGCAGGAACTCGTCGCGTTCGCAGGCGGTTCGAAGTAGTAACGCCTCACGCGTCCCTGCGGTGCACGGCCTCAGCACCTGCTCGTCGAGGTAATCGTAGAGATCGTCGTATGCAGCCGAGCGAAGGTCAGTCAAGGCGTCGTCGAGGAGTCCCAGATGCGCCAGGCGCCGGAAGTAGAGCGCTCCGGCGGGCCAGCCGCGCGTCAACTCCACGACCTGCGCGAACGCCGTAGGCGAAAGCTCGAACGGGGCGAGTAGCGTGCGCATCTCGGCCTCGTCGAAGGCGAGTTGCGAAGGGCCGACGATCGCCGCTCCTTTCAGTTGTGGGCACGTGCGGGATTCCTCGATGGGAGCATACACGCCGTTTTCGCGCAGCATCGCGGCAAACGTCGATTTGCCGTAGCCCGGCGGAGCGCACAGCGCTATCGGGCGTTCTGCGCGCCGCAGTTCGTTCACCAGTTCTTGCCGGCGTGGCGAAGCGATCATGACCGCACGTTGGCGTCCTGCCGCGACCTCCCGTTCTGAAAGCCTTATTCGTTGTGCATGTGCTCCTCTTGGCTTTCTCCGCGCGCGGCGCGTGGTCTTTCTAAGTGCGCTATCGAGAAACAGCGCAATGGCTCCAGCCATGCGGCGTCTGCCGTCGTTGGCTCGTGGTGAAGAACCGGAGCGCCCCGTTCCCCCGGCGACGGGGAAGTCGTGCCCGAAAAGGAGGCGTAGAAATTGCAGAAGTTTCTTGCCTCATTCTTGGCCTCGGAAGTCCAAGCCTAACGCGTTCGACACGTTCCTGGGCAAGCGCCACAAGACGGTCGTTAAGCCGAAACCGGTGATGCTCTCCGTCTCCAAGGTTGATCTCGGAGTTCACCGAACGCCGCTGCGGTGTCGAAACCAGAGAGAGTTCTCGCTGCGCACAAGCCATCGCGCTTCAACGCGATGCGCAGCGTCGAACGAACATCGGATTACCCGCACAACGTCCTCGTGCGCGTAAATGTCCACCAAGACAACTACGATGCCGCGCGCGATCTGGTCGGCCTCTTCACCGAGGCCTTCGGACAAGATCAACGATTCACGCTGGATTTTCACGCCCTTTGGGATGGTGGGCCGTCCCCGGGGGACCTGCGGCAGCTTGCCGATCGCGAACCCGCGCTGCACGCGCTATGCACAGCCGCCCTGAGTAGGAATACCCGCGACTATATCGGTTTCAACGCCTTCGGGCCGGGCACGCGGTACTGCTAGTCGCGGAAACTCGGTGGTCGTCGACTCTGACGCCACACCGTACAAATGTACGCTTGTTTTCGATGATGCCCACAACCAGATCGGCAAGTTGACGGATTCCGGAGAAGCGCTCGTCGATGATGAAAAACTCGCACGTGGGACGTCACGGTCGGACTATCGTTCCGACGCAGCATGCGGGAATTGTTTTTACGTTCCCAGTTGCATGGGCGCTTTTTGCCCGTTTACACGGATCGTAGAAGGTCGGCCACCGTGCCCGTCGGAAAAAACGAATCTGCTGGCGACGCTGAACACCGCGCACGCGGTGTTCAGCGCGGTTCTGCGAGCCACAAGAGCCGAAGGGAAATCATAGGGGTGATCATCGTCAAACCAGCGGTGCTCTCGATCCGAGAGGTGCCTGCCCGTGCCGGTAAAGCGGTCACCGGCGAGCTGGCCCATCCCGCAGAGAGCCGGCTCTCCGGATGGCACGCAGATTTCAGCGCGGCTGCCCCGCACACCGGGGAGCGAGCCTCTCTAACCTTGGCCAGATATTCGTTCCGCGCGTGAGGACCGACCGAGATCGGCGAGCGGTCTATTCTGAGTACGCGCTTCGCGTTTGCGACGGGTTCCCCGTCTCGGCGCCGCTGCACTGCCTTGACGGCTGCGTGTTTCGCGTGTTAAAGTGTGCGGACATGTTCCGCGCTTTTATGCTTGCCACCCTTACGATTATGCGCACGGTATCGAACCGGCGACGGATGGCGACTGCGTAGAGACAGCGGTTCATAGCAGAAGAAGCCCTCGCCGGTCCGGCGGGGGCTTCTTTCTTCTGAGGAATGCGGAGATGACATGACGATCGCCACGATACCGTCTTTCAGCGACCTCGAGGCCGCGCACGCGCAGCTTTCGGGGATCGTGCTAGATACCGCATTCCGCCACTCGCCGGCGCCCTCACGACTGACCGGAGCGAACGTGACGCTCAAAAGCCGCGCGCGCGAGCGGGTTGGTCGCGGCCCCGGCCGGCAACCCTGCGCAGATCGTCGACGCACCCGGTGCGCTCCTGCAGATCTCCACGCTGCTCGCCGAGTGCCCCGCGAACGTGGTAGACGTCTCCCATCACCATTCGTTCAACGGTGTCCCGGCCAAGTGTGCCAAACCCGACTTTACCATCGAAATGCGTAACCCGAGCGAGAGCGATTCAATTTTGGCCGGCCCGCGCACGGCCGCATTCGAGGCGATCCTGCTGACCGGCGTTCTCGCCAATGGTTGACGTCGTCACTTTCGGGCGCCCGGTCGTAGAGAACGCACGATTGATGGATGCCATCGTCGCACGGATCGCCGACCTTCGGGACGGGGGGGCGGCGGTCATCGTCGTCTGCGCATCGCCCGCGGCCGTCGCCGGCGCACTATTGCAGCGGGGCTGCTCGTCGACGCTGTTTCCAGACCATCGTGCGATAGGAGATGCCGGCGATCGTTCGCACAGCGGGATGCCGATCCTGGTCGGGGGGGGTCAGGCTGAGGCGATGGCGCTCGCCGCGAGGCTCGAGTCGGCACGCGTCATCGTATACACCGATGCGCACGGCGTAATGTCCGCCGATCCGGCACGCGTGCCGACGGCAACCACCGTAGAGTTTGCAAGTTACATGGAGTTGATGGAACTCGCGGATCTGCGCGCCGGCGCGCTGCCGCCCGTTGCGGCCGAGCGGGCGCGCGAGTTGGGCGTACCCTATGAAATCCGCAGCGTTCTTGAGAATCGCGGGACGATCGTTCGAGACGACGCGTTCGAAGAACGCTCGAAACCGGTTACGTCCATTACCATATCGACGGGGGCCGCATTCGTAAGCGTGCGCCCGACGCACGACGATGGCGATCGCTGGCGGAGGCAGCGAACGCAGATGATCGAGCAGCTTGCGGACCGTGGCGTATCGCTCGAGATGCTGCAGTTCTTTCCTAAGCGAATGCGCTTCACCGTCGACGCGGACCGCGTCAACCTCGCGCAAGACATCGCCGCAGAACTCTCGCTGCACTCGCACGCCACGACCCATTGCGCGAAAGTGTGCGTCGTGGGAAGTGGGATCAGAAGCACGGTCGGCGTCTTCTGTAAAGTCTTTGCCGCGCTCCGGGAGCGCGACATCACGGTCCTCCATTTTACGGATAGCAACGTCACGATTTCGCTGCTACTTCAGGAGCACGAGGCGGCCGCGGCCGAACAAGCCCTGCATGAGGCGTTCGTAACGGGCAGCACGCTCCCGGCTGTGGCTTCGATACTTTTCGATCTGAAATTGCGGAAGCTGCGGGTCAACGGACGCGAAGTGCGTTTGGGGGTGCGCCAGGCGATGTTGCTCAAGGTGCTCGTTGACAACGTTGGGCGCGTCGTCGAGGCGGAGGAGGCTGCGCGTTGCCTCTTTGGGTCGGACGGTAAAGAAGAACTCGCGGCGCTGCGCGTGCACATGCATAACCTGCGCAAGAAGATCGAGGAAGATCCCGCGAACCCGAGGTACATCCTGACGATTCCGAACCAAGGCTATCTGTTCGTGCGGTAAACGAGATCGTTAATATGGCTTAATACGGCCGTAGAACGATTGACACTCCACCGGTTGCATGCTAGGTTAACCAGACATGTATGCATCCGCGATGATTAGCACTTCGCAGACGACCGTTACGAGCACCTTCGGGAGCTCGGTGGGCGCGCTATTGTCGTAATCGCTAGAATTCCTAGCAGTCGACGGCGGCCCTCACCGAGATGGTGGGGGCCGTTTGCATAAGAGGAGCGAGACCTTAATGTTGGTGTTATCATGCGGGACGTGCGCGACAAATGCGCCTGAAAGATCGGAATCGATGCCGTGCGCATCGTGCGGCGATGTGGTTAACGTCACGTACGAGCGGGGCCTCACGCTGCCGCGCGACGCACGCGCCGTGTTCCGTTCGAGGCTGGCCTCGCAGGTGTTGCACGAACGTAGCGGTGTTTGGCGATTTCGCGAGCTCTTGCCACCCGTGAACGATTCGCAAATCGTGACGCTTCAAGAAGGCAACGCTCCGGAGTTGCGTGCGGAACGAGCGGCAGCCTGGAGCAGGCTCGAGAGACTCGCGGTCAAGCATCTCGGTTGCAATCCGACCGGTTCGTACAAAGATGCGGGGATGACCGTCGCCGTAACCCGGGCGCGAGCCGCTGGCGCGAGCGTTCTGGCGTGCGCCAGTACGGGGAATACCTCGGCAAGTTTGGCCGTCTATGCAGCGCGCGCGGGCCTGCCGGCGGTGGTGCTCTTACCCGCGGGGCATGTGACAACATCGAAGCTCGCGCAGGCGCTCGATGCGGGCGCGATCGCGCTCGTCATCGACGGCGACTTCGACGTTGCGATGCAGGCGGCGCGCGAGCTCGCGCTACGTGGCGCCGTCTATCTCGTCAACTCCCTCAACCCGTTCCGGCGCGAGGGGCAGAAGACCGTTGCGTTCGAATTGCTCGAAGCCCGTGGGTGGCGCGCGCCCGATTGGGTCATCGTTCCGGGCGGCAACCTCGGACATTGCGTGGCGCTCGCGCAGGGATTTCTACAAGCGCAGGCGCTCGGTTTGGCAGAGCGCGTGCCGCGAATCGCCGTCGTGCAAGCTGCGGGTGCCGCGCCGTTCGTGCGCGCATGGCAGCAGAACGAACCGCTCGTCCCGGTGCATGCCACGACGTTTGCGACCGCGATCAAAATCGGGAACCCGGTCTCTTGGCGTCCGGCGCTGCGCGCTCTGCATGCGACTGCCGGCACCGCTATCGCGATCGACGACGATCCAATCGCGGAAGCGCGCGCCGTGCTCGCGCGCGACGGGCTGGCCTGCGAACCCGCTTCGGCCGCAACGCTGGCGGGTGCGGCGGCGTTACGCGAACGCGGCACGATCGCCGCTGCAGACGACGTCGTCGCGCTTCTTACCGGATCGAGCCTCAAAGACGTCGCGAGCATCGAGCGCTACCATGGCGACCCAAGTAAGACGTTAGCGAATCCGTTGCGCCGCGTTGCCGGCGATCTGCCGTCGCTGGAGCGGGCGATCGTGGAGGCGCTCCGATGATCGAAGTCAGCGTGCCGGCTAGCTCGGCGAATCTCGGCTCGGGATTCGATTCGGTCGCGATCGCGCTCGATCTGCGCATGACGGCACGCGCGAGAGCCGGCGATGGTCCGCCGTACGTACGCGTTACCGGTTCGCAGCTGCCGACGCATGACGGGCTGGCCGAGCGCGTTCGCGCGGGCATCGCATTGATCGCCGAGGCTCCACAATCGTTTGCCTTCGAGATCGATATTCACAACGATATTCCGCTTGGAGCCGGTTTGGGCAGTAGCGCTGCAGCGTTGCTCTGCGGGATGACGATTGCGAACCGAGCTCGGGGCGACGCGGTCTCGAGAGATGAAATGCTGCGCTTACTCGTGCAGGCCGAAGGCCACGCCGATAACGCAGCGGCGGCACTTTACGGCGGCTTATGTTTCGTGCTGCAAGAAGGGCCGCACCTCTGCACGTTGCCGTTGCCGGTGCCGGAGGCGCTGCGCTGCACGCTCGTCATTCCCGATCGCCCGTTGGATACGGCTGCCGCGCGACGGGTGCTGCCGGCATCGTACGCGCGCGCCGACGTCGGCCGATCGTTACAGCGCGCGAGCATGCTGGCGGCTTGTTTGGCGAGCGGGCGGCTCGCACGGCTCGATCTCGCCACTCGCGATTGCGTTCATCAACCGTACCGGGCAGCGCTTTTCCCAGGTCTTTCGGAAGCGCTAGGGCAATCGGCTTTCGGCGTGCACGTCGTGCTGTCCGGGGCCGGGCCAAGCGTGTTGCTGCTCTCGGAGGGTGGCGCGGGCGACGCGCCGGATCGCGTAGCGGCGTGTTTTAGGCGTGCCGGAGTCGGTGCGCGGATCGTGCCGACGGCGATTGCATCGCAGGGGTTGCTTGTTACGAAGGCGACGGCATGAAACGCACCGTGAACGTCGGCCTCCTTGGGTGCGGAACCGTCGGCAGCGGCGTAGCAGAGCGCCTACTGCACGCGCACGACCGCGACGTGGCGGCGTTTTCGCTTCGGGGCGTACTCGTACGCGACGTTCGAAAAACGCGTCACCCGCAGGCAGTCATGGCGCATGTGACCGCGGATGCCATGGATGTTATTCGAGACTCGCGCACCCACGTGATCGTCGAATGCCTGGGCGGGCTCGAGCCGGCATACGATCTCGTAAAGGAGGCGATAGCCTGCGGCAAGCACGTCGTCTCTGCCAACAAAGCGCTCATCGCAACGCACGGACCGGAACTTTTCGCATTTGCCGGCGATCGCGGCGTCCAGCTGCTGTTCGACGCAGCAGTGGGCGGTGCTATTCCGGCGCTCTCCGTGCTGCGCTCGGCGCTGGCCGGCGAAGAGATCCTCGAAATATCCGGAATCCTGAACGGCACGACCAACTACATCTTGGTCGCAATGGAAGCCGGCTGCGAGTTCGGCGCCGCGCTCGAATCGGCGCGGGCACACGGATATGCCGAGTCCGATCCCGCGAACGATCTCAACGGCACCGACACGGCGCAAAAGCTCTCGCTGCTCGCTCACGCCGCGTTCGAGCGCTGGCTCCCGTGGCAAAGCATTGCGCGCACCGGCATCGAGGCGATCGATCGCCGGCAGGTCCGCGACGCGCGTGCCGACGGCGGCGCCTTGCGTTTGGTTGCCACGCTCAAAGGAAATCGCACTCGATTGGAGGCGGTGGTCGAGCCGGTCGTCGTGCCGCTTGCCGATCCGATGGCCGCAGCGACGGGAGCGCAGAACGTGGTTCGCGTGATTGGGCGTGGATGCGGTACTCTGACTCTGATCGGGCCTGGAGCGGGGCGCGAGCAAACGGCGTCGGCGATAATTGGCGATTTGGTCGCAGTGAGCCGCCTATGATCGTTCAGAAATTCGGTGGTTCGTCGCTTGCGACGCGCGAACTGCGGGAGATCGCCATCGGACGCGTGCTGGCTGCCGTTGGGGAACGACGCGATCCGGTGGTCGTCGTATCGGCACTCGGCCGAGCGCCCTCGCCGTATTCGACCGATGCACTGGCAGCCTTGGTTGGAAGTGCGCCGGGCAGCGCGAATCGCGATTTGGTGCTCGCGTGCGGTGAATTGATCAGTGCGGGCCTGTTTGCCGAGGAACTATCTGCGCGCGGCGTGCGTGCGATCGCGCTGAGCGGAGCGCAAGCCGGTATTCTCACCGACGAGGCGCACGGCGATGCCGAGATCGTCGCGGTACGGCCGGTACTGCTCGAGCGGCTCGTTGCCGAGGGTGTCGTTCCGGTGGTGGCCGGTTTCCAAGGCTCGACCGGCGATGGGCGGCTCACCACGATCGGGCGCGGTGGCAGCGATTTGACCGCCGTTGCCGTCGCCTGGTCCCTCGGCAACGTTCCGCTCGAAATCTATACCGACGTGGACGGCGTGTACGACGCGGACCCGCGCGAACAGCCGGGTGCCTCGGCTTTCGAGCGGTTATCGCTAAAACAATTGCGCGATCTGGCGCGCAGCGGCGCACGCGTGATGCAAGAGCGCGCCGCGGAATTCGCGTACCGAACGGGGACGAGCCTGCGCATTATCGGCTTGCGCAGCGGTCTGGGAACGCACGTCGGCGGTGAAAACGTTAATCCCGATTAATATGCACCGGATTCGTTGACGCGCTGGGGCGCGCATGATACGGTTCCTGCACATGCCGATAGCGACTCGACTCCTCGTACGCGTACTCCTTACTAGGCCGTTCCATTCGGATCCGTGCAGATCGGCCTTTGCGTAAGACTCTGATGAAGAAAGACGCAGGAGCCCCCGCCGGTCCGGCGAGGGGCCTTTTTCTTGGAAGAGGGGAGATGCGGTGATTGCCGAGCGAGCCGAGCAAGCCCAGCGTACCGGCGCGCGGGTCATTCTCGACGCGATTTGGGCCGAGGGCGTCGAGGTGATCTTCGGCTACCCGGGCGGCGCGATCATGCCGCTTTACGATGCGCTGTTCGGACACCGGCTTCGCCACGTTCTGGTTCGCCACGAGGCTGCGGCGGTATTTGCAGCGGGCGGATACGCACGCGCTAGCGGCAAGGTCGGCGTCTGCGTGGCGACGTCTGGTCCCGGTGCCACAAACTTCGTTACCGGGATCCTCGATGCCATGATGGACAGCATTCCACTCGTCGCCATCACGGGCCAGGTCAGCACTACCCTGATGGGAACCGACGGCTTTCAAGAAGCCGACATTACCGCAATTACGCATGCGATCACCAAACGCAACCTCGTCGTGCGCAACGCGCGCGATCTCTTGCCCGCGCTGCGGACGGCGTTTCGATTGGCGCGCGGACCACGCCCGGGACCCGTGTTACTCGATCTGCCGACCGACGTCTTGAAGACGATCGTTCCGGAGGATTCGACGCCGATTCGTTCGCTTGGTTCGAGGACATTGCCCCGTGCGTCGCACGCGGCGGTTACCGCGACCGTCGAATTGATTCGCAGCGCACGGCAGCCCGTTGCGATAATCGGCGGCGGCGTGCGTGCTGCGGATGCGAGCGCGGTCTACCGGCGCTTCTGCGAGCGGGTGCGCCTGCCGCACGCGGCGACGATCAACGGATTGGGCGCCGCCGATCCGCAGGACGAACGCTTTCTCGGGATGCTCGGAATGCACGGATGGAAAGCCGCCAATCTCGCCGTCGCGCAGGCCGATCTCATCTTGGCTTTTGGCATGCGGTTCGACGACCGCGTGACGGGGCCGCCCAATCGCTTCGCCCCCGGCGCGAAGATCGTTCATGCCGATATCGACAGCAGCGAATTCGGAAAGATCGTTCGCGCGGACGTGTGCCTGCACGGCGATCTGCGCGAAACGCTCCGCGAACTGGTCGCGGCGCTCGATGGGCAGCAGATTCCCACCTTCGACGACTGGTGCGAGCGCGTGCGCGCGCTCGGAGGATCACTGCCGCGCGACCGATCTCAATCGGGGAGGCTCAGCGCTACCGATGCAATCGGCGAACTCTTCGAACGGCTAGCGCCGGACGCCATCGTGGCAACCGATGTGGGCCAGCATCAAATGTGGGCCGCGCAGCGGGCGCGCCCGGCGCATCCACGCAATTTTCTGACCTCCGCGGGGCTGGGTACGATGGGTTTCGGCCTTCCCGCGGCGATCGGGGCGGCGTTTGTGCCTGGGGGGCGCCCGGTGGTGGCGATCGTCGGAGACGGTGGATTTCAAATGTCGCTCGCCGAGCTGGCGACGATTCGGCGCTACGATCTGCCGGTAAAGATCGTGCTCATCGACAACCGCAACCTCGGTATGGTGCGGCAATGGCAGCAGTTGTTCTACGACGCCCGTTATTCGGCGACCAACCTGAGCGATAACCCGGAGTTCTGCGAGATCGCGCACGCGTACGGGATACGCGCGGAATCGGTACGGGCACCGGAAGATCTCGCCGGCGCTCTCCAACGGCTGATCGCGCATCCGTCGGCGATGCTGCTGCACTGCGCCTGCTATCCCGAGGAGAACGTCTGGCCGATCGTTCCGGCCGGCCAGGCGATGCACGAGATGATGGAGGCGGAGCGATGATTGCAGCGTTGAACGTACGCGACGGTAGGATCCTCGCGCGTCTCATTCATCTTGCGCACCGATTCGGCTGCGTCTACACGCGTGTGGAAGCATTGCAGCGCGATGGTTCGTTTCGCGTTCGTATCCATCTCGACGGCCCCTCCGAAGCGCTCGCACGTCTGCGTATGCAAATAGACAAACTCGCTCGGGAAGACAAGGAGAACAATCCATGAACGTATTCTACGACCGCGATGTGGACCGCCGCGTGCTCTCGCAAAAGACGATTGCCGTGATCGGCTACGGCAGTCAGGGACGCGCCCACGCGTGTAACCTGCACGACTCCGGCGCCGACGTCGTCGTGGGTTTGCGCGCGCATTCGCGATCCGAAGCAATCGCACGCGAAGACGGTTTGCGCTACGCGAGCGTCGAGGAAGCAACTGCGATGGCCGATGTCGTCATGCTGTTGGTTCCCGACGAAGAACAACCGTCGGTCTATTTGCACTCCGTCGGCGACCGTTTGCGCCCGAACGCTTATCTTGCGTTCGCACACGGCTTCGCCATCCATTTCGGGACGGTCGTCCCACCGAAAAACGCCAACGTGTTCATGGTCGCCCCGAAGAGCCCCGGGCGGCTCGTGCGTTCGGAATATGAAGCAGGGCGCGGCACTCCTTGCTTGATCGCCGTACACCAAGATCCTTCGGGCAACACGCGCGAGCTGGCGCTCGCGTACGCCGGTGCCATCGGCGGCGGGCGTGCGGGGATCCTCGAAACGACCTTCAAAGACGAAACCGAGACCGATCTTTTCGGAGAGCAGGCCGTGCTGTGCGGCGGCGTCTCGGCGCTCGTTACGGCGGGTTTTGAGACACTCGTGGAGTCGGGCTACGCGCCGGAGATGGCGTACTTCGAATGTTTGCACGAACTCAAGCTGATCGTCGATCTCATGCACGAACGGGGTATCGGTGGCATGCGTGAGGGGATCAGTAACACCGCCGAGTACGGCGACTATACGCGCGGACGGCGCATCATCGGAGAAGAGGTGCGCAAGGCCATGCGAGCGGTGCTCGGCGAGATTCAGGACGGGAGCTTCGCGCGCGAATGGGTGCGAGAACATGCGGCCGGCTCCGGAGGATTCGACCGGTTCCGCGACGCCGCGCGGTCGCATCCGATCGAGCAGGTCGGAGAACGTTTGCGGGCGCTGATGCCGTGGCTGGCGCCGCAGGACGAAGAGTTGAAGTTTCGCGTATGTTGAAATCTCGAAGCGCAGCGCTCACGCAGGGGCCTCAGCGCGCCGCGGCGCGAGCGATGTTCAAGGCGATCGGGTTCACCGACGGCGATCTGGCAAAGCCGATCGTCGGCATCGCCAACACGTGGGCGGAGACGATGCCGTGCGGGTACAACCTGCGCGAACTCGCCGAACACGTGAAGGCCGGCGTTCGTGCTGCCAGCGGAACGCCGATGGAATTCAACACGATCGCCATCAGCGATGGAATCGCGATGGGCACCGAGGGCATGAAGGCCTCGCTGGTCTCGCGTGAAGTGATCGCGGATTCGATCGAACTCTGTGGGCACGGCTATCTGTTCGATGCGATGATCGGGCTGGTCGGCTGCGACAAGACGATTCCCGCGGCCGCGATGGCGTTCGCTCGCTTAAACGTCCCGTCGGTCGTGCTTTACGGCGGCCCGATCGCTCCGGGAAATCTCGACGGCCGCGATTTGACGATCGTCGACGTGTTCGAGGCGATCGGCGCTTGTGGGGCAGGCACGATCGATGAGGCGCAACTCAAACGCATCGAAGACCGCGCCTGTCCCGGCGCCGGCGCATGCGGCGGCCAATATACGGCCAACACGATGGCTATGGCGCTCGAGATGCTCGGTCTCTCCCCGCTAGGAAGTTCGAGCGTCGGTGCGACCGATATGCGCCGCGAGCAGGTCGGGCGCGCAGCCGGAGCGCTCGTCATGGACCTGCTGGAGCGAAACGTGGTGCCGCGCGATCTGTTGACGCGAGAAGCCTTCGAAAATGCAATCGCGCTCGTGACGGGCACCGGGGGTTCGACGAATGCCGTACTGCATCTCATCGCAATTGCGCGGGAAGCCGGCGTCGTTTTGAAGTTGGATGAGTTCGATCGCATCAGCCGGCAGACGCCGGTCATCGCCGATCTTCGCCCGGCCGGACAGTATGTCGCGCTCGACGTGGACCGGGCCGGCGGAACGGCGCTCATCATCAAGCGCCTCGTCGAGGGTAATCTCGTCCATGGCGGGGCTGCCACTGCGCATGGAACGACGCTCGAGCAAGCCGTGGCGACCGTCGTCGAGTCGCCGGGACAGGGCGTCATCGCCACGGCCGGTCGTCCGTTCAAACCTAATGGGGGCCTGGCGGTCTTGCGCGGCAACGTCGCGCCGGACGGCGCGATCATGAAATTCGCCGGCTTCACGCGGACGCGACACGAGGGGCCGGCGCGCGTCTTCGATTGCGAAGAAGACGCCATGCGTGCCGTGATGGAAGGACGCATCGTCGCGGGCGACGTGCTCGTCATTCGCTACGAAGGGCCCAAAGGCGGCCCGGGGATGCGCGAAATGCTCGGGGTTACCGGCGCGATCGTGGGTGCCGGCCTCGGCCCCGACGTAGCCCTGGTCACCGATGGTCGGTTCAGCGGCGGCACGCGCGGATTCATGCTCGGCCACGTCGCGCCCGAAGCTGCGGTCGGCGGGCCGATTGCGGCATTGCGCGACGGCGACGTCATCACGATCGATATCGCAGCACGCCGCATCGACGTCGCGGTCGAGGACGCTTTGCTGCGCGAACGCCTGCAGAGTTGGGTTGCTCCGCTAGGGCGCTATGCCGGTGGGGTGTTTGCAAAATACGTTGCACTCGTCGGGTCCGCCGCGGACGGCGCGGTGACGAGCGCGCGTCATCTTCGATGATCGCATCGGCGCAGCGCGAATTCGTCTGGTTCGATGGTGCGATTCGCGACGCTGACGACGTTGCGATCCAGCCGTTCACGCACGCGCTGCACTACGGGTCGGCGGTGTTCGAGGGAATACGCGCCTACGAAACGGCCTGGGGAACGGCTGTCTTCCGGTTACGCGATCACGTCGAGCGCCTCTTTCGCTCGGCCGAGGTTTACGGGCTCGCTATCCCGTTTACGGTTCGCGACCTTTGTGAAGCGGTCGTGGAGACGCTGAAATCCAACGCGTTCTCGTCCGGCTACATCCGGCCGCTGGTCTTCTTCGGCCAAAACGGCATCTCGCTTGCCCCGCGCGACAATTGCCCGACGCGTGTCTTGATCGCGCTTCGGTCGCTGAACGGGTCCCTGATCGGTGACGATCCGCGCGGCGCACGCGTGACGATCTCACCATTTCAAAAAACGCCGTCGCGGTCGCTTCCATCCACCGTGAAGGCGAGCGGGCATTATACCAATTCGATTTTGGCCTTGCAGGAGGCATTCGGGCGCGGTTTCGACGAGGCGATACTCCTCAACGACCGCGGAGAGATCGCCGAAGGCAGTGGCGAGAACGTCTTCATCGTACGCGACGGCGTGCTCTATACGAACGATGAATCCGCCGACGTGCTCCTTGGAATCACGCGGGCTACGGTGATCGACTTGGCGCGCGATCTCGGCATCGGCGTGCGCATCGAAACGCTCACGGTCGACGCCTTTCTCGGTGCCGACGAGGCGTTTTTCACCGGCACTGCATCGGAGGTCATGCCAATCTCCGAGGTCGACGGCGCGCAGTTCCCGGCTGCACGCCCGATTACGGCATCTCTGCGCCTGGCGTACCTGAACGCGACGCGCGGTCAGAATCGGTGGCGCGAGCGCTGGCTGCTATACGCGTGAGAACGGCGCTCCGCTCGGCCGCCGCCGCGACCGCGGAGATCAGCGTGCCCCGCAGACGCCCGTCCTCCAGGCACGCGAGCGCGTCGATCGTGCAGCCGGCCGGCGTGGCCACGCGGTCGCGCAGCTCCGCGGGGTGAAGATGCGTGCTCAAAACGAGCTGCGCGGAGCCGAGAACCGTCTGCGCGGCGAGCAGCTTAGAGATATCCCTGGGCAGGCCTTGCTTCACGCCGCCGTCGCTCAGGGCCTCGATGATCGTGTAGACGTACGCCGGCCCGCATCCGCTGAGCGCCGTTACGGCATCGAAATGCCGCTCTTCGACGACGACGGTCTTGCCGATCGCATCGAAGAGACGGGTAACGAGATCGCGCGCTGCTGCGGTCCAGGCAGGCGGGAAGCAGAGCGCCGTCATCCCTTCGCCGATCTGACATGGAAGATTCGGCATCGCCCGCGCGACCTTCGCGTTACCGGCATGTTTGCAGAGCGTGTCGATATCGAGCCCGGCACAGGTCGAAACCACGAGATGCTCGGGCCCGAGTCCGGGACGCAGGTCCTCGAGGATCGCCGTTGCGTGCTGGGGCTTGATGCAGAAGAGGACCAGCCGCGCCCGTCGCAACAACTCGCGATTACCGGCACACGGTGTTACATACGCCGGCATGGCGCCTTGGCGCCGCGTCCCGAGAATCTCGAGATCCGGGAGCGCCGCGTGAAGGCCCTCCGCGATGGCCGTGCCGATCGTTCCCAGTCCGATGATTCCTACGTTTTCCATGATGACTCTCCATACCAGAGAAAACGTGCGGCTGTCAAATGGATTAACCTTCGTTAATGCGTTGACCGGCCGTGCGCCGCCGTGATAGCGTAGTCGAAGATGCCCGTCGTCCGGATCGGTCGAGGTTGCTCCCTGCAGAACGCGATAATCATTCGACCAAGCAGAAGCCCCCGCCCGTCCGGCGGGGGCTTCTGCTTTAACGAGGAGCATGACTAGCCGTGAGAGCGATCGAGATATTCGATACGACCTTACGTGACGGCGAGCAGTCGCCGGGCGCGGCGATGAGCGCGAGCGCACGCTTGAGGATCGCTAAAATGCTCGATGCCGCGGGCGCGGACACGATCGAAGCGGGGTTCCCGGCCGCCTCATCCGTCGTAGCAGAGAGCGTCGCGCAGATCGCGGCAGCGGTACGCTCCTCTCGCGTTGCGGCGCTCGCTCGCTGCACCCGGGGAGATATCGACGCGGCGGTGACGAGTTTACGCGGCACCGAGCGCTCGCGCGTTCACGTCTTTCTGGCGACCTCAGACATTCATTTACAACGTAAGTTGTGCATCTCTCGCGCGAGCGCGCTTGAATTAGCCGTCGAGAGCGTGCGTTACGCGCGCAAAGGCTGCGCGGAGGTTGAGTTCTCCGCCGAGGACGCGACCCGCACGGACCCAGCATATCTGGCGCAGGTATTCTCCGCCGTGATCGCCGCCGGCGCCACGATCATCAATGTCCCCGATACGGTCGGGTACACGACGCCTGCCGAGTTTTCCGAATTGATCGGCTATCTTCGCGATCACGTCGATCGCGCCGGAGAAGTTACGATGAGCGTTCACACGCACGACGACTTAGGGATGGCGACGGCCAACGCACTGGCCGCGGTTCAAAGAGGCGTCCAGCAGGTCGAATGCACGATCAACGGTATCGGCGAGCGCGCAGGCAATTGCGGTCTCGAGGAGATCGTCTGCGCGCTGCGTGCGAGACGGGACCTGTTTTTGTGTGACTCGCGTTTCGACGCGGCAAAATTGCAACGGCTTTCACGCACGGTCGCTGCGGCAACGCACATGCCCGTCCAGAAAAACAAGGCGATCGTCGGCAAGAATGCGTTCGCTCACGAATCGGGCATCCATCAAGACGGCGTACTGAAGGAGCGCACGACCTACGAGATCGTCGATCCGGCTTCGGTAGGCGTCGCAACGAGCTTGCCGCTCGGCCGAAACTCCGGCCGCCATGCGCTCCTGAAGCGGGCCGCGCGGCTCGGATTCCATGGCGACGAGTCGCGTGGTAACGCCCTCGAAGAGCGATTCAAAGAGTTTGCTGCGCAACGACGGTCGGTTCGCGACGCCGATCTCATCCGCTTGGCGACGGAAGTCGGCTACGTTCGTCAAAGCGAGGCCCTCTGATGTGGAGCGTCTTCCGGGCGGGAACGGTTACGTTTCGCCGGCAAAGGATACGGCACGAAGGCTCGAAAGGCCGGCACGGCGCGATTGGAGGGGCCGTTTCGTGAGAAAACATATTCTGTTCATACCTGGACCCGTAACCGTTGCCGAATCGGTGCTCGCGGCTGCAGGTCAGGCGATGATCGACCACCGCGGCCCGCAGTTCGCAGCGCTGCAGGGGCGGCTGGTGGAGCGCTTGCGCCCGGTCTTCGGCACGACGGGTGAGATCGTGCTGCTTGGCTGCTCGGGTACGGGCGGCCTCGAAGCGGCGGTCGTGAGTACGTTTGCACCCGGGGAGAGACTGCTTGCCTGCCCGGTCGGCTTCTTCGGCCGCCGTCTCGCCGCGATCGCCCAGACTCACGGTTGCGAGGTGGAGACGTTGGAGACGGCGCCGGGCTACGCGCTCGATCCACAGGCACTTGCCGAGCGCCTAAGAGCCGATGCAAGCCGGCGCATCGCGGGGGTGCTGCTCACGCAAAACGAGACCTCCACCGGCGTTCAAAACGACATGGCGGCAATCGCCGCGGTGACGCGCGAGCACGGAGCGGTCACGATCGTGGACGCGGTCAGCGGCATGGGAGCCTCGGAGTTCCGAATGGACGACTGGGGATTCGACGTCGTCGTGACGGCTCCGCAGAAAGTCTTCGCCGCGCCTCCGGGACTGGCGATGGTTGCGGTCGGAGCGCGGGCTTGGCAGCGAATCGAACGCAATCCCATGCCGCGCTTTTATTTCGATCTGCTCAAAGCGCGCGAGTTTGCGCGGCAAGGGCAGACACCGTGGACGCCGCCGGTCAGCGCGTACTTCGCGCTGGACGAGGCGCTGGAGCGCTATGGCCTCGAAGGCGCGCGCCACGTTTGGATGCGGCTGGAGACCTACGCACGTGCGATTCGCACGGGTCTCGAGGCGCTCGGCATCTCGATCTTCTCGCAGCCGGGCGCGCATTCGCCGACCGTCGTCGCGGCTCGCGTCCCCGACGGCATCGACGCCGGCGGCTTGTTACGCGCGTTGCGGGAAGAGCGCGGCATCGTTCTGTCCGGGGGTCAGGCGGAGTTGAAGGGCAAGATTCTGCGCATCGGCACGATGGGCGAGCTGTCCCAGGCCGACGTGCTAGGTGCGCTCGGCGCGATCGAGTGCGAACTACTGGGACTCGGCGTGCCGATTCGCGCGGGCGCGGGGGTAGCGGCGGCGCTTCGTGTCTTTCGCGCGGAGGCGCCCGTTCCTAGCGACGCCGGTTGAACTATCCGCACTCCGCTCGCGCCTCATGAGTGCGATCGGATTCCAGGGCGAGCCCGGCGCTTTCAGTGAGGAGGCGATCGTCGCTCTCATGGGCGATGTCCCGACGCGCGGGTATCGCACCTTCGACGATCTTGTTGGAGCGATCGCCTCAGCGGAGATTGGTCTTGGGCTGCTGCCGTGCGAAAATACGATGTACGGATCGATCGCGCGGTCCTACGATCTGATCGCGGAACACCCGCAGTTGAGGGTCGTCGACGAGACCACCCATCCAATCGTGCAGGTCC
Source organism: bacterium (assembly GCA_021806945.1). Taxonomy (GTDB): domain Bacteria; phylum Vulcanimicrobiota; class Vulcanimicrobiia; order Vulcanimicrobiales; family Vulcanimicrobiaceae; genus JAJYFL01. Next base: position 6,793 of record JAKAPQ010000009.1, on the reverse strand, counting down.
TGGTCGGAACGCCGAGCTCTTCTCTCGAAGATATCACCACGATCGCGTCGCATCCGGTGGCGCTCGAACAATGCCGCGAGTTTCTTTCCAGGCGGCCCGATCTGCGTATACAAACTGCCGACGATACTGCGGGCGCCATTCGTACCGTCGTCGAGACTGGAGACGTGCATGTCGCCGCCATCGGCTCGGCACTTGCGGCGCACCGGTATGGCGGCCGAATTTTGGCGCGAGCGATTCAAGACCCGGTCGAAAACCTCACCCGCTTCTTTCTAATCGCGCGTCAAAGTATGGCGCGGCGCAATCTGGGCAGAGCGCTCCTCGCTTTCGAACTGCCGCACCGCGCCGGCAGCCTGCACGAAGCGTTGGGAAGGCTTGCTGAAAAATCCCTGAACCTTCGCAACCTCGTGGCTCGGCCGAGCCGGCGCGCGGCATTCGAATACAGATTTTACGTCGAGTTCGATTGCCCGAGCGAACCCGATGCAGCCGCTATTGCGATCGGTCTCGGTCCAGACACCCGCATCCTGGGCGTCTACTAAGCCGGGGCCGGAAAATTCGGCCATATGGGGAACCTCGGCTGAGTGGAAAGCGTCAAGCGCTCGCCCAAGCGTTCCATGGCGTGGGGCCGGTGAATTGAACCAGTTCCCGTTTCTAGGCGCGATCGCAACGATGGCCCTCGCATTTTCGGCATCGTTCGTCGTTCGGCATTTTCGGAACCGTGCCGACCGCCGTCGAGCGCGCGACGAGTCCCGGGGCTGGGATCAGATTATCGCTTCGATTCGTCTGCGGTTGCCGGCCGGAGCCGAAGTGGTCGTCCTCGAACATCAGATGTACTTCAACGATCCGCGCAACCGGGCTGCCGCCATTGAGGTGTTCACGAAGAACGGGTTCGCCGCCACGACCGCGGAAACGTACGAGAAGCGAACGAAGTACTGGCTATTAGCCGTCCGATCGACGATGATCGAGCGGATACAACAGGAGTTGCAACGCGTTCACGATTTCACAAACGCCTACGGCGGACGCTACGACCGGTGCAATCCCCAACTCTAACGGCGAGGCCGCTCTCGATAGTCGACACATCTATCGGCGGATTACCTAACGGCCGCGGACGCCTTTACATGGTGTGCCGTAAAGCCCCGGTTGCTCCGGGACGCCTCAGGAGGGCCGAGGCGTCGCCGGTGGGATAAAGCCGGGTCCGGCGACCGGAGGTGTCCACGAGTTGCTTCCGACCGGGACCGTGAGGTTCATGTTTTGATGGTTGCGGATGAGCACGAACTGCGTCGGAATGCCGTTTCGTCGATCGCGGATGAGTGAGAGCAGTTGGTCCATCGATGCGCAGGCTTGGCCGTTGACTTCGGTAATGATGTCGCCGGCGCGCAGTCCGGCGGCGGAGGCCGGGCCGTTCGCCATCAGGTCGAAGACTTCGACGCCGTGGAGCCACGTCAGGTCTGGACGGCCCAGGATCTGCAACAACTTCGGGGTGATGGTCAGCCCGCGCATGCCGAGCGACGGAGCCGAAACCAGCCACGATTGAACCAGCGCGATGGCGCTCGCCCCAACGCCCAAGTGCATCACGCGCGCATGTCGCAGGATTACGAACTGCATGGATTGCGTAGGAGCGGATTGCGCCAATCCGGCCATCACCTGCATCGAGGTGCTCGGATGTCCGTCGAACCCCACGATAATGTCGCCGGGCCGTAGCCCCGCGCGCTGCGCCGGGCTGCCCGGCCAGACGAAAACCACCAGCACACCGCGGAATCGCGAGTTCGAGATCCGCGCTTTTCGGAGCAGAGCGGGCGTGATCGCCTGACCGTAGATGCCGATCGCAAGCTGCGGGGCGGAGTTTGGGCCGGTGTAATGCGGCGAACCGGGCGTCAGGAGCGGCGCGTAGATATCGTACGCCTGCGGCGATCGCGTACTGACGAGAATGCGGCCCACGAAGAATTTGTCGCCCATTGAATCGGTGACGACGACATCGTAGGCGTGCCCCGGCCGCACGTCTTTGCTCGCGTGAAAATAAGAATGGATGACCTGCGTACCGTTCTTGACCGCCAGCGCCTCGCATTGGTGCGCGCCCGATCCGATCGGTTCGAGCAACGTCATCATGATGTTGTCGAGCCCGGTTTGGTTGTTAGGAAAGACGATTCGCAGATCGACCTCGGGCCCGCTTCCGGTATCCCTGCCGCCGCGATACCGCTGCAGCGCGGCCTGCGAAAGCAGACGCTGCTGCATGTCGTTGATGGTGCTCTGGGCCATCGAGTCGAACCCGGTCTGATTTTGCGCGGTGGCTGGCGCAACGAACATCCAGACGGCGACGAATGAGGAGAGGAGCGCCTTGAGCGATCTTACGGCCATGGGTGGCCTCCTTAGAGAGGACCGGGAGAGGGGACCGGGGCAAAGTAAGCAGTCGAGGCCTTTCTGTGCCGCTCCTCCCCCGCCCTACTGGCCGTGGGCGGCAGGGGCTCGTCCTTCGACAGGCTCAGGATGACAGAAGGCGGCGAACTGCGCGTTCTCGCACGACCGGCGGCTTGGCGTGATAGAATGCCGATGGAGTGCGAGAGATGGCAATGTTATTGGACGACCGGCCGGAGATCGAATATCTCGACGGTCGCCGCTATCCAAAGGTGAGCCCCAAACGGGTGCACGCGCGCGTGCAGTTCGCGCTTGCCATGGCGATCGATCGCTGCGCGCGGCGGCGCGGTTTGGTCGGAACGGAGTGGCGCTTCAGACTGGGCGCGGCGGACGGCACGGACACGTCGTTCGTTCCGGATGTGGCGTACGTTTCGTACGATCGTTTGCGCCCGCTGAGCGACGAGGAAGCCGACGAGCCGCCGTTTGCGCCGGATATCGCCGCTGAAGTGCGCTCGCCGTCGCAGCGCGTAGCTCTGCTCGCCAGGAAGATCGCCCGGTATCTGGCAACGGGTGCGACGATCGTGCTCGACGTCGATCCGATGGAACGCGCGATCGTGGCACATACGGTCCGCGATACGCGAACCTACGAAGCGGGGGTGCGCTTCACGCATCCGGCACTTCCATGGCTCGATTTCGAGGTGGCGGAGCTGTTCGCGGATATCGAAATCCCGCGCTAGGCGCGGAAGCGGATGGAAGTGCACTGGGGCCGCGCAGCGCGGATGCGCCATTTTTACGTTAGGCTCAGGATGACAGGGCGCGTTCTAGTCGATTTCGTAGAATAGACCCGCACCGCGCGCGGCTTTTCTGAGCGCTTTGTCGTTGCTTGCAAGTTTGGAATTAGAGCGCATCGCGAGTTCGAGGTATGCAGCGTCGTAAGCCGTGAGGCCGTATTGACGCGCCAGCGCGAGCTCCGCGCCGAACGTCTTCGTGGGATCTATCTCGATCGGCAAATGCGCTAGAAGCATGACAGCCTCGGTCATCTGCGCTTCCGTTATCCGCTCGCGCCGGCACGCCGTCAGCAAAATGTTCTGCACTTCCCAACGCCAGAGCGCCGGCACGAGCGCGCCGTTCTCCTCGACGTAAGCCGCGACGGCGAGAGCGTACCGATCTCGTTCGTCGGCGAGCGTCCACCCGATCGTGGTGGAGGCATCGACAACGATTGCGGGTCCGGCAGCGCCGGTCACGCGCGTCGTCCGGCGTCCCGTAGGCCGCGAATCTCGTCGCGGTCGATGCGCAGTCCGAGGGATCGGAGCCGTCGCATTGCTTCTTTAGGTAAGACGCCGGCCGATTCGGTCGCCACCGGGCTGATTTGCGCGACGGGCTGGCCGTGGCGGGTGACGACGATGGTTTCCCCGGCCTCCGCCTGTTTGAGCAGCTCGGAAAGATGGGTCTTGGCTTCAAATGCACCTACGGTTTTCATATAGTCTAGTCTAACAGACCAGTCTAAATGGCGCAAGGTTCAGTCGCTCTGAGCCGTCGGGCTCGTACGACCGGCGGCTTGGCGTGATAGAATGCCGATGGAGTGCGAGAGATGGCAATGTTATTGGACGACCGGCCGGAGACCGAATATCTCGACGGTCGGCCCTATCCCAAGATGAGCCCTAAACGGGTGCACGCACTGGTGCAGTCCACCCTTGCCACGGCGATCAAACGCTGCGCGCGGCGGCGCGGTTTGGTCGGAACGGAGTGGCGCTTCAGACTGGGCGCGGCGGACGGCACGGACACGTCGTTCGTTCCGGATGTGGCGTACGTTTCGTACGATCGTTTGCGCCCGCTGAGCGACGAGGAAGCCGACGAGCCGCCGTTTGCGCCGGATATCGCCGCTGAAGTGCGCTCGCCGTCGCAGCGCGTAGCTCTGCTCGCCAGGAAGATCGCTCGGTATCTGGCAACGGGTGCGACGATCGTGCTCGACGTCGATCCGATGAAACGCGCGATCGTGGCACATACGGTCCGCGATAAGCGAACCTACGAAGCGGGGGCGCGCTTCACGCATCCGGCGCTTCCATGGCTCGATTTCGAGGTGGCGGAGCTGTTCGCGGATATCGAAATCCCGCGCTAGGCGCGCTAGATGAGATGAGAAGTCCGTCTTGGAGGCCGGCCTTCTCATCCCAGCTAAACTTGGACGACCTCGCGGATCTCGGGTACCTCGCCGCAGACGATCGTTTCGATCGCACCCTTTAGCGTCAGGTTCGAGGCTGGGCAGCCGCCGCAGGCGCCGAGCATTTGGACGAACGCGGTCGAGCCCTCAACTTTGATGAGCCACACCTCGCCGCCGTCCATTTGGATGCCGGGGCGCACCTTGTCTAGCGCGGCGTTGACGCGCTCTTCAATTGAGGCTGGCGGTGCGCTCATAATAACATGGGGTTGCGTGTGATGACACGGGGGTTATTGGGCGTGAGCTTTCATGAGGACGTGCATGCGGGCGGCCATGGCTAGGGCGTCGTCCCACTTGCGCTGCCACATATTGCGTCCGAAGATCAGCCCTACGCATCCAGCCTCCATCGCGATCTTCGCTTTGTGGATCGTGTCGTCGTCGCCCATCTTGCTGCCGCCGGAGACCAGCACCAACGAGCGGCCGGCCGACTTCACGACCTTTGCGAGTCCCGCTTCGTCCGACAGTTCGAGCGTGTTGTAGGGTTTTGGCAACTTGTCGGCGGTCGCGGCTTCCCACTTCGGCAGATTGAGTTTGATGATGTCGGCGCCCATCTCGCAGGCGACGCGCGCGGCGTAATCGATCGCGTAGAGCGAGTCGATGCCGCCCTTGGCTTTGATCGCGGCACCGCGGGGATAGGCCCAGACGATCAGGGGCATGCCGTACCGGTCGCAGTCGCGGCGCACTTCGTTGCACTGCGCGATGTCGACGTCCTGTGCGGGGCTGCCGACGTAGAGCGTGTAGCCGACCGCATCGGCACCAAGGCGCACGGCATCTTCGACCGACGACGTGAGCGAACTGAACGAGTCGTCGTCGCTGGGAACGTTGGTCTTGCCGTTGACCTTCAGTACGAGCGGTACTTTGCCCGCATACTCCTTGTGGTACTTTTCCGCGAGGCCCACGTGCAGCGCGATGCCGGAGAAGTTCCCTTCAACCGCGAGGCGGTAGATCCAATCGGTGTCCAGCGAATCCGGATTAGAGAAGAAGTCGATCGGGCCGTGCTCGAGCCCTTGATCGATCGGCAGCATCATCAGGGTGCCGTTGGCCGGGCCGTGCTCGTACATCAGCCGGTGCAGGCGAACGCGCTTGCCCGTCGAGAGATTCATCTCGTCGAACGTCGGACGGCGAATGACGGCTAACACGATGTAGATTCCCCCCTGTGATTGTGGTGCGCTAGGGCGGTTTCGGCCAGCGTGCGGAGTCCCCCTACGGCCCTTCGAGCCAGGAAGGCGCTCGCCGCTGCGTTAAGAGGCGCCCTGGTGAAGAACTTCGCGAAGATCGGATTCGTCGGCGTCGGAGCGATGGGTGAGCCCATGGCTGCCTGCCTGCGGCGCGCCGGATTTCCCGTGACGGCCTGCGCCCATCGCAATCGCGCTCCGCTCGAACGTTTGGTTGCCGGCGGCGTCGTAGAAGCTGCGGACCCGGCGGCGGTCGCCGCCGCGAGCGACGTCGTCATCACATGCGTGCCGGACGCCCCGCAGGTGGAAGAAGCGCTCTTCGGGGCGCGGGGGGCGGCCCTTCACGCCCAGGGTGACCTGAAAACGGTTGGCGACGGTGTCACCTTTATCGATATGTCGACGATCTCGCCGATCGCGTCGCGGGCGTTCGCGTTGCGACTACGGGCGGCGGGCCATCGCTTCGTCGACGCACCCGTGAGCGGGGGCCCCGTGCGAGCAAGCGACGGTACGCTCACGATCATGGCCGGTGCCGACGACGCGGATTTCGAGCGAATCGAGCCGATCTTGCGAGCGATGGGAACGCCGTTCCACGTGGGACCCGTCGGTTTGGGCGAGACGGTCAAGCTCGTGAACCAACTCATCATCTCGAGCGTCATGCTGGCCAACATCGAGGCCCTGACCTTCGCGAAGGCCGCCGGCGCCGACCTCGACGCGGTCCGTAAGGTCATCGTAACGGCAACGGGTTCCAACTATCTGCTGGAGAACTGGTTGCCCAAGACCTGGTTTGCGGGTACCTTTGAGGGGGGCTTCGCCATGGATCTGCTGCGTAAGGATCTGGCAGCGGCCCTCGACGCGGCCCGATCTATGCTCGTCCCACTTCCCGTTGCGGCTCTGGCCTACCAGTTGTACACGTTGCAGTCTGCAGAAGGAGACGGCGCTCTCGACTACAGCGCCGTCGCGAAATTCTATGAACGGATCGCTCCAAAGCAAACGGGGGACGTTTAACAAGCACCCCGACTTCAACAAGAAGATTCTCGTGGTGGACGACGAGGCG
>JAKAPQ010000113.1:2922-7526 GCA_021806945.1 bacterium | reverse complement strand
ATCCGGCAGCGACGGCAACGATCGCGAACGACGTCAGGTAGTAGCGATCCCGATCCGCCTCGACGGTATATCCAAACGCGAACGCCGTGGGAACCCAAGCGGCGAGAAGTGCCGCGATGCCGAGGAGGCGATCGCGCACCAGCAGCATTCCGAGGCCCACCAGCGCGAGCAATACCCCGAGCGGCGTGTACTCGGCAGCTAGCGTCGCCACGTATTTCGGCCCTCGGCGCACGTACGTTTGCGGCGACACGATCGATGCGACGCTCGCTCCGGCGTGGAACTGCGATCCCGTGACGAGCGTCACGAATCCTCGCCACGTCGACGGATCGTCATTGTCCCAAAACGGTTTGCCCGGCGCCTCGCCGAGCTGCAACGTAGGGTCGAGCCGCGCTCGGTCGACGTAGGCGCTGCGCAGCGGCAGATATGCGTAGAACGACACGCCTGCAAGTAGCGCGAGCGCGGCAAGTACGAGCGCGCGTGCCCGAACGGCGCGCAACCGCGCGAAAAACAGCACGAGGAGCGCGGGCAGGAGCAGCGCCACGATCGGATGGGTGGCGATCCCAAGCCCCCACGCGAACGCGCCGCCGATCAGCGCGGTGGGCCGAGCCGTACGGTACCACCTGACGGCGCAGTAGAACGTAAGCACGGCAAAGAACACCGCCAGCGCGTGTACTTCCGCTCGCGTCCCGCGCGTCCACGCAACGTCCCCAAACGCGAAGAGCCACGCGGACGCCATCGCCACCCACGGCGCGTCGACCAGTTCCGCCAGCGTCCGGTACACGAGCCACGCGGTCAAACTCATCGCAAGCGCGCAGAACAGCGACATGCGCATCGAGACCGGACCGATCGCTACGACGTGAGTGAATATCCACCCGAATATGGTGAAGACCGGAAAGCCCGTCGGGTGCGCGATGCCGAGAATCCACGGCACGACCTGCATCTCGCCGGTGTCCCAATAGGCTACGGCGCGGTTGAGCGAGGCCGCATAGACGCCGAACGGAACCAGCCACGCCAGCCAGCCCGCCATCCGCGCGCAGGTTCGGTTCACGTTAGAAGGTTGGAAGAACCGGCGCCGGCAGCGGTTTGGGGAGGACGAACGTCGATTTCGGCAGGCTAGCCGGAAAGCGGTAGCCGCTCCAGGCTATGCGTTCGCGAGCGGGACGGCCATCAACCTTAGCGGCTACCGACGCCTGGACCGGCATCCAGTATCTGCCAAAAGGCGCGTAATAGAGCACGCCCTTCCCCGATATCGTAGCGCCGCTCGCCGTGAATTCGATCTTCGACGGCAGATACGTCGCTCCATCGATCGTCACCCGGTCGACTACGAATCCGCCCAGCGTGACGAGCGGGATAGCTGCGTAGGTATAATCGTAGTGGGAACCTTCGCGCGTTACGCGTTCGAAGAGAAACGTGTAGGTAGACGTGCGCGGCGCGACGCGCGCGATCGCATAGCGATCGCGGTATCGAGCGATGTGCGTAAACTTCGGTTGGAGAGCCGCTCCGTCGACCGCCAGCGTTTCGTCGCGCACGTGAATGCCGCTGCGATAGATCAGGTGCGTTTGTTCGATGTCGTGCGGACCGGCCTGCGAAACCGTATACGTAAAGATAACGGCGGGCGGCGATGCGGTAACGAGCAGCTTTGCAGCGTAGCGCTGTAAAACCACTTGGGAGTCGATCTGGACCGGCCGCGCCGCGCCGAGCAGCGCGATCCAGGCCAGCGCCGCTGCCGCAAGTGAACGTGCCGGCAATCCGCCGCGGTACACTCCTACCGGCCCAGAACGGCTTCGCGAATAGCGCGCATAGCACTCTCGGCCCCGTCCGGTTTCTTGCCGCCGCCGCGTGCCTGCGCGGGCTGCCCGCCGCCCTTGCCGTCAACGAACGGCGCCGCAAGCTTGACGAGATCGCCGGCGTGAACGCCGGCTCGCACCAAATCGTCGCTCGCGCTAACGAAGATGCTGACCGCACCGTTGTCGATGCCGGCGAGTGCGATAACCCCGCTGTGGAGCCGCCGGCGGATCGCTCCGCTCAGGTACTGGAGAGCCTCCGCACCGGTATCGCGAACGACCGCCCCCACAAAGGTCTTGCCGTCTGCCCGTTCGGCACGCTCCACATAGCTCTGCGCCTCCTCGGCGGCCAACCGCGCCTTCAACGTGCCGATTGCGTTTTGCATCTCTTTAACATCGCGCTGAATCTTGGCGACGCGCTCGAGCAGATCGTCGGGTGCCGATGCGAGCGCCGAAGCCAGCTCCCCCACGAGATCCTGCTGCCTGCATACGTATTCTTCGGCCGCACGCGAGACGCACGCTTCGATGCGGCGGATGCCGCTGCCGACCGAGGATTCGCTCAAGAGAAGAAATAGCCCGAGTTCGCCGGTCGAGCGCGCGTGCGTTCCGCCGCAAAACTCGACCGACGGTCCGGCGGTGACGACGCGCACGCTCTCGCCGTACTTTTCACCGAACATCATGATCGCACCGGAGGCACGCGCTTGCGCGACCGGCAGCACCTGCGTCCGCAGCGGAACGTCGTCGCGAATCATCTCGTTGACTCCGCGCACGACATCGCGCCTCTGTTCGGGCGAGAGCGCGCCGGTAGGCGAGCGGAAATCGAAACGCATGCGGTCGATGCCGACCCACGACCCCGCCTGAGCCACCTCCTCGCCGAGGACGTCCTTGAGCGCGCGCTGCAGCAGATGCGCGGAGGTATGGTGGCGGCGAATCTCGCGACGCCACTCCGGATGAACGGCGGCATGCACGGTATCGCCGACACGAAGCACACCCGCGAGCAAGGTACCGTGGTGCGTGACGGCTTCGCCGACGCTCTGCGTATCGCGTACGTCGAAATCCGCCGGCGCCGTTCCGCCCGCCGAGGCCGGCGCCGAAAGGGTGCCGCGGTCGCCGATCTGGCCGCCCTTTTCGGCGTAGAACGGCGTGCGGTCGAGGACGATCGCTCCGTTCTCGCCGGCTTCGAGCGCCTCGACCGATTGCCGCTCCTTGAGGATCGCGACGACCGTCCCATCGCATTCCAAACCGTCGTAACCAACGAACTCGCTGTGCATCGCGGGCAACTCCGCCGTCGTAACGACCGAGCGTTTCGCCGCGGCATCCTTGCGCGCGCGCTCGCGTTGCTCGTTCATCGCGTCTTCGAACCCATCGGCGTCGAGCGTAACTCCGCGCTCGACGCCGATCTCGCGCGTGAGTTCCATCGGAAAACCATAGGTATCGTGTAGTGTAAAGACGTCGGCTGCGCGCAACCGGCGCGTCCCATTCGCTTCGGCTTCGTCGAGCAGGCGATCGAGCATGTTCGTGCCTCGCTCGAGGGTGCGGTCGAAGGCCCGCTCTTCGGCCAGCAGCGCCTGCGCGATACGTGCCTGGTTTGCGCGCAGCTCCGGGTAGCCGGGTTCGAGCGAGGCGACGACCGCCGGTACGAGCTGCGTGAGAAAGCCGTTTGGATACCCCAATAGCCGGCCGTTTCGGATGGCTCTGCGAATCAGGAAACGCAACACGTAACCACGATCGGCGTTGCCCGGATAGACGCCGTCGTTGATGAGAAACGTCGCCGCCCGTGCGTGGTCGGCGATGATGTTTCGGCGCTCGAGACGATCTTTCGGAGAGAGAGCGGTCTGGCCGACGGGTGGCTGCGCGTCGATGATATCGGTAAAGAGATCGGTCTCGTACATCGAAGGCATGCCGTTCGCGACCGCGAGCATGCGCTCTAGACCCGCTCCGGTATCGATCTGCTTGCGCGGTAACTCCGTCAACCGGCCGTCGGCGCCGCGGTTGTACTGCTGGAAGACGACGTTCCAAATTTCAACCCAGCGATTGCCTTTATTCGGCCCGTCGTCCTGCGGACCGAGCGCGTTCTCGGCGCCGCTGTCGTAGAAGATCTCCGTCGAGGGACCGCACGGGCCGGTGGGTCCCATCGTCCAAAAGTTGTCTTCGTCGAAGCGTGTGACGCGCTCGGCCGGAATGCCGATCTCCTCTCGCCAGATACGCTCGGCTTCCTCGTCGGCGACGTGCACGGTAACGGCCAGCCGCGCGGGATCGAGGAGCATCACCCCGGTGACGAACTCCCACGCGTAACCGATCGCCTCGCGTTTGTAATATCCGCCGAAACTAAAGTTCCCGAGCATCTCGAGGAACGTTCCGTGGCGGCCCGTACGGCCCACGTTTTCGATATCGCTCTTCGCGCCGGCCACGCGGAGACAGCGCTGCACCGTCACGACGTTGGGTGCCGGGGCGGGCTCGTCGCCGAGAAAGGCCGGAACGAACTGCTCCATGCCCGCAATGGTAAACAGCGTGGTGGACATTCGATCGGGGATCAAGCCGGCAGACGGTAGGTGCTTGTGCCCTCTCGCCGTAAAAAAATCGACGAAGGCTTGACGGAGTTCTTGGCTTCTCATCGGACCAGGCTACATTAGAAGATCGCGGGGAAAATCCCCGTACCGATTGAGGGCGCTACTCACCCAAGAACCGGCGGAGTTTCTCGAGCGCCTTCTGCTGCAGGCGGGAGACGTGCATCTGCGAGACGTTGAGGCGTTTTGCGATCTCGGTCTGCGAGACGGTTTCGTAAAAGCGCAGATACAGGATCACGCGCTCGCGCCCCGT
>JAKAPQ010000113.1:0-2822 GCA_021806945.1 bacterium | reverse complement strand
TACTCGACCGTATCCATAAGCGAACGAATCAAAAAGACACCCAGCCCACCGACGCGCGTCTCCTCGACCCGCCGCGATTGAATGGCTTCGGGGCGCGTACCGCGCCCGTTGTCGCGAACGCGAACGGTCAGCCCCCCGGGCGCCCTCTCGCAGACGATCTCGATCTGGTCGCTCCCGGCCGCGTGCTGAATGCAGTTGGTGCAGGCTTCCGCAACGGCGAGCTTCACGTCCTCGATATCCTCAATCGAAAAATCGAGCCGGCTCGCAACTGCGGCCACGGCAAGCCGCGCTACCGCCACCCATTCGGCCTTACTCGGAATCCGTAACTCCACGGTGTCCGTCGTGCCGCTCGGCTGCGGCAAGGGCATGCTCACACGAGCGCCCGCATCGCGGCCTCTTCATCGTCGTAAATCCCGAAGATCTTGACCAGCCCGGTGATATCGAAGATCTTCCTGATTTGCGGGTTCGTACAGACCAGGCGTACGCTCCCGCCGTGCTCGCGAACGCGCTTGAGCCCGCCGATGAGGACGCCAAGACCGGTCGAATCGATGTAGCGAACCTTCTCGAGGTTGATGACGAGATTGTAATGCCCCTTATCGATCAAATCTCCGAGCGCGTCCTTCACCTTCGGCGACGTATAAACATCGATCTCGCCGTTGAGATCTACGACGTAGGTGCCCCCTCGCTCCGCGCGCACCGTCACTTTGATATCCACGCAGCCACCTATGCGTCCGGCACGTTGTGTGACATCTCATTGCGGATGGAATCGCTCGCCGCTCGAGCGTCTTCCACCGCCGCGTTGATGTTGGCGCGGGCGCCGTCGACCACTTGCCGTCCGCGCGAGTACAGATCCGACGCGCTGTTCTGCCAGGTGCTTGCGAAATCGGAGACCTTGCCGCGAAGATCTCCGGTGGCGTCCGCCGCGACGTTGCCGGCTTCTCGAGCCTTGCCGACCAGCAACTCACGCGCATCCTCTTGCGAGATCAGGTACGCCACCGTGCCTCCGACCACCGCGCCGAGGATGAAACCCGCGAAAAAGCTGCCACCGCCGCCGCCCCCTCGGCGTCCCTCGTTCTCGTTGCCCATGTGCTTTTCTCCCGTCAATCTACCTGTTCGGCGTGTTCGACACTACCGTTACCCGATCGCCCGCGGACTAAACGGCGCAGGCCCGCGCTGATGCCGCCGAGCGTCGCGCCGACGTTGACGATCGTGGGCGTCACTGCCTGCTGAGTGAGTTTGGCCGTCTGCGAGACCGTCGCCGAAACGTCCTCCAGTGCCTTTGCCACGCCCGCGAGACGCGCGATCGTTTCGTCTGCCGTATCCGCGATGCCGCCGACGTGGGCCAGCGTATCGCGCACCGGTTTCCCCAAATCCGAGACCTGCTCGTCGACGATGTCCAAGGTCTTATTGACGCGAGCGAACGTCCGCGCGAGAGCGAGCATGGCTATGCCGCCGCAGACGCCGAGCACGAAGATGCCGACGCCAACCCCGACGTCGAGAACGATTGCCCAATCGAAGCCCGTAATCAACGAAAACCTCCGTTAACGGCTTCCGGACGGGTCCTCCCGATTCCCCGTCCGGAGAGTGATTTTACTTGGGGACCACTGAAAATGCGCGCAACTCGGCCACAATCCCCGGTAGTAGCGCAATCAACCGGTCGATCTCCTCTGCGGTGGTACTCCGGCCGAGCGAGAAGCGCACCGTCCCGAACCTACCGCGCGGCTCGCCCGAAAGCGCGGCGATGACGTGGCTCGGCTCAAGCGCCCCGGAGGCGCAGGCGCTGCCGCCGGAGACGGCGATACCTTCGAGGTCGAGGCGAACCAGGAGCTGCTCGCCGTCGACGTCGAGAATGCTTGCACTGCTCGTGCCCGGGAGCCGTGCGGCCCCGCCGCCGTTAATCCATGCGCCCTCCACGCTCGCAAGGATCGCTCGCTCCAAGCGGTTCCGCAATCCGGCGACCCGCACCGAGGCGGCGTCGCGCTCGCCGGCCGCCATCGAGAGTGCCGTCGCGAACCCGACGATCCCGGCCACGTTCTCCGTCCCGGCCCGGCGCCCGAACTCCTGGCCGCCGCCGCGGATCATCGGCTGGAGCGGCGTGCCGTCGCGCACGTAAAGCGCTCCGACACCCTTTGGGCCGTAGAATTTATGAGCCGAGAGCGAGAGCAGATCGACGCCGAGCGCCGCAACGTCGAGCGGAAGGTAGGCCGCCGCCTGAATCGCATCGGTGTGGAAGAGCACCCCACGCTCGCGAGCGATCGCGGCCAGCCGTGCGATCGGCTCGACCGTGCCGATCTCGTTGTTGGCGTACATGACGCTGGCCAGCACCGTATCGGGGCGCAGCGCCGCCGCGAAGGCGGCCGGATCCACCAAACCGTCACGGTCCACAGCCAGCAGCGAGACGGCCCAGCCCTCGTCGCGTAACGCGTCGAGCGCGCGCAGCACCGCCGGATGTTCGATCGCCGTCGAGAGGAGATGCCCACCCGGCCCGCCCAGGGCGCGCGCTACGCCATGGATGGCGAGGTTATCGGCCTCGGAGCCGCTTCCCGTGAAGACGATCTCTTTGCGCTGCGCCCCCAGCAGGCCGGCCACGCGATCGCGAGCCTCATCTAGAGCGGCCCGCGCCCGGCGGCCCTCGGCGTGCAGCGAGCTCGGGTTATAACCGGACTGGGTGAAATACGGCAGCATCGCCTCCAGCACTTCGTGGCGCACGGGCGTCGTAGCCGCATGGTCGAGATAGATTCGTTCGTCTGTCACGTTGCGTTCCGTCTTCTCATACCCGCTCGTCCGAACGGCGGCTTGCGATCCACTGCACGAGCCGCGCC
>JAKAPQ010000112.1 GCA_021806945.1 bacterium | reverse complement strand
TCTGCGCCGCCGCTTGATAGGCGCTTTGATACTTGATGAGATTCTGCGTCTCTTCGTCGATGTTGATCCCGTCGACGGCCTGGCGCGCTTGGTCGATGCTCTGCGTGAGGTTCGTTTGCGTCGCGGCGCCGGCGATCGCCGTTTGGGCGTCGAGGCCCACCTGCGTTACGAAGCCTCCGTAGTACTGGCCGAGCGTCTGCGTCGCGGCCGTCGCAATGGAGAATCCCGCGGCGTGCGCGAGCGAGAAGTTCGCCGAGATCGATTCCACGCCGGTGCTCGGGTTGAACGAGACGTCCGATACGACGACGTTCTCTTGCGGAGCGGCTCCGCCCGGCTGCGCGTCGACCGTGAGGAGTTGCCCCACCTGCACGTTCGTCACGCCGGCCGGCAGCGCGATCGTCGCCATGCCCGCAGCCACAGCCGCCGCACTGGTCGTCTGCAGGGCCGGAACGCCCACGTTGCTGGAGAACATGCCGAGCAGCGCGTTGGCTGCGCCGTTGTCGTTGGATCCAAATGCGTTGCTCGAGGTCTGCGGGACGCCGTCGATACCGGCGGCGCCCAACGACGCGAGTAGCGAGCTGCTATCGGCGATCGTGAAGGTGGGAGCGGTAGGATTCGAGCCTTGGGCCGCGCGATGCGCCGCATCGGTATTCGACGGGTCGCGGGCGAAGACGATCCGCTGCGAGGTCGCATCGAACGACGCCGTCACGCCCAAGTGCGCTTCGTTGAAGTGTGTAAGGAAGGCGTTGATCGAGGCGTCCGTCGTCGACGTATCGTAGGCGAAGGCGGCCGCAACCCCATCGACGGTGACGGTAAGCGTGCCGGTGGCCCCGCCGGCGGGCGGCGGGTTTGCCAGCGTGAGATTGCCGTTCAGCGCGGCCGACGTATCGACGGTATTGTTGGCCGAGTTCATCGGCACCACGAGCGACCCGGCCGCGGTCGAAGCAAGGCCGGCCGGCAGTTGCGACGGATCGGTGATGCCGACCTGGATGTTCGCCGCCGAGATCGGGAGCGTCCCGACGATCGGCTGGAAGAGGGCGGTCCCCGCGACGCCGTTCTGATCGTATCCCGCCTGCGTGATTCGATTGACTTCGTTGGCTAAGCCCGACGCGAAGTTATCGAGCTGCTGCCCGTAAGCGGTTAACTTGTTGTTGTAGAGGTCGGCAAACGCCGCCAGCTGGCCGCTTCCGAGCGGAATGCCCGGAGCGTTCGGGGGCTGCGCCGGTTCGGTTTGGAAATCGATCTTGAGTGCCGGCGTCCCGTTCGCCGCGATGCCGATCGTCGGCTGCGCGAGATGGTAGACGACGGCGTCGTTGACCAGGGATTGACCGTTGACGGATACCAGCGTCGATCCATCCGGCTGAACGCTCGTCTGCGTCGATATGTACTGCGAGAGCTGGTCGATCAGATGGTCGCGCTGATCTTGAAAGGTATTCGGGTTGTCGCCCACGGCGGTCGATGCCCGTATCTGCTGGTTCAGGGCGCCGATTTGATCGAGGATGCCGTTGACTGTCGTAACGGCCGTACCGGCTTGCTGCAGCACTTGGGCCTTCTGCTGCGTGATGGTGGAGGCCGCACCGTTCAGCCCCGTCGCCAAGGCGCCGGCCTGCGCTAACACGTTCGCCCGTGCCGACGTGCTCGAGCCGCTGCCGGCTTGGGTGACGAGCTGGTTGATTGCGGTTTGAAACGCCGTGAACTGCGCGTTCAGGCCATTGCTCGGTTCGCCCAGAGACGACTGCAACGAGTCGAGCTGCGCCTGTTCGACCGTATAGTAGTTCTGCGATGCCGACGCGCCGCGGAAGAGCGCGTCGTAGGAGTTGGCGTGGATGCGTTGGATCCCCGACACGATCACCCCGTCGCCCATCGTGCCCGCCGTGTGGGCGGAATAAAACGGCGAACCTACGACCGCCGGCGCCGCCGAGAGATCGACCTGCTGGCGCGACGCCCCGGGCGTGTTGACGTTTGCGATATTATTCGCCGTTACGTTTTCCGCGTACTGGAACGCGTCGAGCGACTTCCCCATCAGCGCCAGCCCGAAGAAACTCATGCCTTGCTGCTCACCAGGACGCTGCCGCTGGGCGGCGCCACGAAGCCCCGGCGCTTGTAGACGCCCGACCGATCGCTCACCGACTCCTGCAACTTGGCGGTGATCGCCAGCAGGCGCTCCAGCCCCGCCACGATGAGTGCCTTGTTATTTGCGACCGTGATGCCGAGCGAGATCGACCCGAACGCGATCTCCGAGAAGCGCTGATCGATGTGGGCGGCCATGTGAACCGGGGCGTGGCGGCATACCTGCTGCAGCGTCATCGCTCCGAAGCCGCGCGCTTGTATGCCGCGCCGCCGAGCCGAAGCCCCCTGATGCGCGCGCCGCGCCGCATCGACCGCGCGGTCGGCGACGATTATCTGCGCCGGGTCGCCGGCCGGCAGGATTTGCGTAAGCGCGATCGCGGCAGCGTTGAGATTCGCGAGGCTCCGGGATTCGTCGAGCAGCGCTTGAGCGAAGGTCTCCCAAGAATCGTTCACGGTGCAACTCCCTGCGGTACGCGCGTCTTAGACTCGTGCTTTGCGTCGGCCAGCACGCTCGCGCGCATCTGCGCTTCGAGTACTTTGGCGATGCCGAAGGAACCGCTCTGCGCCATCGTCTGGGCCTGCCGGTCGTCCAGCATCGATTGGTAGATATTCTCCGAATTTGATGTCTTGCCGAAGATCGACGATTTCGGTACCGTGTCACGCATCGATTTGAAGAGCATCTCCAGGAAGACGCCCTCGAGTTGCGTCGCAGCTTTGTGCAGCTGCGCGAGCGCCCGCTTCTGCGCGGCGCTCAAATCCGGTGCCGCGGCGGGCCCGGCGAGCGCGTTCGGCGCGCCGATCACTGGATCACCAAATCGGCCTGCAGCGCACCCGAAGCACGCAGCGCTTGGACGATGGCGATGAGATCGCGCGGGGTCACCCCCATGGTGTTCAGCGCCTGCACCACCGAGGAGAGCGTCGCCGCGCCCGCTATGAAGGTCAGGTGCTTGTTCTGCGCTTGGGCGAGAACCCGCGTATTGGTCTGCATGGCTCCCGGAGCCGTGGTGAACGGTCCCGACGGAACGTAGCGATTGGTGGTGGTGATCGTGATCGTCAGGTTTCCGTGCGCGATCGCGCAGGGCGCGAGCTTGATATCCCCACCGAAGACGATCGTTCCGGTGCGTTCGTCCATGACGACCTTCGCCAGCTGGTCCTCGTTGAGCGAAAGGTCGCTGGCATCGGCCAGAAATTGTACGGGATTGTCGTGATACCGCGGCGGAAGCGTCACATGCACCGTCTCGGCGTCGAGAGCCCCCGCGGTACCGCCGCCGAAGTAGTGATTCAGCGTTGCCGCGAGATTCGCTGCGGTCCGAAAGTCCGGCGTCGTCAAGACGTAGTCGAAACCGTTGCCGCTGGTGATGGCCGTGTGCATGCCGCGCGCGATGATGGCGCCGTTCGGAATACGGCCCACGGTCGGGTGGTTTTGAGAGATGCTGTCGTTGGCAAAGCCCGCCGTAAACCCGCCGATCGAGAGTGGGCCTTGCGCGGTCGCGTACACCAGATCGTTGGCAGCGCGCAGTTCGGTGAGGATCAGCGTCCCACCCTGCAGGCTGGTCGCATCCCCCATTGCGGAGACCGTCGCGTCGACGTTATCTCCCGAATGCGCGAACGGCGGAAGCGTAGCGGTTACCATGACGGCCGCGACGTCGCGCGTGCGAACTTCCTGCGAGGTGACGGTGAGGCCGAAGGACTGCAGAACGTTTTGGATCGTCTGACTGGTAAAGAGCACCGACGTCGAGTCGCCGGTACCCGCGAGGCCGGTGACGATACCGTAGCCGACCAATTGATTGCCGGTCACGCCCTGTACGTGTGCGATATCCTTTACGAATACGCTCTGCGCGGCGGCCGGCCGCGCTGCCGGCACCGCCATCGCGTAGGACGCCGCCAACAGGGTTACCGCTAGAAGCCCGCGCACGCTCATCGTTCTCACCATCAGAATATGAAGTCCAGGAAGCGGCGGATCAAGCCTTCGTGCTGCTGCTGGAAGTCGCCGCTGAAAGAAGCCCGGACGCCGGCGACGCGCGCGCTGAGCACCGTGTCGGTCGCGTCGATATCTTCGGGGCGCACGTATCCGGTCACCGTCATGACCTGCCGCTGCCCGTTCACGAGCACGTTCTGGGAACCGGCGATCTGCAGGACGCCGCTGGGCAGCACGCCGACGACGCGCGCCATCATCGACGATACGAACGCATTGCTGCCGTTCTTCGTGCGGCTGCTCTGCGAGCCCGTCTGACCGCCGATCGACGTCGGAAACCGCAGGAACGAGAGTGCGGCGTTGCCGACGCCGGCATCCAGCCCGATGTTGTAGCCTTTGGCATTCTGCACGACGTCGCTGCTGGCGCTATTCACCGCAAAATTGAACTGCACGAAGACCAGGTCGCCGACCTGTGCCGCGCGGTGGTCGGGTCCCAAGCGCAGCGGATGCCCCGCGCCGACCGGCGGCGGCGCCGCGACGTACAGCGTATCGGCCATCCCCGCCGCCGGCAGCGCGCAGAGGGCCAGCATCAACACGACGAATTTCATTGCGCGTCGTTGCCTCCCGAGAGATCGAGTTCGACGCGCCCCGGGCCGATCACGGTTCCGGAGAGCGATTTGTTGGTCGATGGGTTGTATATCTGCACCTGGTCGCCGAGGCCGCCGCTCGTGCGCGCGACGACGTCCGCCGTCAACGCAACGCCCGAATCGCGCACGATGAGCACTACCGTCGATCCGGCTTTGACGATCATGTTGGTGACGGTCGACGCGACGGCAATCGGCTGGCCCTTCACAACCATCGTATCGACCTCTCGGCCGAGGAGAATCGCGGTACCGTTGACGGCTTGCCCCGCATACGGCACGCGTGCCACCTTCACGTCGCCGGCGGAGAGCACCGTTCCGGCGGCGAGATCGCGTGCCGCTACCGCGGTTTCGACGTAGCGCTGCACGCGGTATCCGACGTATACGGTGCGCTCGAACTTGCCGTTCACGTCGACGGTCACGGGAACGTTCACGTAACTTGGCGCGATCATGGGAGCGCCGGCCGCGAGCGTCACGCGCCCGGCGGCGACGATCTGGTCGGGCACGGTGAAGGCCGGAAGGTAGCTCCGGTCGGCGGTAACGGGCAGCGCGCGGATCGCGCGAGCCGCCAGCGCCGCGATGCGGGCACCGCCGATGCGCTGGGTCGACGGCACGTTCGCGGCGGCGCCGGCGGGCGCAAGCGCGATCGAGAATACGAGCGAAATTGCGAACGTGCTTTTCATTACGGGCTCTTCGTATTGACCGCCGTTTGAAGCATCTGGTCGGCGGTACTGATGGCTTTGGAGTTGGCTTCGAACGCGCGCTGCGCCACGATCATGTTCACGATCTCTTGCACGACCTGCACGTTGGAGCCCTCGAGATAACCGCCTTGCAGCGTTCCGGCACCGTTGAGGCCGGCCTGCGTCACGATCGGCGCTCCAGACGCCGCGGTCTCCGTATAGAGATTGTGCCCACCGGTGGGCGAGAGACCCGCCGGATTCACGAAGCGTGCCAGCGTGATCTGGCCGAGTTGCTGCGGAAGGTTCGAGCCGGGAACCATCGCGGTCACCGTGCCGTCTTGACCGATCTGGACCGCCTCGGCATTCTGTGGAACCGTGATCTGCGGCTGCACGAAGTAGCCGTCCGCCGTGACGAGCGAGCCGTTCGCGTCGATTTTGAACGAGCCGTCGCGCGTGTAGGACGTCGTGCCGTCGGGCATCGTCACCTGAAAGAAGCCGTCGCCTTCGATGGCGACGTCGAGCGGGTTTCCGGTCGACATCAAACTGCCTTGCGTGAAGATCTTCTCCGACGAACCGACCTTGACGCCCAAGCCGACTTCCTGGCCGACGGGCACCACGCTCGCGCCGACGGGCGCACCCGGGGCCTTGATCTCCTGATAGACCAAGTCCTGAAACTGCGCGACGTTGCGGCGGAAGCCCGTCGTATTGACGTTGGCGAGGTTGTTCGAAATGGTGTCCATGTTGAACTGCTGGGCTTCCATCCCGCTGGCCGCCGTGTAGAGTGCTCGCATCATGGCGCCGAAGGTGCTCCTTTACTTGGCTTGGCCGACGCCGGTAATAGAGAGGCCGGTCGTGGCATCTTGCGTGTAGATGACTTTTTCGTTGGCTTCGAACCAGCGCTGCGCGGAGATCAAATCGACCATCGAGCGTATGACGTTGGCGTTGGAGCCCTCGAGGAAGCCCTGCTGCACCGTCGCGTTGGTCGCGGTGGACGGGCGTGCGGTACCGGTATCGACGAACCGGCTATCGCCCTCCGGGCGCAGCGCGACGAGATTGCCGAACTGCGTGAGCTGCAACTGCCCGAGCGTCTGCCCGTTCTGTGCGATCGTGCCGTCGGCCGCAATCTGGAAGGGGCCGTTCGGGACTGCGATCGGACCGCGGTTCGTACCGAGTACGAGATTCCCGTTGGTCGTCGAGAGCAGCCCTTGCGCGTTGCGAACGAACTGTCCGTTCCGCGTGTAGCGCACGCCCTGCGGGGTCTGTATCGTGAAAAATCCGCTGCCTTCGATCGCGAGGTCGAGCGGATTGCCGGTTTGCTGCAGCGGGCCTTGCGAGAAGACGGTCGGCGTATCGTAGATCTGTGAACCGGTGCCGAGCGCGCCCACGTACGGTGCGACGGCTACGCCTTTGTGCGGAGCCGAGCCGGGATCGGTTTGAAAGCGATAGATGCCGATCTCGGGAGCCGACTCGACCTGCAAGAGCGTCCGTTTGAAGCCGGTCGTGTTGACGTTCGCGAGATTGTTCGCGATCGCGTCGGCTTGCGATTGTGCGACGAGCGCTCCGGCCGCCGCCGTATAAAGCCCACGTACCAAAACAAAAACCCCTCCGCACGGACTGGTCGTACGCTATCGTACGTGCGAGACCGTCAATCGATCGGGTCCCGCCGCGGCCTCCACCCCGTGCGAAGGGCAGTCCGGCCGCGTTCACTTCAAAGTATCGGCATGGCAACGCCGGAGTTTAGCCTCCTAGACTTGCATGCTCGACACTTCTTGGTAGGCCTGCAGTAATTTGTTGCGGATCGCCAGCGTAAACTGCATGGCGAGCGTCGCCTCTTCTACCGACGTCACGACTTTGTTGATGTCGTTGGTCTGGCCGGTGGCGAGTTCGCGCGTGAGCTTGTCGGAGGTTTGCAGCTTGTCGTTGACGTCGCTCAACATCGATTTCACGGTATCTTTGAACGAAACGCCGCCGGCCGCCGCAGATCCATCGGCAGGTATCGGCTCGGAGCGCACGCGGCCCGGCGCGATGTCGGGGACGAACGTTCCCGGAAGGACCTTACTCATGGCTGCATCGTAGGGCGACTTGATATTCATCGCATGTTAACTGCCGAGCAGTCCCATCGTCGCCTGGCCCATGTTGCGAGCCTCTTGAATCGCCGTGACGTTGGCCTCGTAGGCGCGGGATGCCGCCATCAGGTCGACCATCTCTTTGACGACCGAAACGTTGGGGTA
>JAKAPQ010000111.1 GCA_021806945.1 bacterium | reverse complement strand
GTAGCATGCGTGCGCTGCCTCTCATTATCGTCGTCGGCGCGGACGACCTCGCGCTGCGCGTCTGCGAGGAACTCTGTGCTACGCAAGGACACGAGGTCCTGCTCCTGTGCGACGACGACCCGGCCATTGCCGAACGTGCTCGCACGGCGGGCGCGACGTTCGTCGGCCTTCCGCCGAACGAGTACGAATCGCTGCGAGCCGCAGGCATTCTGGAGGCGACCTCCATCATGCCGGTATCGTCGGACGACCGCCTCAATCTGCAGGTCGCGCTCAAAGCTCGCGATCTCAATCCGGATATACGCATCGTGTTGCGCCAGTTTAACCGCACGCTCGGGCGAAAGATCGAGCAGAACGTGGCAAACTGTACGGCCGTCTCGCCGGCGGCGCACGCGGCGGCAAGCTACGCGGCGGCTGCCGTCGACCCTGCCTGCACCTATGCCATCCAGTTCCCGGATATCGACGGCGACCTCGTAGGTTTCTCGCAGCGCCGGGCCGAGGATTTCGGCGTCGTAGGAATGGCGGCGAGCGACGCCGAGCGGCGGGCCGGCGTGCGGATCGTCTGCGTCAACGGCAACACCGCCTACGCGCCTTTGCGCGCGTTGGCGGCGGACGACCGCGTCGTGGCGTTCGGGCCGCTGCCCGCGCTCGAAGCGGCGTGGCCGAAGGACCCCGGGCGCGCCAAGTCGCCGTTTCGGCGGCGCTTCCGAGCGACGCTGGTTGGCTTACCGCGATCGATCGCGCGGACGGAGCCGCTTCTCGTGCGCATACTAACCGCCGGCGCGGTTACCTTCGCCGCCGCATCGATCTACTTCATGTGGGCGCTGCGGCTCAACTTGGTGACTGCGACGTACTTCGTGACCCAAACGATGGCCGCCGTGGGATACGGAGATATCACGCCGTACGATCGCGCCGCCGGCTGGCCGGTGCTGCTCGCGACGATGGCGATCATGCTGGCCGGGGTCTCGATCTCGGGCGTCTTCATCGCCTCGATCGCGAGCGCGCTCAGCCGCGCGCAGATCGTCGCACTGCAGGGTCTGCGGCACATTCACGCCGAGGGCCACGTCGTCGTCTGCGGAGCCGGTAACGTGGGCTCCAGCGTGATCGACCTCCTCCTGCGCATGCGCCGCCGCGTCGTCGTCATCGAACAGAACCCGAGCTCTCTGCTGATCGAGATGGCGCGGGACCGGCGCATCGAACTCTTGACCGGCGATGCGACCAACGACGAAACGCTCGGATTCTGCGATCTCGCTACCGCCCGGAGCTTCGTGGCCGTAACCAATAGCGATACCGCGAACCTCGAGGCCGTACTCGGCGCCCGCGTCATCAATCCCGCGCTCTCGGTCGTGATGCGCGTCATGGATCGGGCCTTCGCTCGCTCCGTGGAGCGGAATTTTACGATTGCAAAGTCGTTTTCGACGAGCGAGCTGGCCGTCGCGATGATTGCGGGGCTCTCGCGGTTTCCGGGGACGCGCGGCCGCGTCGCGTTCGAGGGCGGTACCTACGATCTCGGCGAACGCCCGGAGAAGGAGATCATCGAAGAAGCGCCGCCGCCGGCGGGCAAGCGCATCCCGCTCTACGTTCGCAGGGACGGGAGGTCGCTGCCGCTTCACGACTTCTCCGAGATGAAGCCGAACGATCGGGTCCTGTTTATCGTCCCGCTCTCGCAGGGCAACGTGCACCCTGAGTCCAGCCCCGAAGCCGCCTCGCGTTAACGGGTTGCGGAAAAACCCCCGCCGCCGTCTCGAACCCGCCTGTTCCGCCGAGAGCTTCGTCGCTCTTCGGTCACAACGCTCCGGCGTTGCTCCCTCTTAGTTCTCGCTCTGCGCCTGTCCGCGCGGCAGCGAAAATTGGATCAGCGAACGAACGGCGGCCAGGCCGCGGCTGACGACCGCACAGGGTGTGACCCGCAGGCCGAGCTCTTCGAGGCGCGTCTTCGCCGACAAGAGCTCGCGTCCGCTGGTCACGACGTCCTCGAGCAGGAGTACGTGATGACCCTTTTCGTAGGGTCCTTCTACGAACTCGCCGGGGAACGCCCCGTAGCCCTTCGGCTCTTTACGCACCGCGATCATTGGGATACCGGCCATCTGCGAGACGGCCGTCGCGATAACGACACCGCCCAACTCCGTTCCGGCGATAAGATCGGGGTTGATCTCGGCGATAACCGGCGTGAACATCCGTGCCACGCGGCGCAGGACGTGGGGGTCGGAGAAGAGCCGGAACTTGTCGATGTAGTAGTCGCTGCGCGCGCCGCCCGAGAGGACGTAGTCGCCGCGGGTGAGGGCGCGTTCGACGATCATCTTTCGTAACCACGTTAACTCCGTGATACGAATGGGATCCGGCGAACCTAGATACTCCATTGCCATGCATTCCACGATTCGGTCACCGGATTTGGGTGGAAACCTTTGAAATTCGGGTTGATCGGCTGCATCTGGCGCTCGTAATACGTAAAGAGCTCGGGAACGTCGCGTTTGAGGAGTTCTTGGATGCGAGCGTAGGCGATCTTCCGCGTTGCGATATCGTAATGGGTGAGTGCGACCTGCTGCGCCGCGTCCATCGCCTTGCTGCAGTAGCGCGAGTAGTTGTAGCCGTGCGGTGCGACGTTCTTGCAGGTGAACTGGGAAGAGTCGTCCGGGTCCGTTCCCGAATACCAGCCCGCCAGGTCTAGATCGAAGCGCCCGCCTTGGAGGATGCCGCCTTCGCCGACCGGAGCGTAGAGAACGTCGGCCTGATAGTATTTCACCTCGGCTTCGATGCCGATCTTGCGCAGCATCGCCTGAACCTCGACGCTACCGCGCCGGCGCGTGATGTTGCTGGCATCGGTCGTGAGCACGAGGATCAGGCGGTGTCCGTTCTTGCGCATGATGCCGTCGGGACCCGGCGACCACCCCGCCTGCTCCAGCAGTTGCCGGGCCTTGGCCGGATCGTACGGGTAGTTGGTCACGTTCGGATCGTAGGCCCACATGAAAGGCGGTTGATCTTCGGTCGCGATGCGTTCTTGTCCGAAGGTGAGCGTCTTTACCAGCCGCTCCTTATCGATGCCATACGCGATCGCCCGGCGCACGCGCACGTCGCGAAGGTACGGTCGTTGAACGTTGAGCTGCAGGTCCTCGTAGCCGTTCACGTTCACCCAGCGAATCGCGATGCCGGGGATGGACTTCACTTGCGGGTAGTTGTCCACCGAGGCTTCGAACATCCAATCGATATCGTGGGTCCGCAGCATATTGACGGTCGTGCTTTCGTCGGGGACGATGCGGATGACGATGCGCTTGAGCTTCGGTTTGCCCAAGAAGAAATTAGGATTCCTCGCGAACTCCATGTGGTCGCCACGCACCCAGATCACGAATTTGAAGGGCCCGTCGCTGACGTTCGGGTCGCTGTTGAACGGAATCTCGTTGATGTTCGGGTACTTCGCGAGGATATGGGCCGGTGCGATCGGATACGGTTGGTCGCTGTCGGCGAAAAACGTATTGACGAACGGAGAAAACCTTCGCTTGAGGTGAACGATCGCGGTGTAGGGCGACGGGGTATCGATGCTTTTGATGAGATCGTACCCGTGGCGCGAGATGATGTTGTTATTGGGATTCATGAGCGCCTGCCAGGACCATTTGACGTCCGCGCTCGTGACCGGAACGCCGTCGGTCCACTTGACGCCTTTACGCAGGTGATAGGTGATCGTCAGCCCGTCCTTGCTGATTCCGCCGTTGCGGAGCGTGGGCACCTGGGCGGCGAGCATCGGAATCGTCTTGCCTTGCGCGTCGGCGGAGACCAGGGGCTCGAACATCAGCCGCGCGATCATTCCGTCGGTCGTGTTCGAGGTGAGCAGCGGGTTGAGGTTCTTGACGTCGGACTGGATCGCGATGCGCAGCACGCCGGGCTGCGTTCCCGGAGCGCTCCCCTGCGAGCAGCCAGCTACGGCGGCGCCGAGCACCGCAAGTGCGAGAAGGCGTTTCAAAGGCCTGATTCCTCCGGAGGAGCTCGGGAAGAGATTGTTTGAGTTCGGCGGCGCTAGACGGGCGCCTTCGGCCCGGCCCACTTGCCGGGAACGGGCTCGAAGCGGTCGTGACGCCAGGCGTACGTTCCTAGCCCTTGCGTAGCGGTGCGCAGTTCCGTGATGTAGCGAGCGATCTCGACTTGCGGGACGTACGCCTCGACGATGTCGACGCCGGGCTTGTCGCCGGGATTCATGCCGAGAATCTGCCCGCGTTTACCGGTCAATTGCTGGATGACCGCAGAGGTGTAGGCTGTAGGGACGGTGACCGTCACGTGCACGATCGGCTCCAGAATGGCCGGGCTGCACTTTGGCAAGGCCTCTCGGATGCCCATGCCGGCCGCCGTTTTGAAGGCCTGTTCGCTCGAGTCCACGTCGTGGTACGCGCCGTCGAAGAGGATTACGTTGATGTCGGTCACCGGATAGCCGCCGAGGCTGCCGTGCATCAGCGCTTCGCGCACCCCCTTCTCGACGGCCGGGATGAACTGACGCGGAACGACGCCGCCGACGATCTGCTCTTCAAACGTAACGCCGTGGCCTCGTTCGCACGGCGCAACCCGCAGCCACACGTCGGCAAACTGGCCGTGCCCTCCGGTTTGGTGTTTGTAGCGCGAATGGATCTCGGTCCCGGCTGAGATGGTCTCTTGATACGGAATTGTTGGCGGGTGCGTCTCGACCTCGACCTTGTACTTGCGCCCGAGACGTTCGACGGCAATCGAGACGTGTTGCTCGCCGCTGCCCATGAGTTGCAGTTCGTTGGTGATTTCGGCGCGCTGGAGGCGCAGCGCCGGATCCTCGTCGACGATGCGCGCGAGCATCTGCGAGATCTTCGCCTCGTCGATGCGCTCCTTGGGGCGGACCGCGACGGCGAAGACGGGCTCTGCCCGCCGGACGTGCGGCAGCAAAATTCGCAGACCGTTGGTGGTGAGCGTGTCGCCGGTCGCGACCGACTCCAAGCGGGCGAGCGCGACGACGCTCCCCGGCCCGGCCTCGGCGATGGGCTCCTGTTTTTTCCCCTGCAGACGATAGAGGCCGCCGGCCCGTACTTTTTCGTCGCCGCGAGAGACGTTCGTCAAGGTCGCATCCGGTTTCAACGTTCCGGAGAGCACGCGAACGATCGAAAGTTTGCCGGATTGGGGGTGGATCGTCGTCTTGATAACGTGTGCGATCACCGGGCCGTCGGGGCGCAGCTCGATCGGGCGCCCTTCGGCGTCTACGGCGGGTGCGTCGGCCGGAGACGGGAACCAGCGCTCCATCGCGCGCAGCAGCGCGGTCACTCCGTACCCGGGCAGCCCCGCGGCGACCAGTACCGGCACGATTTGATCGTGCGAGCACTCCACACAGAGGTCCCTCTCGACGACCTCCTGCGACGGCTCGATGCCTTCGAGAATCTGTTCCATCAAATGGTCGTCGAAATCGGCCATCGCCTCGAGCAGTTCGCCGCGCGCGCGGTCGACTCGATCGTGTAACTCCTCAGGGAGCGCGCTTTCCCGCTCTCGCGTGCCGTCGTAAAGATAGGCCTTGCGGGTGGCGAGGTCGGCGTAGCCTCGGAACGACTCGGCCATACCGATCGGCCAATGCTCCGCCACGACGTGCCGCCCGTAGGCGGACTGCAGCGCTGCGAGCGTGCCGGCGAAATCCGATCCGGCGCGATCGAGTTTGTTGATGACGAAGAGGTGCGGCAGGCCGCGCGCTTCTACAAAGTCGACGAGGTTTTGGATCTGCGCGACGCGCGCGGGATCGGCTTCAATCGCGATGGCGACCGCGTCGGCACCCGAGATCGCAAGCCGCGTCTCCTCGAGAAAATCGACGAAGCCCGGGCAATCGATCAACGTCATGTCGATATCGGCGTCGCTGCAGTGCGCGAAACCGACGGTCGTGGACTGCGCGTGCGCGATGCACTCCGGCTCATGGTCGGTGGTCGACGTGCCGTCGACCACCGACCCCTTGCGCGAAACGGCACCGCAATGCGAAAGGAGAGCTTCGACGAGCGTGGTCTTTCCAGCGTGGTGCGAGCCCACGATCGCGATATTACGCGCGCGTGAAACATCCGTCATTCGACTCACCTTATCCGATCGGAGATCGCTCTAGCGGCGCTTGCGTGCGGCTTTCTTAGCAGCCGCAGGCTTCTTGGCATGCGCGGGCTTCTTAGCGGGCGCGGGCTTCTTAATGGGCGCGGACTTTTTGGCTGGCGCGGGCTTCTTAGCGGGTGCGGACTTTTTGGCCGGCGCATGTTTTTTGGCCGGCGCGAGTTTCTTGGCCGGCGCGAGTTTCTTGGCCGGCGCGTGTTTTTTGGCGGGCGCAGGTTTTTTGGCCGGCGCAGGTTTTTTGGCCGGCGCAGGTTTTTTGGCCGGCGCGGTTTTCTTGGCGGGCGCGGGTTTTTTGGCCGGCGCGAGTTTTTTGGCCGACGCGGGCTTTTTAGTGGGCGCGGGCTTCTTGGCCGGCGCGGGCTTCTTGGTGGACGGGGCTCTTTTCGGTGAGGCAACGCGTTCTTGGGGCGCGGCCGCGTGCGGTTCGGCGGCCGTTTTCGGCTTTTTGGCGCGCGTGGTTCTCGGCGCACCACCGCGAGTAGAGGGCTCCTTGGCCGGTCCTTTGGTCGCTCGCGACGAACCGCCGGCGCGTCGCTTGGGGCCCGCATCGTGCCGGGCCTTCGCGGCGGCCTTCGCCTCGCGAAGCTCGGCCGCTTCGTCGCGTTCGGGCAGGCCGAGCTCGGCGCGGCCGAATCCCGTGATGCTGCTGCCTGCCAACGGAGGCTCCTGCGATTTCGCCTTTTCGAGATGTTCCTTGGTCGCCCGCAGGGCCACGCGCGCGAGCCTTCCACCGACCGGAAAGACGATCTCGTTGACGCCCGCCTCGTCGAGCATTTTGAGGACGAAATCGAACATTCCGCCCTGATCTTTCGGACTGTGTGCGTCCGAGCCGATGGCGATGCCCACGCCTCTTGCTTTGGCTTTCTTCATCAAGCGCAGATTGGCGGCGCGGTAGCGCTGCCGATCTCCTTCGGTGCTTTCGGACTCCGCATCTCGATACAGGAAGCGCGTATTGATCTCGATCGCCATCCCGCGCGCTCGGCACGCGTCGATGAGTTGGTCCTCGTAGCGCTCGAGCGTAGCCTTATCGGGCCAATGGCCAAACGTCGCCGGCACGTAGAAGTGCCCGACGATATGGCCCGGGAGTTTTTCGATGTCGTCCAGCAGTTTCGCCATGTAGAGTTGCCACGTCTTCTCGACCCCGACGATCTCGTAGAAACCCTTAAACTCCACATTGTCGAACGGCCATTGCCAATCCGCGCCCTTCTCCGGGTGGTCGATCGCCAGGAAGTGTACCGAGCGGATCATGCCGTCCGGCCGCATGGCGTCGACGATATTCTGCGCGTCCGGTCTCGCACGCGGATCGTTGTCGATCTCGGCGCCGATCGAGAAGCGCATCCCACGTCGCAACCCTTCCGAAACGATCGCCGCGTGCGTGACGTCGACGCCCGCCGTTTCGGCGGCGCCGTAGAGATCGCCGGCCTCGGCGAGTTTCAGCGCGCGGCGCACCGTGTTGACGGCTCCGGGATCCTCGAACG
>JAKAPQ010000110.1 GCA_021806945.1 bacterium | reverse complement strand
CCGACCGAACAGCACCACCGCGCCATCGACGCCGTCTACTACGCCGGAGAGACGGCTTATCAGAGCATCGGCATCATCGAGACGCCGGTTTTCGGCAAGATGCTGATCCTCGACGGCGATACCCAGAGCGCGCAGAACGACGAAAAGATCTACCACGAGGCGCTGGTGCATCCGGCTCTAGCCGGCACCGCCGACCGCAGCGAGGTGCTCATCCTCGGCGGCGGGGAGGGCGCGACGCTGCGTGAAGTGCTGCGGCATCCCGGCGTGAAGCGCTGCACGATGGTCGACATCGACGGCGACGTCGTCGAACTCTCAAAAAAGTATCTGCCGGAATGGTCGGCGGGCGCCTTCACGGACCCGCGCGCGCGCGTGGTTATCGGCGACGCGCTCGCATTTTTGGCTAACGATACCGGCCGCTACGGTGCGATCGTCTCCGACTTGACCGAACCGCTCGAGGATTCGCCGAGCAATCCCCTATTTAGCGACGAGGTCTTTCGCAACATAAAAGCACGGCTGCGCGAGGATGGGGTATACGTGCTGCAGGCCAGTACGGCAGGCTTTCACAATATGTCGCTGCACGCGAAGATGGCGCGCACGCTGCGCGGGTACTACAGATACGTGACGTCCTTCTACACCCACGTTCCGGCTTTCGACAACGATTGGGCGTTCGTCGCCTGCAGCGACCGCTTGGATCTCGCCAAGATCGAAGGGGCGGAGATCGATGCGTACTGCGCGCAGCTGCGTGGCGAGAACTTTTTTTACGATGCGGAGACGCACCGGCGCATCTTCGCGCTGCCGCTCTACCTGCGGCGCGAGCTCGCTAAGAACGGAGATACGTTTTGACGACGCAGCGCTACGCCGATAAGACCGTGCTCGTGACGGGGGGCGGCTCGGGCTTGGGCCGCGCGATGGCCTTGGCTTTTGCCGCCGAGGGCGCGACGGTCGTGACGATCGGGCGCCGGCAAGAAGCCGTCGATCGAACCTCCGAGTTGATTGCAGAGGCCGGAGGCCGGGGCTTCGGCCTCTCCTGCGACGTGCGCGACGCACCGCGCGTGGAGGAGACGGTCGCGGCGGTCGTCGCGCGCACGGGCGGCCTCGACGTGCTCGTGAACAACGCCGCGGGCAACTTCATATCGCCGTCCGAGCAGCTCTCTCCCAACGGTTTCAAAGCGGTCGTCGAGATCGTGCTCATGGGTACGTTCAACTGCAGCCGCTTGGCCTTCGACGCGCTGCGCGCGAGAAAGGGCGCGATCCTCAA
Source organism: bacterium (assembly GCA_021806945.1). GTDB lineage: Bacteria > Vulcanimicrobiota > Vulcanimicrobiia > Vulcanimicrobiales > Vulcanimicrobiaceae > JAJYFL01. The sequence continues at coordinate 6,432 of JAKAPQ010000110.1, read as the reverse complement.
TATCGTTGCGACCTATGCCTGGACGGGCGAACCGGGCGCGATTCACTCCGCAGCCGCCAAAGCCGGCGTTCTGAACCTGACCCAAACCCTCGCCGGCGAATGGGGGCGTTACGGCATCCGTGCCAACGCCATCGCTCCGGGCCCGATCCATACCGAGGGCACGGACAAGAACCTCTGGAGCGTCGGCGACGTCGAGAAGCATCTCGTAAAGTCGATTCCGCTCGGGCGATTGGGCGAGCCCGGTGACGTCGCGCGCGCGGCGCTATGGCTCTGTTCGGATGAAGCGCGATGGGTTAGCGGGGCGTGCTTGACGGTCGACGGTGCGGCGGCCGTGCATGGCGGCAGCCTCAACTTTCGCAAGGCGTGGGATGCCATGGCCGCCGCGGCCGGCGAACAAAAGCATTAGGCGGTAACGTGCCGAACGGCATTGCCGTCCGGTGGTTTTTGGAGGAATATGTCGATCGATCAAGAGAGCGCGCGTCGTCGGTGGGATAAGGAGAAGTCGAATTTTGTCGCGCTCCTCGACTTGCATTTGGAGAGCGTCGGCGGCGGCCGCGCGTCGATGCGCATGCCGTACCGCAGCGAGATCAGCAACGGTACGGGTGCCGTGCATGGCGGCGCGATCGTGAGCCTGTGCGACACGACGTTCTACCTGGCGCTCGCGTCGCTCTACGGTCGCGATCAGAACACCACTACGGTGGCCCTGCAGTGTAATTATCTGGCGCCCGCGCTCCCGCCGCACGATCTCATCGCGGAAGCGACGGTCCTCAAGGCGGGCCGCCGCGTCGTCTACGGTGAGGTCCACGTCCGCAGCGGAGAGAAGCTCGTCGCTCACGCGACGCTCAACTTTCTCAACAGTTATCCGGGGGAGAAGCCGTCCAAATGACCGTTGCGAGCGTGCCCGTCAAGCGCACGGCGCTTTACGACGAACACCGCGCCCTCGGGGCGCGTCTCATCCCATTCGGCGGCTTCGAGATGCCGGTGCAGTATTCGAGCATCTTGAAAGAACACGAAGCCGTGCGCCGGCGCGCCGGGCTCTTCGATCTCTCGCACATGGGCCAGTTCGTGCTCGAAGGCGAGGGCGTCGCGGAGTGGGTCGATCGCCTTACGATCAACAACGTCGCCACCATCAAACCGATGCAGGCCCGTTACAATATCTTCACCAACGCACGCGGCGGCGCGCACGACGACGTCATCTTTTACCGTCTCGAGAACCGCTGGCTCCTCGTCGTCAACGCGAGCAACGCGGGCAAGATGTGGAAGCACTTGAACGAACGCGCCGGCGGCTCGGCGGTGAACCTGACGAACCTCCACGGCCGCAGCGCTTTGATTGCGATTCAAGGCCCGCAGGCCCTCGCTATGCTCGCGCCGCACGCCGGCGCGGATCTGAGCGCGTTGAAGTACTATTTCTGCGCCGAGGCGAGCGTCTACGGGAGACCCGCGGTAATCGCGCGCACCGGGTACACCGGCGAGGACGGCTTCGAGATCTTCGTTGATGGCAAATACGCTGTAGAGATCTGGCGTGCGCTGCTCGCCGACAACTGCGCTACGGGCTTGGAACCCTGCGGCCTCGGAGCGCGCGACGTTCTGCGCCTCGAAGCCGGGATGCCGCTGTACGGTCACGAGCTCGCCGAAGATATAACGCCGCTCCAAGCGGGCCTCGGCTGGGCCGTGAAGTTCGGGAAGCCCGAGTTTCTCGGCAAGGAGGCGCTGCTAGCGCAGCAGGAAGCGGACGATTTCCGGCGCGTCGCAGGCATCGTAATGGCGGGTCGCGCCCCGGCTCGCGAAGGATACCGCGTCTTCCTTGGGGATCGTGACGTCGGCGAAGTCCGCAGCGGTTCGACGGCGCCATCCGTCGGAAACCGGAACGTCGCGACGGCGCTCGTCGAGCCGGAGGCGGCGGTCGTCGGAACGGCGGTCGCGGTAGAGATTCGCGGGACCAAGCACGCGGCGACCGTCGTCGCATTACCTTTTTACAAACGCTCGTAGAAGGAGAGTCCAGCCTGTGGCGCAGCCCGAGAATCTGTTGTATAGCAAAGAACACGAATGGGTGAAGATCGACGGCGATATCGCGACCGTCGGCATCACCGAGTACGCGCAAAGTTCCCTCGGCGACATCGTCTACGTCGAACTTCCGAAAACCGGGGCGCACGTGGTGCAGTTCGGCAACATCGGAGTCGTCGAATCGGTAAAGGCCGTCTCGGATCTCTTCACGCCGGTCGGAGGCGAGGTCGTCGAGGTCAACGCCGAGCTCGACGGCGACCCGGCCCTTGTCAACCGAGAGCCATTTGCCGGAGGTTGGATGCTCAAGATACGCTTGAGCGACGCGTCGGAGACCGCGCGCCTGCTCTCCCCGTCCGCCTACGAGCAGCTCGTAGCCGAAGAAGCGCACTAGCGCACGCAACCACCGTCAACACGGGTCGAAGGAATGTATACGCCACATACGCCGCGCGATATCGCGCAGATGCTTGCAACCGTCGGGGTCAACTCGCTCGACGATCTCGTCCGCGTGCCGGACGCGGTCGCGCTGCGGGAGAGGCTCGACCTCGTCCCGGCCTTACCCGAAGCCGGCATCGTCAAGCGATTCGAGCATTTTGCCCGCAAGAACGTGGGCGCGTCGTACATCTCGTTCTTGGGTGGCGGGAGCTACCGCCACTACACGCCGCCGGCGATCGCGTCGCTCGCGATGCGAGGCGAATTCCTCACGTCCTACACGCCTTATCAGGCGGAGGTCTCCCAAGGCTACCTGCAGGCGATCTACGAGTGGCAGACCTACGTCTGCCTGCTGACGGGTCTGGATATCGCCAACGCCTCCGTCTACGACGGCGCGACGGCTCTGGCGGAGGCGACGATCATGTCGATACACGCGAACGGCCGCAAACGCGCGCTGGTTTCGCGGGCGGTCAATCCCAACTATCGCGCGGTGTTGCAGACCTATTGCGACGGCCTGGACGTCGAACTCGACGAGATTCCCGTAACCGCGAACGGAACGACGGACCTTGCCGCCCTGCAGGCGCTGGTGGCCGGGGGAAGCTATGCTTGCGTAGCGCTCCAATCACCGAACTTCTTCGGCAATATCGACGTACCCGACGCCGCCGCGCAGTCGGCGATCGCCGCGAGCGGAACGGTCTCGATCGCCGTCGTCGCCGAGGCTATCGCTCTAGCGGTGCTCGCAACTCCCGCATCGTGGGGCGCGCAGATCGCCGTAGGCGAGGGCCAGAGTTTCGGCGTCGCGACCGCGTACGGCGGACCGTACCTCGGCTTCATGGCCACCACCAAAGAACACATGCGGCGCATTCCGGGCCGTCTCGTCGGTAAGACCGTCGACGCGGGCGGAAACGAAGCGTACGTTCTCACGCTTCAGGCCCGCGAGCAGCACATCCGCCGCGAGCGCGCGACCAGCAATATCTGCACGAATCAAGCCCACTGCGCGCTGATAGCGACGATCTACCTGGCGCTGCTGGGGAAGACCGGCCTGCAGGACGTCGCGTCGGCGAACCTCAAGCGCTCGCGCGAGCTCGCGGCGAGCGTCGCCTCTCTACAGGGCTGCGCGCTCGAGTTCGACGCTCCGTTCTTCAACGAGGTCGTAGTGAACGTCGGCCGGCCGGCCGGGGAGGTTCTCGACCGGCTGAAAGGGCGCGGAATCCTGGGGGGCATCGATCTTGGCCGCTTCTATCCCGAATATGCAAACTTCATCCTGATGACGGCGACGGAGCTCACGTCGGCCGGCGATATCAAGGCACTGCACGCCGCGCTGAACGAGGTGCTCGATGTCCCGGCTCGCGTCTGATCACACCTACTCGCCGATAATCTTCGAGCAGGGTCAAGAAGGTCGAGGCAGCCGCTACGTTGAGAGCGGCGGCGCGCCGACCGGTTTTCTCCCGCCGGAGGCGTTACGGGCCGACCTGCCGTTGCCGGACAACAGCGAGCTCGACGTGGTTCGGCATTTCACGCGGCTCTCTGCGCGCACGTTCGGCATCGACCTGGGCTTCTATCCTCTCGGATCGTGCACGATGAAGTATAACCCGCGCGTGAACGACGCGATGGCGGAGTTGCCCGCGCTGCGCGATCTCCACCCGTGGACGCCCGACGACCTCGCGCAAGGGGCTCTGCAGATCATGTGGGAGCTCGAGCGCAGTCTGTGCTCGCTTTTCGGCATGGCGGCATTCTCGCTCAACCCGTCGGCCGGCGCGCACGCCGAGCTGACCGCGCTGTTGATCGCCAAGAAATACTTTAAGGACCGTGGGGAGAGGCAGCGCGGAACGGTAATCGTTCCGGATACGGCGCACGGAACCAACCCGGCCTCCGCGGCGATGTGCGGCTTCAAGGTGCTCTCTCTACGCAGCGACGCGCGCGGCCGCGTGAGCGTCGATGAGTTGAAGAACGTCCTCGGTGCGGATACGGCGGTCTGCATGATGACCAATCCCAACACGCTCGGTCTTTTCGAAGACCACATTCACGAGATTGCGCGGGCCGTGCACGAGGCCGGCGGCTTGATGTATTACGATGGCGCGAACGCCAACGCCCTGATGGGCAACGCGCGCCCCGGTGACATGGGTTTCGATCTCATGCACCTGAACTTGCACAAGACCTTTACGATACCGCATGGCGGAGGCGGCGCCGGCCACGGACCCGTGGGCGTGGCAGCGCACCTGGTCGAGTATCTGCCGATACCGTACGTGCGCGCGCGTGCCAAGGCGGGTGCGGATCCGAACGCCGCGCCGAGCGACCGGATGGAGTTTCGGCTCGACTTCGACCTTCCACATTCGGTCGGACCGGTGCGTTCGTTCTGGTCGAACTTCGCGCACGCCGTGCGGGCGCTTGCCTACATCTACGCCAACGGTGCCGAAGGGCTCGCGAAAGTATCGCAGCTGGCGGTACTCAATGCAAATTACCTTCGCGTACGCGTGCGCGACTTTTTGGAGACGCCATACGACGAGATCTGCCGGCACGAGTTCGTCGCCTCCGCGCAAGACCTGAAGCGAGAGACCGGCGTGAAGGCGCTCGATTTAGCGAAGGCGCTGCTCGACCGAGGCTTCATGGCGCCGACGATCTACTTCCCGCTGATCGTCGCGGAGTCTCTGATGATCGAACCGACCGAGACCGAGTCGAAGGAGACGCTCGACGAGTTCGTCGCAGCTCTGCGCGAGATCGTCTCGCTCGCGAAGAGCGATCCGGGCAAGATTCTTGCCGCGCCCGAGCACACCGTCGTCGGTCGTCTCGACGAGACCCGCGCCGCCCGCCAGCCCGATCTGCGCTGGTACCCGCACCCGGCGACTGCATAGGCGGACCTCGTCATTTTGTTGGGTTCGCTTGTCTTCCACGATCATCTCCCTCGTCGGTTTGAGGGGGATTTCGACCGCCTACGCTGTCAACCGTCTATCGGGGGCCGGGCCACCCATCGCCCTCCTTCCGCCAGATCATGTCTAAGAACGTATAGCCTGCTAGATAATCCGCGTCATCAGCCGCTCTCTTCGCCATCGTTTCGATTCTCCTCCGGGCTAGTTGCCATTGTCACTGCGGTCTTACCTGCGCCTTGAGGCCAGTGCGCGCGTTAAATGACCTGATGTCGTTCGACTGGTTGATGCCGGCGTCGCGGATTTGGTTTCCCCGAACTTCGGCCCAGGACTGCGCGCCACTGGGCGCAAACCGGACGCTTAAGCGCCGGGAGCGCTGCTCTGGCGATGGCGCTGCCGCAGAACAGTTGGAGTTATAGCGGCTTTGCCCATGCCCCGATAGGAATTATTCTTGATGAGCAAATTGCCCGCAAAAATCGCCTAGAGATTATGCCAGATTCGTTTAGTGGTCGAGTTTACTCGAAGGCGCAATGCGTCCGTGAACGCCCGGAATGCGCCGCGCTGATCGGTGCGATTGCCGCTCAATGGTCGCAAGTGGAAATGGAGCTGGCCCAGGCCTTTTGCTTCTTTGTGTTCGGAGTTCGGGAGAAAAATAATCAAGACGGTGGCGAGTATATCGCAATCGACCTAATGGAGCGCACTACGACCTTCCAGGGGAAAACGGCGCTGCTGCTGCGCGCAGCAGTGGTGAGATTCGGCGAAGACGATATGGACTGCAAAGAACTGGGCAAATTACTCAAAACCCTTGACCGGCTGCACAAGTCTCGCAATTACGTTGTGCATGGGCGCTGGGGATTAAGCGATAAATATCCAACGCCCTGATTTGGCGAGGCAGAGTCTCAGAAGCTAAAATGGAGATTTATTAATCCGGCAGTTGATAGAGTGACTCATCGTCCCGCGTAGCATGTCGTCGGTGTCGTGAAGAACGAGCGCACGATTTCCGGCCTGCGGAGGTCGTTTCAATTTGCGGGGAAACGTTCACGGCAGCGTAATCGCGTGGTTGTAGTATCTCATGCCGCGCGTCCTGGCGCAACTGGTGTCGTAGCCGGTCTGGCATGATTCTCATACCGCCGAA
>JAKAPQ010000109.1 GCA_021806945.1 bacterium | reverse complement strand
AACCTGATAGCCCGCTCGAAGCGCGTCGGCCAGCGATTTAAAAACCATGAGACCTGACATTTGCGTGGACCCTCCTTTCCTTCTTGCTCTTGTTTCTATAACGGCCGTTGCCGTGTAGAAGTTCAGTGGTTCTTCGATAGTTTACGAAAACTTGCACGGCGAAAGTATGTCGGCTTGCTTGCGAGAAAGAGTGCCCATGCTCACGAACCAGATGCCGACAGCGGTGCACGCGACGACGGTGCTCGATCGCACGGAGCCGGCACCCGGTATCGTCCTCTTGGGCTTCTACGCGCCGGAGCTGGCGGCTGTGACGCGTCCGGGGCAGTTTTTGATGGCGATCCCCCCGGGGGGCGAGCGCACGGCGACCGCACTCGGCATCTACGAGGCGCAAGATCATCGCGTCGCCGTGCTGTTTTTCGTCTGCGGTCCGCGCACTCGGGAACTCGCCGGCCTGCGCGCCGGAGATGGATTAGAGGTTACTGGGCCGCTCGGTAACGGGTTCGACCTCTCGGGGAGCCCGCGCGACGTGGCCGTCGTTGCGGGTGGAATCGGCATCGCGTCGCTGCTCCTGCCGGTGCAGGCCCTGATTGCAAGCTCGGCACGCGTCCGCTTGTACTACGGCGCGCGTTCGGCTGCATTGCTCGTCGAGCGCGATAGGTTTGCCGCGGAGGGCTGCGAGATCTACTGCGCGACCGACGACGGCAGCTACGGCCGGCGCGGTTTCGTTACCGGACTGCTCGCCGGTGCCGAACCAAGACCGGATCTCGTCCTTGCATGTGGTCCGACACCGATGCTGCGCGCGACCGCAGCCGCGTGCTCCGCTCTCGGGATCCCCGCGCAGCTCTCGCTCGAAGAGACGTTTGCTTGCGGGGTCGGCGGTTGTTGGGGCTGCGTCGTGCCGATCGATCGAAACAGCGCGCAGGCACCGCGGTTCCCTGGGCCCGATGAGGGCGGTAGCGATACGGTCAACGCGCGCGTCTGCAAAGAGGGCCCGGTCTTTTGGGCTCACGAGTTGCGCTGGTGAGCGGCTCCCAAGCGGCGTACGCCGCGGTCGATCTTTCCGTGAAACTCGGTACGCTCGAACTTGCGTACCCGACGCTCATGGGCAGCGGCTGTTACGGTTCGGGCGAGGAGTTCGCACCGTTCGCCGATCCTGCCAAGATCGGCGGCGTCGTTCTCAAGAGCGTCACGCAACGCCCGCGTTTGGGGAACCGTGCGCCGCGTTTGGTCGCGACGCCCTCGGGGATGCTCAATGCCATCGGCCTGCAGAATCCCGGCATCGATTGGTATCTCGAGCACGATCTCGCGGAGCGCGTTCCGCGGCCGTGGAAGACGATCGGCAGCGTAGCGGGCTTTTCGGTCGACGAGTACGCATACGTTACGCAACGGCTCGCGGCGCAGCCGGAGATCGACGCCATCGAGTTGAACGTCTCCTGCCCGAACGTCGCGGCCGAAGGCGAAACGTTCGCGTGCGATCCGAAGCTGACCGGGCGCGTCGTGCGCTTGGTGCGCGATACGACGGAGAAGACGCTCATCGTCAAACTCTCACCCAACGTCACCGACATTGCCGCAGTCGCGCGCGAAGCCGAAGATGCCGGCGCCGACGCGCTGGCCGTCATCAACACGGTGCGCGGCATGGCGATCGACGTCGACACGTGGCGCCCCCGTCTGGGCAACGTTACGGGTGGCCTCTCCGGGCCCGCGATTCGGCCGATCGCGGTGCTGGCGGTGTACGAAGTTGCGTGCGCGGTGAAGATTCCAATCGTCGGGCAAGGCGGCATCGAAACGGTTACCGACGCGCTCGAGTTTTTCTTGGCGGGCGCCACTGCGGTATCGATCGGGACCGCGAACTTCATCGACCCGCGCATACCCGAGCGAATCGTCGAAGGGCTGCGCGCATATCTGGGCGAGCGGGGCCTGCTTTCGATCGGGCAGATCGTCGGGCAAGCCAATCGCGGCTTTGCGGGCGCGCATCGCTGCGAAGGGCGTGAAGGATGAGGCACCGATGGCGCAATTGATCGTCGCACTCGACGTGGAGACCGCCGAAGAAGCGGAACGCGTAATCGATAGCCTCTACGAGCTCGACCTCATCTTCAAGGTCGGCTTCGAGTCGCTGTTCGGTTATCCCGGCCGGATCGTTTCGTATCTCGAGTCTCGCGACGCACGGTACTTCGTCGACGCCAAGCTGCACGACATCCCGCGAACGGTCGACGCCGCGGTGCGCCGCCTGGTGCGCCCGGGCGTGCACGTCATCGACGTCCACGCCCTAGGAGGAAGCGAGATGATGCGTTCGGCCGTCGAGGCGGCGCGCGAACGCGCCGACGAACTCGGCATGACGGCGCCCTACGTTTTCGCCGTCACGATCCTCACCTCCATAGCACAAGAAGGCTTGCAGGAGATCGGCATGCGTGGCAGCGTGGGGGAGAATGTCGCGCGCCTGGCGGCGCTCGCTCGCGACGCCGGATGCGCGGGCGTCGTTTCGAGCGCGCAAGAGGTGCCGGATATCAAACGGCGCCTCGGAGCGAACTTCTTGACGCTGACCCCCGGCATTCGGCCGGACCGCTCGGCGCACGGCGATCAGAAGCGCGTGGTGACGCCGGCGCAAGCGGTCGCCGCGGGCGCGGATTACCTGGTCGTCGGGCGCCCGATCGCGCAGGCCGCCGACCCGCTGGCCGCGGCGGCGGCGATTCTCGCCGAGATGCGCTCCGCGTCCGCTTCGGTTGCGGCTCGAACGGAGAGAAGGTGAGTACGACGCTGGACATCCAGGAAGAGTTGGAACGGCGCGGAGCGTTGCTCGAAGGCCACTTCAAGTTGAGCTCCGGCCGCCACAGCAACCGGTTCATTCAAAAGTTCCGCATCCTCGAAGATCCGAAGATCGTCGAGCCGGTCGCCCAGGCGATCGCCGACGCGTTTCGCGTGGAGCGGCCAACCGTCGTCGTGAGCGCGGCCGTCGGCGGCATCGTGCTCGGATACGAAACCGCACGCGCGCTTGGCCTCAAAGCGATCTTCGTGGAGAAGGAGGACGGCATCGCCACGTTGCGCCGTAATTTTTCCTTGGGAGCGGCGGACCGCGCACTGATCGTCGAAGACGTGGTCACTACCGGAGAATCCGTGCGCGAGGTGATCGGCGTGGTGCGAGATGCGGGCGCAGTCCCCATCGGCGTTGGTGCGATCGTGCGGCGCGGCGACGCCGATTTCGGCGTGCGAACGCACGCGCTGCTCGATATGCCCATCCGCTCTTGGCTGGCCGACGAGTGCCCGCAATGCCGGGCCGGCGAACCGATCGCCGACCCCGGATCGCGCCGGGCCCGAGCGACCCCCGCATGACGCGGCGCGCGGTCTTCGACCTCCCGCCCTACGTGCCCGGCACCACGATCGAAGAGGTGCGGCGTGCGTACGGGCTCGAGCGGATCGTCAAACTGGCATCGAACGAGAACCCGCTGGGAAGCTCGCCCGCCGCGCTCGCTGCGATCCGCGGCATCGATCGCCTGAACCTCTATCTCGACGACGCCCATTCGGAGTTGCGCGAGAGGCTCGCCGCGCCGTACGGCTTGCGGTGCGAGAACGTCGTGCTCGGGCACGGCAGCAACGAGCTGGTCAACGTCGTCTGCGAGACGCTGCTCGAGCCGGGCGACGAAGCGGTGATGGCGGTTCCAACCTTCGCCCTCTACAAGATAGCGGTGTTGCTGGCGGGTGCGATGCCGGTCGAAGTGCCGCTGATCGACGGCGTGCACGACTTGGATGCGATGCTCGCGGCCGTCAGCGAACGAACGAAAGTCGTCTTCGTTTGCGACCCGAACAATCCAACCGGAACCGCCCTGAAGGCAGATCGTTGGGAGCGCTTCGCAAGCCGGCTGCCCGAACGCGTAACGCTCTTGGTGGACCGGGCGTACAGCGAGTACATGTTCGCCGGAGCGTTCGACGCCGTCGGCCTCGCCACGCGGCGCTCCAATACGATCGTCTTGCGCACCATGTCAAAGATCTATGGGCTCGCTTCGCTGCGCTTCGGCTACGGCTTCGGCGATGCGGCGACGATCGGGTGGCTGCAGCGCGTGCGGCTGCCGTTCAACATATCGCGCCCGGCGGCGCTCGGCGCGGAGGGCGCGCTGGGCGATGCCGATTTCGTGCGCCGCAGCGTGGCCGTAAACGACGCGGGCAAGCGTTATCTCGAAGGCGAGTTTGCGCGGTTGGGACTGCATGCCTATCCGACTCAGGCGAACTTCTACGCGTTCGAGGTGCCGGCGAGCGCGGCGCGGGCATACGACGATTTGATCCGGCGCGGGATCATCGTGCGGTCCGGCGACGCGCTGCACATGCCCGGGCGCCTGCGTGCGACCGTCGGCACCCAGCCGGAGAACGAAGCCTTGGTGGCCGCGCTCGAAGATCTGCTGCCGCATTGGCGTTCCCGATGAGCGGATTTACGGTCCGCCACGGGCGGCTCGACGACCGGGCCTTCGTGGAAGATCTCGGCAAGCGTACGATCCTCGATTCTGTGGCGGCCTTTCGCTTCGTCAACGAGCCGCTGGCTGCGGCGAGCTACGAGCGCCTGCTGCGTTTTGCGTACGATCAGTCGCACGTGCTCTTGATCGCGGAGCGCGGAGGAAGGCGCGCGGGGTTCGTACTCTTGCTCGATACCCTACCGGACGAGGTGACCATGCTGCCTCAGGGATTCGTCGCCTACATGGCCGTCGAGCCGGATCTGCGCCGCCTCGGCGTCGCGGCCGGCCTGCTGGAGGCCGCCGAAGATGAGGCCCGGCGGCGCGGTTTGCCGTATATGGGTCTGATGGTGACCGAAGACAACACCGCGGCGCGCGCGCTCTACGACAGTGCCGGATACCTCACCGAACGAAGGCTCCTGTGCAAGCGCCTGTAGGCGGCATCGACTGGCGGCGGATCTTCGTCGCGCTCGGCGTCGTTGCGCTGGCCGTCGCGCTGCTGTGGTTCGCCACGCGTATTCCACGAACGGTGACGATCTTCGTGATCGCGGCGTTCCTGGCGTCCGCCATTCATCCGGTCGTCGTCCTCTTGGAACGGCGGCGCATCTCGCGTATCGTGGCGATCGCGATCGTCTACGTCGTCTTGATCCTCGTGATAACGGTCAGCGCGCTGATCGTTCTGCCGCTGACCTTCGTGCAGCTGCAGTCGCTGGCGGCCCACGTTCCGCGGTATCTCGAAAGCGCGCAGAACTGGCTGCAACTCGTACAGACCGACATCCAGCGGCGTTTTCCCGCTGCGAAGATTCCCACGCAGGCGATCGACGTGAGCCAGTTGAGCAGCGCGCGCCTAAGCGCGCTCGTCGAGACCGCGCTCGCGTCGATCGGTACCGTCGCCTTGAACGTCGCGACCGCGCTCTTCATCGCCTTGTCGTCTCTCATTTTATCGTTCTTCTTCCTGCTGAATCATCGCCAGCTCGCCGAAGGCTTTGCGTCATTTTTCCCTGCAAGAAAACGCGAGACGGCGCGCCAACTCGCCGTCGAGATCGTGCAGATGTTCGGCAGCTTTATTGCCGGGCAGGCGCTCGTCAGTGCGATCACCGGCATCCTCATCGCCGCGATAACCGCCATCTTCGGCTTCAAGTTCGCACTGCTGCTGGGCTTGGTGAGTGCGGTCGCCTACGCGGTGCCGATCATCGGCATGCTGGCCGCTTCGATCCTCGGGCTTCTCCTGGCGGCGCCGCAGGGCTGGGGCGTGCTGATCGGCGTCCAGGTCGTGATGTTCGTGGTCGCGCGCGTCAGTGACAACGTGTTCGTGCCGAAGATCATGGGCGACTCGGTTGGCGTCTCGCCGATCGCCGTGATGTTTGCGGTATTCGCCGGTGGGGAGCTCTTCGGCTTACCCGGTATGATCCTTGGGATACCGGCCGCGGCGTTGATCAAGATACTCTGGCGCTACTTCGTCGCGCCGTGGCTGCACGGGGAGATCGCCATCGCCGATGGGAGTACGCCGTCACATTGACTCGGGCGCGCTCACTCCTAAGATCTCGAGCACGCGCGCCAGCACGTTTTTCGTTGCCTGGCATAGGGCGAGGCGAGCGAGACGCCGTTCGCGATCGTCGGTGAGGATCTTGCACTCGGTGTAGAACTGGTGGAAATCCGAAGCGACGTCGCGCGCGTAGCGCGTCAGGCGGTGAGGCGCGAGATGGTCGACGGCGTTGCGCACGATCTTCGGCAGTTCGGCGAGCCGCCGGGCGAGCGCGATCTCGGCCGGATGCTCGAGCGTTGAAAGGGACGTCCCGGCGCGTGCCGCATCGACGTCGGGCGCCGTCGCTTTATCGAACACCGATGCGATACGGGCGTATCCGTATTGCACGTAGTACACCGGGTTGTCGTTGCTCTTTTCTCGCGCCAGCGCGAGATCGAACGTGAGCGGCGAATCCGGCGCGATCATAACGAAGAAGAAACGCGTCGCGTCGACCCCGACCTCGTCGAGGACGTCGTCGAGCGTGACGATGTGGCCGGCGCGCTTGCTCATCGAAACCTGCTCTGCACCGCGCATCAGCGTGATCTGCTGCGCGATCATCACGTCGATGCGGCCGGCGTACCCGAGCGCAGCCGCGATCCCCTTGAGGCGCCCGATGTATCCGTGGTGGTCGGGGCCCAGGACGTCGATCGCGCGGTCGGCGCGCTGTAGCTTCTCGTAGTGATAGGCGACATCGGAGGCGAGGTAGGTCGGCCGCCCGTCGCCGCGCACGAGCACGCGGTCCTTGTCGTCGCCGAATGCGGTCGCTTTGAAATAGAGCGCCCCCTCACACTCGTAGGTCAGACCGGCATCGACCAGCCGTCGCACGCCCGCGGTGATCTTCCCCTCTTCGTGCAAGGCCCGCTCGCTCTGCCAGAGATCGAATCGTATGCCGAAGCGCTCGACCGTCCGGCGCTGGCCGGCGACGAGCGTATCGCGCGCGATCGTGGCAAAACGTGCGAGCCATTGCGACTCCGGGGCGCCCTCCCAGCGGTCGCCTTCGGCGTCGCGAATCGCACGAGCGATGGGCACGAGATAGTCACCGGGGTAGCCGTCCTCGGGGAACGGATACTTGGGATCGTTCAGCTGGCGGTAGCGAGCGTAGACCGAACGGCCGAGCGTATCGAGCTGGCTGCCCGCATCGTTGATAATCCATTCGACGAAAACGTCGTAACCGCAGTAGCGCATCGCATCGGCGAGCGTCTCGCCGATGCTGCAGGCGCGCCCCTGCACGATGACCAGCGGCCCGGTCGGGTTGGCGCTGCCGAATTCGAGCGAGACCCGCGTACCGTTCTTGGGGGATTCGCCGAACCGCTCGCCCTCGCGCACGATGCGTGCGACCACGGCTTGCCAGCATGCGGGCGCGAGGCGAAGGTTGATGAAGCCGGCGGTCGGTTCGATCTCGCGGAAGAGCGCGTGCAACTGCGGATGCGAAGCGCGGAGTTCTGCGACTAGTGCCGTGGCGACGTTCTGCGGCGAGCTTCGGGCGGCGCGCGCGAGCGCGAAGGCGACGTTGGTTGAGAAGTCACCGAACTCCGGGCGCCGCGGCGCCTCGAAGGTCACCTCGATTGGCAGCGATCCGGGATAGCGCGTTGCGATCGCTTGGGCCGTCGCTTCGGCAAAGGCCGCGAGCGCGCTCTCGGGGGATGCGGGCTGCTCTTCAGTGATGGTAAGGCTCATTCCGCGCGATCTTCGCCGCGCGATAGAGTTGTTCCAGCACGATGGCGCGCGCCCACTCGTGCAAGAACGTGAGATCCGAGAGCGACCACAAGAAATCGGCGCGCTCGCGCAGGGCGGCGCCGGCGCCGAAGG
>JAKAPQ010000108.1 GCA_021806945.1 bacterium | reverse complement strand
TTCCAAGAGAGAGGTCATTATCGGTACGCGGAATACCAAAACCCAGCCCCGGCCCCGGCAGGCCGCCGAGCCCTCGAAAGAGGCTCCGCTCGAAGTCTTCGGCACCATAAAACAGATATTCCCCAGCACGACGTTCTCGGTCGAGCTCGAGAACGGTCACACGATTTTGGCGCACATCGCCGGCCGCTTGCGCCGTCACCGCATCAAGATTTTGCCCGGAGACCGCGTCGACATCGAGATGTCGCCCTACGATCTTACCAAGGGCCGCATCACCTACCGATATCGCGCCGGAGAAGCCCGCCGCTCCTAGGAGCCGATCAGGTGAACGCAGCCGGCAGCGTCGTTTGCGTGCGGCACGTTCCTGTGTGTCACGTTTCCGTCACTGTGATCGTGCGCAGCCGGAGTTGTGCAGATCATCGGCGAAACGCGCCTCGACACACGCAGTGGAGGCAGGATGCACGCACGTCTTTCATACGGCATGGCCGTTCTCGCAGCTACGGGATCTCTGGTATTCTGCGCGCTAGGCGCGCAGCCGGCATCCGCAGCTGCGAAGTCGCCGGTGGCTTACGACACGTTCGTTAAGGGAGCGACGGTGGAGCCCGGATTGATCCCGGTCATCGTCAAGAACGGGAGCGTCTATTTCGCGCTCTCGAAGGCAAACGCCGGATCCGAATTTATCGAAACGTCGGTACCATCGACGGGCCTGGGCGGCTTCGGCCCTTCCGCCGGCGAGCCGTACGTCGCACCGGCCCGCATCTTCCAGTTCCAGCACATCGGCGATCGCGTAGTCATGCGCTGGCCGAACAGCGACGCGCAGGTGCGCGCGTCGACGCCGGAGTCGGCCGGAATCCGCCAGTCGCTGCCGAGTTCGATCGTCGGCGTCGTTCCGGTTGTTGCAAAGGACGCGGCGACGGGAACGGTCGTCATCTCTGCCTCGCCGTTTCTCGGAGATGTCGCCGATTACGGCGCGATCTTCGATCAAGAGATCAAGAGCCCGTTGCACGGCTACCACTTGGACCCGTCGCGGACGTTCTTCGGCGCGGCCAAAGCGTTCGCGGAGAACGACGTGCTCCACGTGACCCAAACGTGGGCCAGCGCCGACCCTGACCTCGTCGACAACGCTCCAGACGCGCGCAGCTTAGAAGTAGACATGACCTACAATATCATCGCGCTGCCCCACGATGGTTACATGCCGCGCATCGCCGATCCGCGCATCGGTTTTTTCGAACAGCCGTTGCTGGATTTTGCAAGCGACGATCACGTGACGCGCAAGGTGGATTATATCTGCCGCTGGAACTTCGAGCCCGCCGTTCCCGGGAAGGCGTCGAAGGCTAAGAATCCGTTGGTCTTCTATCTGAGCAACGACATTCCGCTGCGCTACCGCACGACGGTTCGCGACGCGCTGCTGACGTGGAACGATGCGTTCGAAAAGATCGGGATCCTCGATGCGGTCCGGGTCGAGCAGCAACCGGCTGCACCGTCCTGGGATCCAGAAGATATACGGCACAACATGGTGCGCTGGGTCGATACCACCAAGCCGCAATACGGTGCGGAAGCGTTGATCGTGACCGATCCGCGCACCGGCGAGGAACTCAATGTCGGCGTGAACGTCGACGCCATCGAAGGCATGTCGCAGCGCATCTTCCGTTACGTCGTCGCCCCCGAGCGCGGGCTTGCAGAGACGGCCGCCAACGAGGATGCGTTCGAGCAGCAGTATCTCCGCAGCGTCGTGCTGCACGAATCGGGCCACGATCTCGGGCTGCAGCACAATTTCATCGGATCGATGGCCTACACCGCAAAGGACCTGCAGAGCAAGGCGTTTACGAACAAGTACGGCGTGGCATCGTCCGTGATGGAATATGCGCCGATCAATCTCTGGCCGAAAGGTACGCCGCAGGGCGACTACGTGCAGCTCGTTCTCGGGCCATACGACTACTACGCCATCCATTACGGATACGGTTACGTACCGGGCGCTACGACGGCGCGGCAGGAGTTGCCGACGCTGCGTCGCTGGGCCTCTCGCTGGACCGATCCTATGTATCGTTTCGCCTCCGACGAAGATACGATGTTCGCAAACGGGCACGCCATCGACCCCCGCGTGCAGATGTTCGATCTGACCGACCACCCGCTTGCGTGGTGCGGCGTGCAGATGCGGATGATGCACGGGTTGATGAATGCCGTCGACCGGCGGTTCCCGCGTGCCGGACAACCGTACGACGACGCACGGCGCGCCTTCATGATGCCGCTCTACTACTACGAGCGGTGTGCCGAGATGCCCGCGCACACGATCGGTGGCGAGTACCTTTCGCGGGCCGAAAAGGGCGAGCCCGGAGCCGGCCCTCCGCTGCAGGCCGTATCGCGCGGCCAGGATCTGCGGGCGTGGCATATGCTCGCAACCGGGCTATTTTCGGGTGCGGCCTGGCGGGTAAACCCAAGCGTGCTGCGCGATCTCACCTACTCCGAAGTGAGCTCGCTTTCGGTCGGCGGAAGCTGGGCATACGCTCCGACGCCGCGGCACGACGTGCCGATCGTCGAGATCGCCGGTGCGGCGCAAAACGCCGTCTTGAACGAGATCTTCGCGCCACTGACGCTGCAGCGGATCGACGATCTCGGGACGAAGTACCCGCGCGGCTCGACGATGAGCCTCTCGGATCTTTTCGACTGGTCGCGCGGCACGATCTTTGGAAACATCGGTGCCGCCGACGAGGTCGACCGCAACTTGCAAACCGCGTTCGCGCGGCGAATGGCCCGTATGTGGGTAGCCCCGGCAGCCGGAACTCCGAGCGACGCGCGCGCGCTCGCGCGGTTAGAGCTGGTCGACCTCGAAAGCGCGGCGCATGCGGCGAGCGCGCACGGCCGGCTCGACGAGCAGGCGCAAGCGCACGTGCAGGCGCTGGCGTCGATCGCGCGGCAGGCCCTGAGCGCACGCGCGTCGGTCGCGGAGGCGTCTCCCGCGCACTGACGCAAGCGAGATCGTGCGGCGTGCGCTTGCTTGTGAAGGAATGCCGGCGTACGGCGCCTACTCAACGAAGATGGAATTAACGGGAGCAACTGCGCTCGTCACCGGAGGCGACACCGGTATCGGTGCCGCTATCGTTCGAGCGCTATCCGCACGAGGCGCGAACGTCGCAATCGATTATTTCGGCGATGCGTCGCCCGCACGAGCGCTCGTCAGCGAACTCGTTGCGGCGGGAAGGAAGGCCGCTGCCTTCGCCGGCAACGTTGCCGACGCGAGCGACGTTGCCAACCTCGTCGCGCAGACGGTGAGCGCGTTCGGCAGTCTCGATGTTTTGGTAAACAACGCCGGCATCGAAGCGCGCTACCCGTTCGTCGATACGCCCGACGACGTGTGGCAACGCGAAATCGCGGTGAACCTCACCGGCCCGTTCCTATGCAGCAGGGCGGCGGCCAAACAGATGATCGCGCAAGGCCGAGGCGGGCGGATCGTGAACGTCTCGTCGATTCACGAGGACGTCACGGCGCCGACGAACGCACCGTACTGCGCCGCCAAAGGCGGCGTTCGCATGCTCATGCGTACCATCGCTGTCGAATTGGCACCGTACGCAATTACCGTGAACAACGTTGCTCCGGGTGCGATCGACACCCCTATGGATGCCGCGACCAAGGCTAACCGGAAGCTCGACACCGAGCTCCTCGACGAGATTCCGCTGCGCCGCTGGGGCAAACCCGAAGAGGTCGCAGGGCTGATCGCCTGGTTGTGCGGCGATGAGGCCGCCTACGTTACCGGCGCCACGCTCGTCATCGACGGAGGCATGATGCGCCAGGCGGGTTCGCTGTGATGGCGCGTTACGACCTCATCGGCGCCGCCGTCGATCCCTCGCACGGCACCGTCGTCGACCCGCGTTTCGCATACGTTCTGGACGACGACCAGATGGCGCAGGGCAGCACGCTTGGCGCGCCGCGCTGTTGCACCGTCATCAAACCGACCGGTGCGATTCAAAAAATTTATTGCTCGGATGCAGGGTTCGATTTTTTCGGCGCCGTCGTCGTGCACTACTGGGATAGGCAGAGCAGAGTCCGCCTCTCCGGCCACCACGGCGAGTTTCACATTCACCCCGAGCGCCAAGATCACGTATTCGAACTCGACAACGGCGTGCACGTGCACGAACAGATATTCCCCTTCAACAGCGAAGCTCCCGACGCCGCTTCGATACCGCCGCCGGCAGTGTACTATCGCATCCATTTCGAGAACCCGACCGAACGGGCCGTCTCGTTCGATGCATACGGCTTCTGCGAATTGCGTGGCAACACGCCTCAAGACGTGCAAGCGGAGTACGACGAAGCGCTGGGCGGGATCGTCGCCTGGAACCGCGCGACGCCCTCGCACGTCCGCCTCTTCGCCACCATCGAAGCGGCGCAAGATTGGGAGACGAGCGACGATCGTGGAAGAGTCGTCGCGCGGACGTCGCCCGGGCGGCTCGCCGGCGCCGCCCTGGGCTCGGGTTCCGATCCCGTCGGCACGCTCCACGTGGCCGTCGATCTCCAGCCGGGAACGGAGCGCTGGGTCGAATTTCTCTGCGTCCTCTCTGCAACCTCGCGCCAAGATCTCGCGGCGGCCCGTGCGAGATGCCCGGCCGGTCAAGAGGCACTCGAGCGGACCACGGGTTATTACTGGAAATACTTGCGCCGGTCGATCTTGCGCACGCCGGACCACGACGTCAATCAGGGTGTCTTGTGGGCCAAGGCCAACATGCTGCGCGTGCAAACTTACGCCCCGACCGGATGGTGCTTCACCAACGATCCCACGCGCAGCAACAATAGCGTCGGCCGAGATACGGCGTGGATGTCCTTCGGTGCCGACTACCTCAATCCCGAGTTCGCGCGGGAATCGCTCCAGGCGTATTTTCGCCTTCAAGAGCCGAACGGGAAAATCGTCGAGTACTACGACGTGCGTGACGACAAGTGGGACGACTACGGCCTGAACGTCAACGATAATACGCCCCTCGTCGTGATCGCCCTTTGGCATCACTACACGGTCACGGGTAACGAAGACTTCCTGCGCGAGTGCTATCCGCAGGCTGTCCGCGCTATGGAGTACATGCTTTCGCAGCGCGACGAGCGGGGCCTGGTCTGGTGCAATGCTACCGCCACCTCCGATTGGGGCATCGTCGGCTGGCGCAACGTCATCCAGAACTACCGCATCAGCGGTGCGTCGACCGAGGTAAACTCGGAGTGCTTTGCCGCGTTGAAATCGCTGAGCGAGATGGCGCGCTTCCTGGGTGACGCCGCCGCAGCGTCGTACGATCGCGAAGCCGAGGCGCTCCGAGATGCCATCAACACGCATCTGGTCAACCCCGCCAACGACCTCTATTATCTGACCATAGACGTCGACGGTTCCCGCCGGGCGGACGTCACCTCCGATCTCGTCTTTCCAGTGCTTTTCGGCGTCGCACCGCCGGATCGTGCCGCACGCATCATCGGCACGCTGAGCGATGCGGCCTTCTGGACCGATGCGGGCATCCGCACCGTCCCGCGCGACGATCTCATCTACGGACCGACCAACGGCTACGGCCTTCTCGGCGGCGTGTGGGTTGCGGTGACGTTCTGGTACGCGTTCGCCGCGGCGAAATACAACCCGGGATTCATGGCTAAGGCTCTAGCCGAGAGTTTTCGGCACTTCTCGAGCGATCCGCGGCGCAACAACACCGTTCCGGGACAATTCTCGGAGTGGCTGCACGGCGAGATTCTCGTGAACCAAGGGATGATGCTCTCGCCATGGGATGCGCCGCGTTATCTGTGGGCGGCCATCGAAGGCGCGGGCGGCCTCGACGTACGTGGGGAGACGGCGAAGATCAATCCTTCGCTCGCGGCGGAGTGGCGCTGGCTCACGGCGGCAAACGTCCCGTTCCGTGGGGAGTCGATCGCCTGGGTAGCCGTTCGAATGCCCGACGGGCTGAACGTCTACACGACATCCGGGCTGAAGTGCGATGCCAAGGTCACGTCGTACGCACGCGATATCAGCGACGGAGTTCGCGTCGCCGACCCGCTCGCAACGGCGATAGCCTTCACAGACGATGCGCGCACGATGGTGTTCATTGGGAATTCGAGTCCGCACGCGGTGACGACGGCCGCATCGCTGACGACGCTGCCAGAGGACGAACACACGGTGAGGGTCTTCTCGACGGTCTGGAACGATTGGGAGGACCTCGGCACGCTTCGCAAACAGGCCATACTCGACGGGATCGTCGTCGTCATCGACGCCGGCGGTTTCGCGATTCTCGAAATAACGCGGCCATAGGGCGAGGCGCTGTGCCGGAACTTTACGGGCGCTTCCTCTCGCGCGAGGCCCTGCAGGCACGGATCGGCTCCTTGGCGCAAGTCGGCGGCATCACCGAGTTCGCGTACGGCACCGGTCGCGAGCGTGGCGTTCGCGGCGTGCGCATCGATACCGGTCGCTTGTGCGTAGAGATCGTCGCGGACCGGTCGCTCGACATCGCTCGCGCCGTTTTTGACGGGACACCCTTCGTGTGGCGCAGCGCTAACGATATCGCCGCGCCGGCCTATTACGAGCCCAGCGGCGACGAATGGTTGCGCAGTTTCTTCGGCGGCTGGCTTACGACGTGTGGGTTGTCGAATTTCGGACCGCCCGGGAAGGATCGATGGGGCACCTTCGGGCAGCACGGGCGGATCGGCAATATCCCCGCCGGCGATCTTGCAACGCAAACACGGTGGGAAGGAGATCGCTGCATCTTAGAGGTCAGCGGGACGATGCGCGAGACCAAGGCGCTCGGCACGAACCTCGTGCTGCGCCGGTGCTGGTGGACGGAGTTGGGCAGTGCGACGCTGCACCTGGAGGATCGCGTCGTCAACGAGGGGAGCTCGCGCGCGCCGCACATGATTCTATACCACTGCAATGCGGGGTTCCCGTTGCTCGGGTCGGCGACGCGCGTGAGTGTTTCCCACGACGGGTTCGCGGCGCGCGATGCCCAGGCGCAGGCGGGCATCGGGCAATGGGATCGCGGCGGAGAGCCGCAGGCAGGGTTCGCCGAGCAGGTCTTCGTGCATCGGCCGCGCGCGTGCGCCGACGGCAAAGCGCGCGCCGCCGTCGTGGATTCGGAGTATCGCGGCGGCGACGGCCTCGGTTTCGAAATTGCGTACGATCCGATTGCGCTGCCGGCACTCTTCACCTGGCGCAAGCTCGATTGCGGCGACTACGTCATGTCGGTCGAACCAGCCAATACGCCGGCCATCGAAGGCCGCGAATATGCGGAGGCACGTGGCCTCTTACCGTTTCTGGAGCCTCACGAGGAGCGTAGCTACGAGCTCGCCTTCACGGCGCTCTCGGGCGATGCCCTTCGGGCGAGCGTTGCGACGATCGCCAGTACCAACGCGACGCCCGCAGCCCAGCGATAGATCGACGGCAGTGGAACCCCTGCATTCCCGTGGAGCAGGCCGACGACGAAGGTTCCGCCACCTTCGCCGGTCATAAGCGCTGCGACGAGTACGCCGGCTACACGATCCCGATCGGCGGGGAGCGCTGCAAGCGCTAGCGACATCGCGTATGGGAAGACGATGCTGCAGGCGATTCCGCCGAAGACGAATCCCCCGACGATCGCCGCCGGCGCAGCCCAGAGCGGAAGGAGTAAGAGCGCTAGGGCGATCGCAACGGAAAAGAGGACGAACGCCGAGCGCGGGGGCAGCGCGCGGGTGGTAAACGCGGCGATCAAGCGCGTACCTGTCAGCGCGAGCCAAAAACCCGAGAGCGCGGCCTCGCCCGTAGCCAGCGAAAAACCGCGGTCTATATGGACGAAGGTTGTCGCCCAGCTGGAGAAGACGCCTTCACAGAACGCGTAGAGCAGCGCCGCAA
>JAKAPQ010000107.1 GCA_021806945.1 bacterium | reverse complement strand
ACTGAACTTCTACACGGCAACGGCCGTTATAGAAACAAGAGCAAGAAGGAAAGGAGGGTCCACGCAAATGTCAGGTCTCATGGTTTTTAAATCGCTGGCCGACGCGCTTCGAGCGGGCTATCAGGTTTACGACCGCACCTCCGACGGGTACCTCGTCCGGACGAGAACTGCCGCGGGATGGGCTATGGCCCTGGTCAACTGTAAGTGAACCCTCAGCACCGGGGCTAAACGTTACAGAAAAATCGAACCGCCGGGAAGACCTCCCGGCGGTTCGATTTTCTACCCCGCGCCGGCGGCCTACGGTTTGAAGTCCGGCGGCCGAACCGGGCGCTGCAACTCGGTCGTCGAGCCGGGGCGCCACGCGTAAGGCCCCGGCGTAGGCTGCGCAGCCGTCGGCTGCTCGGCCGACGTACTCGGCGGCGGTACGCCCTCGCTCGCGCCGAACGGTCCCAGCCGCGCCCCTGAAAGCAGCGCGACGATCACCTGCGCAATGCCTATGAACATGGGGATCAGGCCTCCGAGCAGCCACGGCCCCGGCTGGCCGATATCGATGAACGACAACCCCATGAGCAGCGCGAAACCGATCATCGTAAGGACGACGCCTTTACGCAACGTGCGGTTGGCCTGGTATAGCGCGTAAAAATAGGGATCGTACGGGCGTTGAGCTGGTTGCTGCTGGCCGTAACCGAAGGCGCCGCCTCCCCACACCTTGCCGCGAGCCATCTGCCGCATGGTCCGCGGATCGGGCGGCGGAACGATGCCCCGGCGAATCATCTCGAGCCGTTCCTGGTGAGCGAAGATGCGGCTGATCATCGCGTAGGCGATCGGCATACCGAAGATGAGGACCATTGCGAAGGCTGCGACATCGTTGCTGGACATGCTTACTGACCTCCATTCGTGGTCATCGAGATCGTTCCGTCCTGCGTCGAAACGTCGAGGCTGCCCGCGCCGCTGCCCAGCGTATAGCTCGCATCGGTGGCGCCGTCGTTATGCGTGGCACTCCCATCCATCAGGATCCGGCCGTCGCCGGTGTGGGCTCGTACGGAAAGGTTTGGGTCTCCCGCAAAGGAGAGGTGAACGCTGCCGTCGTCGGTGTGGAGGCGCCCGGTCGCGCCTGGGCCGCCGAGGCTCAACCCGCTCGCATGAATCGAGCCATCCGCAGTCGTCGCGACGAGCGTTCCCGCGGAGACGTCGACCAACGAGATGCGGCCGTCTTGCGAAGCAAGCGAGATGCTCGCTCCGCGGACTCCGCTCGCCTCGACGGCGCCGTCATCGCTACGGGCGTCGACGCTGCCGCTCAAATCCCGCAGCACGATCCGTCCATCGAATGATACGACCCGAACCGGCCCCGACAGCCCCGCGATATCGGCACCCGCGGACCGGCGCACGTCGAGCGAGGCACCGGCCGGCAGCGCAACGGCGATGCGCCGCCGCGCGAAGCCGCCAAGGTCGATGAATGCATTCGTCCATCCGCTGCTCTCGGGGCGCTCGATGCGGACGCCGTCCGGCGTGCGTTCGACCGAGAGCTGCGCGACGTGCCCCGTACCCCAGATCGCGCCGCCGAAATGCGTAAGGTCGGTGACGTGCACCCGGCCATCGCCGGACGGCGTGACGGTGACGAGCGAATCGGTATCGCTAACGGTCACGTGCGGAGCGCTGCCGGCGTCGATCGGGCCGATCGCCTTGGGATGAAAGGCGATCGGCCGCAGGTTTACGTTGCCGGCGGTGAACCCCGTCCGCCCGCCCAACGCCCAGAACGCGGCGCCCAGCACCAGGATCTCGGCCGCGACGAGCATGGCCACGATCGCGGTTCGCGAGTAGCCCACGGTCACAGGTTCCGCCCCCGGTCCGCCGGGAACGGGCCTCTGCAGGTATCGAGCATCGGCAGCATTGCGTTGTCGCCCCTCCGTCTTTTTTCTCTTCCAAGTACGCTTTTCGGCGCCCGGTGTTTCGCCCGATACGGCGAAACATCCGGCGATGCCCACCCGTACCACGGGCGTGGCTGCAGCGCTACTGGAGAGACCAAGCATAGACTCGGTAACCCGCGTTGAGGACTCCGATCTGGTTGCCGCAGCGCTGGCCGGCAATGCGGACGCCTTCGGTACGCTCGTCGAGCGCTACGACCGCGCGGTCTACCACCTGGCCTTTCGGACGATGCGGGATGCCGAAGAAGCGCGCGACGTCACCCAAGAGGCCTTCTTCAAAGCCTTTCGCAGCCTGCGCACGTTCAAAGCCGGATCCAAGTTCTCGACCTGGATCTTTTCCATCGCCTATCACGCCTGCTGCGACCGTTTGGCTTGCCGCAAGCGTTATAGCAATGAGGAGTTCCCGGAGCGAGCGGATGGCGGTCCTGGCCCCGAACAGGCGGCCATCGCCGCGGACGAAGCGCAACGGCTTCGGGCGGCCATAGCGGCGTTACCGGAGAAGTATCGAACGGTCATTACGTTGTACCACTTGCAGCAAAAACAGTACGATGAAATCGCGACGGTGCTGGAGCTGCCGATGGGCACGGTCAAGACGCACCTCTACCGCGCGAAGGAACAGTTACGGCGCGCCTTACGCGAAGGCGCGATGGAGAGCCCTCAATGAGACATGACGACCTCGACGCAGCCCTCTTTGCGCTCCCGCTCGAGCAGCCGCCCGCGGATCTGCGCGCGTCTATCCTGGCCGCGACCGTCTACCGGCCGGTCTTTCCGATCCGCTTGTGGGAGGCGTGGACGCTGGGTGCGCTGGCGGCCGTGCTCGTCTGGCTCTGCTCGGCGATCTTTACGAGCGGTGCCGACCGTTTCACGGCGACGATCCAAACCATCGGCTACACGCTGCGGGAGATCTTTTCGCAACCGCCGACGCTTCTATGGATCGCGCTCGGGGGCGGCATCGCGTGCTGGTTATCGATGGTGAATTTGGTCGCGGTGCCTGCGCCGAAGCGAGTCACGCGCCGATAACCCATCTGTGATTGAGAGAGCCGAACTCCGGTTCCGCATCCTCGTCATCGAAGACGACGCGGCGATCGGGCGCGTTTTGCAGCTCGAACTCGAGCACGAGGGGTACGCCGTCGAAGTCGCGCGCGACGGGCTCGCGGGCTTGGAGCGCGCGCTGAAAGAGCCCGACCTTATCGTGCTCGACCTGATGCTTCCAAAGATGGACGGCCTTGAGATCTGCCGGCGCGTGCGTGCCAACAGCCGCGTGCCGATCGTCATGCTCACGGCCAAGGACCGCATCCCCGACCGCGTCGCCGGCTTGGACATTGGGGCCGACGACTACCTGGTAAAGCCCTTCTCGACCGACGAACTGCTGGCACGCGTTCGCGCTCGGTTGCGAGAGCGCGTACCGCATTCCAACCTCATCGAGTACCGCGGCGTAGCGATG
This sequence comes from bacterium, assembly GCA_021806945.1. Classification (GTDB taxonomy): domain Bacteria; phylum Vulcanimicrobiota; class Vulcanimicrobiia; order Vulcanimicrobiales; family Vulcanimicrobiaceae; genus JAJYFL01. The sequence continues at coordinate 4,460 of JAKAPQ010000107.1, read as the reverse complement.
GACCGCGACCGCCACGAAGTTCGCCGCGACGGTAAAGCGGTCGGCTTGACCGCCAAAGAGTATGCGCTGCTCGAGTACTTGCTCTTGCACCGCAACAAAGTCCACTCGCGGGACGAACTCTTCAACGGCGTATGGGGAAGCGATTTCCTCGGCGACTCCAATCTCATCGACGTCTACATCCGCTACCTCCGCGTGAAAATCGACGACGGTTTCGAGGACAAGCTCATAACGACCGTCCGCGGCGTCGGTTACACGATAAAAGATTAATGTCCCTGCGGTGGCGCATCGCCATGTGGTATGCGCTCCTGCTGGCCGCCGCCATGGTTGCGCTCGGTCTTACGATCACGCTGCGCGTCCAGGCGATTCTCTACAACCAAGCGGCTGCGCGCCTCAACCGGACGATGACCGAGATCGTACGCACCACGCTGCCGCCGCCCAACACGTTCGTTATCGAAGACACCTCAGGAGCGCCGCTCGAGATTCTCACCAACGGCAACAACCTCGGCCGCTGGGCTTCCCCGGATACCTACATCCAGGTCGATACGCCGAAGGGTTATCCGCTCAACAAGAGCGACAACATGGGCTCGATGTCGTTCCCGCCCGCCCCGGGTCTCTCCCCAAAACATTCCGCCGTAGCGCCGCACGTCGTTCAGACGGCCAAGGGCCCGTTCCTGATCGAGGAGCGATTGCTCGCATCGGGTAGGCAAGCCGTCGTCGTCCAGGTCGGCGAACCGCTCGAACGGCTCTATCGCGCATTTTCGCAGACGCAACGCGCCATCGCGCTCATCCTCGCCGTAGCGGTTGTGGCCGTGGCCGCACTCTCGATCGCACTCGCTTCGCAAGCGACCAACCCGATCGACGAGCTGGCGCGGGCGATGCGCGAGATCGGATCCGATCGCCTCGACCGGCGCCTGAAATGGAAGAACCGGCAAGATGAGATCGGCCGGCTCGCGGAAACGTTCGACGATCTGCTCGGCCGGCTCGAAGAGGCCTTCGCGCGAGAGCGCCAGTTCATCGCCGACGCGTCGCACGAACTGAAGACGCCGCTGACCGCCATCAATGCCAACGCGCAGATGCTCGCGCGCTGGGGCGACGCGGACGAACGCGTCCGGCGGGAGAGCCTGCTGGCGATCGCCAGCGAGAGCGCCTCACTCGCAAACATGGTGAGCGGCATGCTCACGCTCGCCAAAGCCGATTCGGGTGACGGCATCGCCAAGGAGCCGATCTCGCTCGCAAGCCTAGCCGCCGACGCGGTGCGCGGAGCCTCGCAGCGCGCGGCCGAGAAGCAGATCTCCTTGGAATGCGAATGCCGAGGCGAGAGGCCGATGATCTCGGGCGACCCGAATTTGATCCGCCAACTCGTCGCCAACCTGATCGATAACGCGATAAAATTCACCCAGCGCGGAGGCGTTACGGTGCGCGTGAGTGCCACGCCGGCCGAGGGCACGATCGAGGTACGGGACACCGGGATGGGAATCGACCCGGAGGAACTGCCGCTGGTCTTCGACCGGTTCTATCGCACCGACAAATCGCGCAATCGCGCCATCCCCGGCACTGGCCTGGGCCTGGCGATCGTGCGCTCGATCGCTCGGGTGCACGGCGGGCGGGTGGAAGCCGAGGCGATACCCGGCGGCGGTACGCTCTTCCGTGCAACGTTTCCGCGCATCGACGACGCAGCCGGCTAACTCATGTGATAATGGCGCATCCGCGCTGCGCGCTACGCGCCCCCCGTCGGCAAAGCCGCCGTGGCCCCCGGCCTTCGGCCCTCGCGCATTTTCATCGGCTTCCATGTGGCCGCTTGGGGCCATGGCTGCTCATCTGATTCTCATGCTGCTTGCGAGACGGCGCCGTTACAATGAATGCGTGCGGAATATTCCGTTCGGACGAGGGCGTGCGGCGACGGCAGGCCTACTCCTCTTGTTGCCGGCGACGATGGCGCTGTGGCCGCGTCCTGCGGATGCGGGGCCTGCGGCGCGCTTCTCGCAATCGATCGCGGTCGGCAACTCGCCCATCCTGCGCGTGAATCTCCGTGTGGGCTCGGTCGAGATACGGACTTGGAACCGCCCGACGATCGACATCCAATCGACCGCCGGCCTCACCGTCCGTCATTTCGGCGCGCAGGCGGTCGCCGCGAATATGCGAAGCGATCTGCCGATCTTCTCGTCGACGACCAACTCGCGGTTCGGCCCGGTCACGCTAGGCCAGGAGACGTTCGACCTCCCTACGATGTCGGCGAACCCGCACGACGCGGTTGCGGTGCGTTCCGCCGGCCGCTGGGCCGGCGTGCGCATCGAGATCCCGGCGAACACCGCGCTGGTGCTCGCGAACGTCGGTGCCGGACGGATCTCGATGCAGGGTTATCGCAGCGGGACGTTCGTGGCGCGCGTCCATACCGGGCGTATCCTCATGCGCCGCATGGGAGGGACCGGGTTTGCCGAAGTCGTGCGCGGCGCGATCTTCATAGCAGGCTCCTCCTTCGAGCGATTACGGGTGCGCACCGCCGTCGGCCCGATCCTCTGCGAACGCTGCACCGTCCGGCAGATCGACGCAACGAGCATCGTCGGCAGCATCGGCTACGACGACGGAACCTTCCAGCCCGGGCTCGCGCACTTCGAATCGCAGTACGGAAACGTCGCGATCGGCGTGCGGGCAGGCGGAGCGCAGATCGCAGCCCACAGCGCGAGCGGCCGCATCTATTCGCGATTCGACGACGGCGCTAACGTTACGGGCAGCGGCCGGAACCGTAATGCGACCGTCGGCGGAGGAGGACCGGTCGTCACGGCGAGTTCCGGCGCCGGCGCCGTCTTTCTCTACAACGGATCGATTACCGCGCACCACAGCCTTGCGCGTCCGTGGCAACCGATTCGCCGGATCGTCCTCCGGCGCGCGCCGCCGATACGGCGCCCACGCGTGCGCCACTAACACCCTGCCTTGCTGGCAGCCCTCAATTATTCGGCTCTCCGGTATACGTGGTTGGTTCCTGCCAGGAGTGGAACGACGATTGCGTTATTGGGGATACTCTTAGCGATCCCGTCGGTTCAGGATCTTCGTCGTCGGCGTGGCATTGCCGCCCGGGGATGGATTTGCCGGACGATGGTCCTTGCCGCGATAATCACGGCCGGATGCGACGGCGTGAGAATCTCGGGCGAGCCAAAATGTCGCAACGAGCTAAAGTCCCAGAGCCCGTACACGGTCCAATCGGGGGAGTAGTAACTCCACCATGACGCGCCGTGATACGCCCCGAGGCTAAAGATCGTTCGCGCCCAGTTCTGCGAAACGTTGCGGTCCTTGGTGACGACGTGCGATGGTTGCTCGATGCCGATCTTCGCGAGTGCCGCGGTGTCATTCAAGTCAAAAATCGGGCTCGCATCGTCCAACTCGTAACTACTGACGGCGTACGGTCTTCCGCCGGCATGAACGAAATCTGCAGGGTACCACGCGAGCAGGAATCCGAAAACCTCGGCTACGGCGCTTTCGGGCTGCGCGGCAAAATAAAGTTCGCGGTACAATCCGACGTTGGCGATGCGGCCCGAGGGGGAGGGTGGTGGAACGTAAAGAGCGCCGCCTTCATCGGTGTCGGCGGCGCTGGGGTCACAGGGAAATATCCGATAGAACTTCACGGATATGCGCCGGCCTCATGCGCGTCAAGGGCGGCGATCAATTACGATGCGTTCCTCTGGCGCTGTGCGTTGCCGGACGACCTGGCCTCGACGCTCGCCTGGAGCGAAGTGGACATGAGCGACGTGAAGGTAGCGGTGCCGCGGATGCCCGATCTGCCGCCTGCGCCGGTCGTGGTTCCGACCGCGCCGCAACCGACTCCCGACGCGATCGTCACGGGCACGCCTGCGCCGCCTGCGTGTCCTGCGCAGCCGCGGATTGAGCCTCAGCGGATCGCCATCGAGATCCTAAGCTGGCGCGAGGGGGAGCGCTCATTCGCGCGGACCGTGCGGGAGCTCAGCATTCCCCTCGACCACCGGCTCACGCACGGTGAGTTCTGCGCGGCCGGTTCGAGAAAAGCCACCCCGATCCGCGTCGTGCGGATCAGCGAGAGCGCACCGCCGCGCTACGTCGCCCTGTGGAGTACTTGGCCAGCGAGCGCGACGCGGTTACCGTGGCGCAGGCCCTGCGAGCGGGCCGTCAGGTGGAGCTGCAGCCGGGCGGGGGCGGGCCTCCGCCTCAGGGAGGCGCCGGAGACCACGCTGAACTGGTCCGGCGATAGCGGCCTGAGCCACTACATCGCGCCGTAGAGCGTGGTAGACTGTTCCTGATGCCACCCGATCTCAAGACCCTCGCCGAAGACGCCCGCACCGGGTCAGCGGTCGCGTTGCGCGATGCGCAAGCTCGCGGCGTCTCGTTGTTTTTTGCGGACGAAGACGGCCGGGTCTTCGAGCGCACTGCCGACGGCCACGTTTTTGCGGTCGCACTGCAAGGCGATCGTCTGACCCGCACCCGCCAAGTCG